>NZ_JAFZ01000001.1:0-344577 GCF_000526395.1 Aminobacterium mobile DSM 12262 | reverse complement strand
CTTTAGATAAATAGTGACAAGAAAACTAAGGGCAAGAGATCGAAGAAGCGCTTCTTTATCTTTATCAAGTTCACGAGCCATAACAACAAGGGGTAACGAAGCTGTAATGCCAACATTTCCACTTGTGGCACAACTCATGGCTGGCAGCCCCAGGCCATCCATTCGTGCATCAGAGGCAGCGGCTGTCAAGGCTTTAGCCTTGATAATAGGATTCATATAGGGATAATCGAGGAACCCCTGTCCAAACTTTCCTCCTGCTTGTTCTTCAAAACCAGCCTTGGCAAGTTTTTCGTTCATCACTATGGCATCTTGAAGGAATAATAAATTCTCAAGAGGCTCACTTAAAGAAAAATCGTAAAGATCCTTAAGCTTATAAGAAAGGATTGCATCTTTCGAATAGTCAGAAGCTGCTGTATCTTCTTGGGGTTTAGCCAATATCATTTCTTCATTGGCTTTTATAAGAACTACATTTGTATGGGTTTTAACGACAACTGCTCGTCCAACTCCATTTGTAGTTTCAACTGTAGCATCAATATAAAGACCAACCTCTTTTCGAGTCCAATCGATAGAAATGTGGGTGTTGGGTAGCATGGCTATGGCCCTTTTCTCGTCTTCCTTCGTGATATTATGTAAAACCTCTAGGCCTGCTTCTGCATCCCCAGCAACGGCACCAAGAGAAGCCGCTATATCAAGCCCTAATAGCGATGTACCTGGGATACCCACTGCTATAGAATTTTTATACGTATCCCGATCCATCACAACTTTTATGGATTTTACTTCCCCTTCCACAGCTGCTTGAGCCACACTTGCAGCAAAAGAAACAGAGGTCGGGCCAGTACATCCAAGGGCTGGCTTAACTTCTCTTTTCAAAATGGTAAGCAACGATTCTGACACTACAATTCCCCCTTTTTAGAAAGTAGGGGCTTATTGAAGCCCCTACTTATAAACAGTTTTAATCCATAACTAGCTTCACAGCTTCGTCAAAGTTTGCCTCTCCAAGTATCTTTCTCATTTCAGGCCAAACTTTTTCTCGAGCATTATCAGTAAGGGCTTGAAGCTCCTCTTTGGAAAGGTGAACAACCTCAATGCCATACTCTTCCATACGCTTCTCATTTGCCGCTTGATCAGATTCAGCCTGAGCAACGCGGCGATCTTCCATTTCGCGAGCCAACGTAGTAATTAAAGCCTGATCTTCCTCAGAAAGAGAGTTCCAAAGTTCCATGTTTATAATGAGATACCACTGCTCAAAATGAGTATTCGATGGAACATAGCACTTGATAATGTCGCGGAAATTCGCATAATATCCTTCTGCTCCGGCTCCAAAAGCCCCATCTACAATTCCAGTCTGAAGAGCTGTAAATGTTTCAGCAAAAGCAAGAGGAGTAGCCATGTACCCTTGTGCATCTGCCAGAAGCTCAAAGGCTTTCTGCGTCGGGACTCGGACTTTCAGCCCTTTAGAGACGGAAGGATCGCCAGGTTTCTCAGGTTTTTTCATGAGAGCGGTTCCTCCGAAATACACCGGCCAAACGCTAATAATTTTGAGGTCTTGTTTGGCGTAACGTTCCGCTGCCCAGTTCATGAGGGGAGTGCCGCTTACATAATTTTTCTTTACTCCCTCCCAATCATTCACAATGTACGGGAGATTCAATATCTGGAGCATTTTGTCGGCAGTGGTAACGACAGGCTGAATGGCCATGTCTACCGCACCAACACTCACTCTTTCATGAACGACGGTGTAGTCGCCAAGCTGACTGTTATCAAAAATCTGGAGCTTAATACGACCGTTAGATTCCTGTTCAAGTTTTTCTGCAAACCACTTCACATCTTTGTCAATTGCCGTATCTGCCGGGCGGATATGAGAAATCTTCCAGACATAAGATTTCTCTTTGGCCAGAGCTTCTCCGCCTACCATAAAGAGAGCCGCAAAAACAAAAGAAATTCCCAATAGTGCTGCAAAAAACTTTTTCATGAACACCGCCTCCTTTATGCTTAACTATTCTTTACTCCCAATTTTGCAAACCATTTGTCTTTGAGTTTTTGTGCGGTAGGGGTAGAAGCTAACCCTCCTCGCATGCTTCCTCGAAGTTCAACAGGCAAAAGCTTCTGTACATTGATGAGAGCATCGACCACTTCATCTGGCGGGATAATACTTTCTATGCCAGCAATAGCCATATCTGAAGCCGCAAAAGCATTGGCTACCCCTATAGCATTGCGTTTAATGCATGGAATCTCAACTGGTCCTGCAACAGGGTCACAGATAAGTCCCAAAATATTTTTTAAAGCAAGTGAAGAAGCATGAACAACCTCTTTTGCAGTACCTCCGGAAAGCTGTGCTAAAGCAGCAGCAGTCATGGCAGAAGCAACACCTATCTCGGATTGGCATCCTCCCAATGCTCCGGAAACTGGTGCCCTCATAGCGATGAGAGCCCCTGTCATTGCCGCTACAAGTAACGCATCTTCTATTTCCGCAATATCTGAGCTTAAATGTTCAGCTGCTGTTAGAAGGGCTCCAGGCAATACACCACTTGACCCCGCAGTCGGAGCTGCTACTACACACCCCATACATCCGTTCAATGTCATGACGCCCAGCGCTCTTGCCACAGCCTTTCCTACAGTTTCACCAGAAAGAGATCGCCCTCCTTCTACAAGAGCCATAAGTTTTACACCTTCATCATGGGGCATAAGCCCACCTAAAAGACAAAGATCGTTCCCCATCCCCTTTTCTACAGATTGAGACATTGTTTGCCACGCAATCTGTACCTTTTCACGAATAAAACCCTTGGATAAGCCACTCCTTTTTTCTTCAAATGCAATTGCTGCTTCAGGTAAAGAAATATGGAGAGAGTCAGCATAGTGAAGCCATCCTTCGAAAGAAGAGAAAAGGGGTTCATCGTTTTTCAATTTGTAATCAAGCAAACAAGTAAGGGGAAAAACCTTTCTAACTCCTGCTTCTCTTTCTATTTTTTTAAGCTGAATATCTGACAAAGGTTTTTCCGTAAGGCAGGTGTAAAGGACGTCCTTTTCTTCATGGTTTGACGAGACACTCTTTTCAAGGAATAAAACGTTCTCTTCCAAAAGTTCAGCTAAAAACTCTTTTGTGAAAAGCTTATCTGCAATAAAGAGAATCCCTTCTTCGCTTCCTTGCAAGTAAATAGGAAAGTCTTCAATATCTGTCATAAGAATTTCGCCACCACCGACAGAAATTCCTACAACCCGAAGGCTTTGATCTCGTCTCGCAAGAAGCATATCTACAGTGTTCGGGTTTCTTTTGGAGAGTGGTTCCAAGTGATATAAAACAGGGATATTTTTTTGCTCGGCCAAAGAAAGAGCTTCTCCTATTTCCGGAGAATCTTCTCTCATGCCAAGCAAGCCGCCTACTATAGCAGAATCGCTCATATGTCCTTTATAGGTTTCAGCCAATGCGCCATAGAAAAAAAGGTCAATGCGCTCAGGGTCTCCTCCTAAAAAGAGTCGGCCCATTCGCCCTATTCTGAGGACTCCCGCTGTATGAGAACTAGAGGGTCCTGTCATAATAGGACCGAGGGAATCAAAAAGACTCACGAGTCTGTTACGGTTCTGACAAAAGTTCATAGACGCCACTTCCCTTAATACCCACTACTGTAAAAATCCCATAATTCCAGGAAGGAAAAGGGACAGAGGGGGCCAAAATGTAGTAAGGATCATAACGGGGATATAGCCCAACAAAAGAAAAGTCATTGCTGGACGAAGAATCTCAACAAATTCCACCTCTCCAATCTTCATTCCTAAATAAAGGATGCTCGCATAGGGTGGCGTGACACCGCCGACTGCGAGGTTAACACCAAGAATGGAGGCAAAATGGATAGGGTGAATTCCTATGGCTAAAGCTAATGGTAAAAGTAAGGGCGCGACAAGAATAACTCCTGTAAGGTCATTCACAATCATGCCTATGAAGAAAAGAAGAAGATTGATGAGGACCAACAATATAACCTTATTCTGTGTAATTCCAAACATAGTTTTTACAATAGCTTGAGGAATTTGAAGCATAACAAATGTCTGGCTGAGCATGAGGCTACATAAAATCATGACCATGATAGATCCAACGGATATTGCAGAATTTTTGGCTACCTCATAATAATTTTTAGCTTTAAGCCCTTTATAAATTAGGAAACCTACAGGAATTGCATATATAACAGCTACTGCTGCGGCCTCTGTAGGAGTCATAATTCCCCCATAAATTCCGCCAAGAATAATAACTGGCATCATGAGGGCTGGTAATGCTTTCCAACCTCGATGAACAATTTCGCGCATTTTTTCTTCTTTTTTAAGCTCTGGCTCCAGTTTGAGAGGGAACCGTTTAGCCCATATAAGATTAATGATGGAAAAGAAAATAGTAACGAGGATTCCCGGCCCTACTGTGGCAAGAAAACAGGCTAAGATAGATGTTTCGGTGACCCAGCCGTAGACAATCAAAATAACACTTGGAGGAATAAGGAGCCCAAGAATAGAAGAATCTGTGACAAGAGCCGTAGCGTAACCTTTTGGGTATCCTTGCTCAACCATGCGTGGAATAAGGATAGGACCCACTGCTGCTACTCCTGTAAAACCGCTGCCAGAGATAGCGCCAATAATGGCGCAACTTACTGTAGCTACAACACCTAAACCACCCTTTACTCTCCCTACAAAAACGTCCACTAGATCAAGTAGATATTTTGCAATACCGCTTTGACTCATTAAACTTCCTGCAAAAATAAAGAGGGGGACACAGAGCAGGACAGGGCTCAAAATCTGTTGCAACCCCCACATCATCATGCCTTTCATGGATACGCCACCTATAATGCTCATATACATAAGGGCTCCACCAAAACAGAAAGGTAAAGGAACACCGAGGGAGAGGAATACAACGAGAATTAATAAAGCGATAAGAGCAACAGATACCATTTAATATACCTCCTCTTCCACTTCCATCTGGGTTAGCACGTCTTGAGGTGTTCGGATAAAGTCTCGAACATGACCAAAAAATTCAACGATGGTATAGAAGGTCATGCAAGCCATACTGACAAAAACAAGAGACTCAGACCAAATCATGGGAATAAAGAGCGTGGGACTTTCTTTTTGGACACGTAGAGCATATTTGAGATAATCGTATCCCCAATAGGAAAGCCAAATTAGAACAACTCCACTTAAAGCAGCAGCAATGGCACGCACTAAATACACTGATTTCTGTTTCCGCATAAAAACTTCGAGCACCCTGGCCACTATCTGATTTTTGTCTGCCGAAGCTTTTATAGCCCCGATAAGATATGCCCATGTTGTGGGAAAAAGAAGCAACTCTTCTATTCCCATAAGGGGGGCTTTAAAAACATAGCGCAACACAACCTGGCCAAAAACAAGAATCGAGATGAATGACATCAGAAAAACCAAAACTACATCTTGCGCTTTTGCTGCCCAATAAAGAATGGTGTTAAAAAAACTTTTTGACTCTGACATCCCAGACCCTCCCCTCTTACTCTTTTAAAGAATGGGTGTCGTACTCGCCTAACGACACCCATTCTTTATGTGCGGCGCTACCCGCTTGTTCTATACAAATGCGTACGTTTTTCCGCGTTGGCTCTTCTTAGCTCTGTCAAGCACAACTGAAGCCACACCAATATCCATAGCGCCTGTTCCAATGGGGATACAGAGAATCTTTTCTCCGTTAGCTACAGAGGCTTTCTTTTTTCCAGCAGCTAATTCGCCGATGGTGGCAAAAATGTCTTTTTCTGTGATCCGTCCAGAGGTACCAAGTTCTGCAAGAGCGCCGCGGTGAAGGGTCTGTCCAATATGATCTACTATTATTTTATCCGCGTTTAAAATACAATCATTATCACATTCCTGATATGATCCCATAGGGAAAAGCAACATTCCTGGCTTAAACCACTCATTTTTAAAAAACTTATCTTTTGATTGAGTAACACAAACGACCACATCTCCATCCGCTGCTTCTTCGGGGGTATTCGCAATATGAATTTTCCCTTTTACATAAGAAGCCATGTCAGAGGCATAGCGCTCAGCAGCTGCTTTACTAATGTCGTATACGTGTACTTCTTCTATGTCAAAAAGCTGGGAAATGGCCATGGTCTGAGTATGCCCCTGCATTCCCGCTCCATAGAGACATAAACGAAGAGATTTTCTAGGGAAAAGATACTTAAGGGCTACCGCTGTCTGAGCACCTGTACGAAGATTGGTAATGTATGCACCATCCATCACTGCTGTGAAGTTGCCCATTTTAGGATCTATGAGCATAATAAGAGAGGTAATATAGGGAAGACCAACTTTTTTACGTTCGCCTAAGAACCCGCCAGCCCACTTTATTCCAGCCGTGTCTGACCATCCAACATAGGCAGGCATAGCATTCATAAATCCACTATAAGGAGGGAACGATGCTGTTTCTCCAAGATCTAGATTGACTTTCGTGGGGTTAATAACAGTTCCGTCGCCCATTCCTTGAAAGGTTTTGTCGCAGGCCTCAACTACATCTTTCATCGTAATAAGCTCTTTGATTTCATTCTGGCTCATCAACAACGTATTCATAGAAAAAACCTCCCCCTTCATTAATTGTTACGTATCTTTGAGCTTTACTGATAGAGAATGGTAGGATATAGTAGAAATGATCTTATGCCCTGCTGTTGAACAATTGAACATTATCACAGCAAGGCAATAACGTCAAGCCTGAAAAAATAAAATTTTATAAATAAAACTGTATTGAATACAGGAGGATCTTATGTTTAAACCCGCAAACAAGGCAACTCTTCATGAAAATGTGCTACATCAAATGATCAACGCCATAAAAAATAAGGCTTGGGAACCGGGTATGAAATTACCTGGGGAACAATCTTTGGCGAAAACCTTCGGCGTAAGTCGGAACTGCATACGAGAGGTTTTAAAAGCTCTTGAGCTTACAGGGATAGTCGAAGCCCGAGCTGGTGACGGCACATATCTTTCCGACAGTGCTTTGTGTAACATAGCTAATACAGAACTTGTTGCCTCTCTCTTCGAGGAAAGCACTCTTGCAGAGCTCATGGAGGCACGGCAACTTCTGGAAGGACAAATTGCCTACTGGGCAGCCGAACGGGCTACTGAGGAAGATGTGAATATCTTAGAGCATATTTTGATGGAAGAAACAGACGTTCCCAACGTAGATATACATAACCAATTTCATAATTTTCTGGCGGAAGTAGCCGGGAATCCCTTTCTATTGCGTCTTTTAGATTCCATACGAAATGAAGTATCTGCTCAAAGAATTATGTTTAAGTCATGGCCCTCTACAGATCTGGAACAATTTCGGAAAGACCACTGGGAAATCTGTCAGGCGGTAAAAGCACGGGCTCCAGAAAAGGCACGAGAAACTATGATCCAACACCTCGCCCATTCGCAAAAAGGGATTCTGGAGAAAAAGGAGAAAGAGAGACTATAAAATTGTTATATAAAATATAAAATCTATTTTTATGTCTCTTCACGGAGTTCAAATAGTATATACTTTAACAAGGTCTTATACGTAAGGGGGATATAATGTTTAAACCGGCAAGTAAATCGACACTTCATGAAAGCGTTCTCAACCAAATTATTGATGCTATTAAAAAAAATATATGGGAACCTGGTATGAAGTTGCCTGGAGAACAAGCTTTAGCGAAAACCTTCGGGGTAAGCCGAAATTGTATTCGAGAAGTTTTAAAGGCTCTTGAACTTTCAGGAATTGTTGAAGCGCGTCCTGGTGATGGCACGTATTTATCTATAAATGCTCTTCGCAATATTACTAACACTGAGTTTGTTGCAAGCCTTTTTGAAGAGTCTACATTAAAAGAGCTTGTGGAAGCTCGGCAATTGTTAGAAGGCCAAATTGCTTATTGGGCAGCACAACGGGCTACTGAGCAACAAATTCAAAAAATGGAGGAGCTTTTATTAAAAGACGAGGAACATCCGGATGTAGATATTCACGATAAATTTCATAATGTCTTAGCAGAGATGGCGGGAAATCGTTTTTTATTGCGGTTACTTGGATCTATTCGCAATGAACTCGCGACGCAACGACTTATTTTCAAAACCTCGCCAGTTGAGAACCTTGCTGCTTTCAAGAAAGAAAATTGGGAAATATGTCAAGCTATAAAAGAGCGGAATCCAGAGAAAGCCAAAAAGATTATGTATAAACACCTGTCTCACGGCCAATATGAGATCTTGGAACGTTTACACGAAAAAGAACAGCGTTAGGTCGTATTGAAATAAGAACACATTATTTTTAATGCTTCAGAAAGGATATAAATGATAAAGCCTGCTAATAAATCTACGTTATATGAAAATGTTTTAGAACAAATGCTCGAAGCAGTAAAAAAAGGGGCATGGAAACCTGGAGAAAAGATCCCAGGGGAACTAGCTCTTGCTGAGATATTTCAAGTCAGCAGAAATTGCATCCGAGAAGTTTTAAAAGCTCTCTCAATATATAACATCGTCGAATCCCGATCTGGAGATGGCACATACATTTCTGCCAATGCGCTGCGATATTTGGCAAACAATGAGCTCGTTGAACACTTATCGGAAAATGTTTCCATACGAGAATTAATGGAAATTCGAATTCTTTTAGAGACACAAATTGTAGAATGGGTTATAGAACGGGCAACAGAAGAGGACCTTGAAACTCTCAAAGAAATTGTTTTTTTAGAACGAGGCAATAAAAATGAAGCTATCAATCCTTCCTCACATACTAAATTCCATGAATATCTAGCTGAAATAGCAGGAAACAGCTTGGCTGTTAAAATATTAGCCTCCATACGAGAAGAAATTAATGCACAAAGATATAGATATACAAGGCTTCCCTTGTCTAGCTGGCAAGAGATGATGACAGAACATGAAGCAATATTAAACTGCATACTCAATAGAGACATAGGTAAAGCACGTGAAAGCGTAAAGAAACACATTGAACATATGCTTAAAAGTCAATTATTAAGCCTTGATGCGCAAAAGAATTGCGAGTAACCCTTCAAAGGGCTACTCGCAATTTTATAGAATGATCATTTCTTTATCTAGTTTATTTAATACTTCAGGACCCGTTTCTGTAATAGCAATAAGATTTTCTATACGGACCCCAAATGCCCCCTTTAGATAAATCCCCGGTTCTATGCTGAAACAGTTCCCAACCTCCAGAGGTCTTTTATTTCCTGCTACGATAAAGGGATCTTCATGAGGATCCATACCAGTTCCATGACCTAAACGGTGGGTAAAAGCAGCACCATAACCTGCTGTTTCAATAACTTTTCTCGCCTTATTGTCTATATCCTCCGGTATGGCTCCTAGCGTAGCCTCTTCTTCTCCAACATTTTGTGCTTCTAGAACAATTCTATATACCTTTTTCTGTTCTTCCGTCGGATCCCCTATAAAAAACATTCGTGTCATATCACAATTGTAGCTGTTATACCAAGCCCCAGTATCAACGATAATAATGTCTTTGTTTTGAATAATTCGATTGTCTTGGCCTCCATAATGTGGCATCGACCCATTTATTCCAGAGGCTACAACAGGGTACCGGGGAACCCCCCCTCTTTTCTCATGGAGAAACATAATATGCTTCGCTATATCTTTTTCCGTAACTCCTGGGCGGATGAAATTTTTCAGGTCTTCCATAACTGCATCATTATTTCTTGATGCCGCTCTCAAAAAATCAAGTTCCTGCTCATCTTTACTACGTCGAAGAGGCGAAAGAACCGATGCCCCATTTACACACGTTATGTTCGTCTCTAAAACTGCATCAAGCATATCTACAGCTTTCACTCCTGCATTAAATGCAACTCTTCCATTGTTAAGGCCTAAGGCTTTTATCCCATCTTTAAATACTTCCACAAATCCTTGACCATCTTTCCATTCCAAAATGGCCGTACTTTCAGGAAGAGCTGCCTCCATTTCTTCGCGATAAAGGGAGGGGCAGAGAGCAAAAGATTCTCCATTTTTAGAGATCATGACTCCTTTAAATCGACTGTCAGGATGAAGCTTAAGGCCTGTGGTGTATTCCAGATCTGAAGAGGGAGCTAAAAAAATTCCATCTAAATTGCTATTTTGAAGAATTTCGAGAAGTTTGTTAAATCTTTTTACGTAATCCATCATATCCTCCTCGTATAAGAGAAAGAGAGAAGCTTTTATCTGCTTCCCTCTTTCTTACTAAAACAAACTATTTCTTACTTTATTTTGTAGTATTTCTTAGGTATCTCAACATCCGTCAAATGGAGGAACCCTTTCCCAAAGACGTAGGAGTCTTGCATAATAAGGAGATAATTTTTCATCTTTACACCTGTATTTTTATCTGTATAGTACATTGTTCTCCATGATGCTCCCGGAGTATATGTCTCAAGAGCTTTTTTTAGCGCCTCCGTGTCATTAATGTCGGTTTTCCCTTCTACTACCCATTTCCCGAACTCGCCAAGCCCTGCAGCAGTAGCATAGGCAGTAGAGTACGCCCATGTACCCAGTCTTCCACCAGCTCCGGCATCTACTACTGCTTTTTCTATTTTAGCCATAATGGCTTCCCAATTACCCTTCTCCTTCTCAAGATCTAGATGAAAAGCCCCTGGATATCCCTTCAATGGAGACGGACTATCTGCTTCCAAAAAGTAACCGCCATGATGGTGGGTCAATTGTCGCAACAATGGCTCAATATGAGTTTGGTTCGTCGTAAAGAAACACGCATTTTTCCCATATTTTTCAAGCCATGCTGGCGTTTTTTCAAGGACGTACTGTTGCGCGCCTGCCACTCCTACATCTGATGTAGGATCTGGCGCTGTTTCCTGAACAAACTTAAGACCTAAGTCTTTACATACTTCTTCCATTATATGCATACGCCTTGAAAGAAGTTCTATGCTCAAATGACGTGGGAAAGAAATATGGACAAACGTATCAGCTCCCATTTCTTTCGCACCATATATAATTGTGTATCCTCGGCTAATATGATCTGGCATTACAGCAAGAGAAGCTACTGGACAAATCATATTAGGATCTTCGAGGGGATTACCTGCAAGTCTTACAATATCTGGCCGCTTCTCCATAATTCTTTTAAAAGCCTCTGTTGTTCCAGGAACAGCCTCATCAACAACAATTACTTTCATTAGAGGATCATCGGCAAGACTTACAATTTGAGTAATTGTCGTCTCCATTTCCGCGTTAAAGTTATCTGGAGATGTGAGATGTCTAACCATGCCTCCATCCGCCACATCACCATATTTTTTCAATAGAGCCTCTGCTCCCCGGTAATTATCTTCAGCTTGAGAAACTGTTGGAGTAACGATACCGATATGGAATGGCGCTTCTGCTAATGCTAATCCAGAAAAAGAGCACACTAAAAATACAGCACATAAAAAACGACAAACAACCTTTTTCATAAAAAGCACCCCCTACTACATTTTTATCTTCACAGTTCCCTCTCAATGTTTCCCCTTTGCAACTCTTTGAAACGTATAGTCTTTACCTCCTCCTTTTCATTACGTTCTTATAGTTGAATGTGTTTTTGCTTTTCATAGTCTTCTTTCATCCTTATTCGCAACGTTTCATCTAAAATAGTTTTTAGGCTAGCCCTGGCCAATCCCCTTGCAGCTTTGCTCAGGGCACTCCTCGCCTTGCCTCCACGGCATGCTCGCCCAAAATCGACAGTGTGAGGTGCAATTTCTTGTTCAGAAACACAAATAAGCAGTTCCAAAGTGGGAAGCCTCCACGAAATAGCACCCATATCTGTAGAACCAGTAAGGCTCGGATAATCATTAATAGGCTCTCCTACTTCTTCTTCCATAATTTTTTTGAGCATATTTTTACCGGTAGGGTTGGGGAGCATATTATCCATGCTATATCCACATTTGCTCCAAGATACTTCCGTTTGAGTTGCTATAGCCGCTCCTCTGGCGCAATCAAAAACCTGCTCTACAACTTCATTTAAATAGGTTCTCCAAGGGGCTCTTAAAAGCAGTCTCGCCGCCGCTTTGCTTGGAACTATATTGGGCGCCGATCCTCCTTCTGTAACAATGCCATGCATACGTACTTCTGGTCTGACATGCTGGCGTAACATATCTATTCCGTGCAAAAACAGCTGAAGGCCATTAAGAGCATTTTTTCCCTCCCAAGGAGACGCCGCTGCATGGGCTGATTTCCCAGCAAAAGTAAACTCGAAGGGATCTACAGCTAGAGAATTAAAACCTATAAAAGAGCTCCCTGTTTCTGGATGAGCCATGAGGACAAGATCACAGTCGTCAAAAAGTCCCGCTTTTGCCATGGGTACTTTTTCACCTGTTGTTTCTTCCGCCGGAGTGCCAATAACTCTGATCTGGGCAGGAATATTTTCTTTCTCCAGTACATGTTTGAGAGCTCTTGCCGCTAGAACTGAAATAGCTCCACACATATTATGGCCACAACCATGCCCTACTTCAGGTAAGGCATCATATTGGGCAAGAAGCCCTACAGTAGGGGCATCGTCTCCTCTATTTTTAAAGAATGCGTTGAAACCTGTGTCATACCCCGCATATGGTCGTTCTATTGTAAAATTTTCTTTTTCTAGGGCTTCACATAAAACTTTGGACGTCTCGTATTCCTCATGGCTGAGTTCTGGGTGCTCTGCTATCCAGTCGCTGAGTGTTCCAAGTTCATCAAGGTTTTTGCAAATATACTCGTCCATTTTCAGTGCAAGATCTTCATACTGAGACATGAACTACACCTCCAACATATATGCATTATGATTATTCTGTCACTATGACATCAGAGGAACCTGCTGCAACAAGAGGTAGAGAGACGATAACCATTCGCTCAAGCTTTAAAGAAAGAGGAAAAGTTATAGATTTACCAATCACTCCATCTGATAAAGTCTCTATTAAAAAGACATTCTTTAAGCCGGCAACTTCTATTGCAATCCTATCTTCTGACTCAAGTTCAAATTTTTCTTCTCCTGCTGTAATACGAACACAATCTAAAGCTGGAAAAACTTCTCCATTTTGCTGTATCTCTTCATTCGCAAAAACGACAACATGCCGTTTACCTATAAAAACTAAAAAAACCCCAAAGAAAACTAAAGCCACCACAAGAAGAGTCCGTAAAAGTATTCTTCTCTTTAAAGTGCTCAAGGCAAATCACCTCTTCTCTTCTAAACCAGATCTTCGTCTTCCATTTTCATTCGAGCTATTCGAGCTCGACGTCGTTCCCACGCGTGAAGCAAAAGAGTTACAGCAATAATCCCGTAAGAAACAAATACCCTAAAGTATTCACCAAGCTGCGCATCCCCTATAAGATTTTTTCCAGCAGTCGGTGAGATCACAAACATTAAGTGAAAGAGGAGGACTCCGATAAAAACATTGGAAATACGTGCCTTCGAAACTGTGGCACCACCAATAAGGAGCGCTGCTATAGCGAAAATACCTGTCTGTTCATGACTATTGTAGGTATTTATGGTTCCAAGATTTTGCAGGAAGATAATTTGCCCGTAACAAGCAAGAAGAGTGGAAATAATAATGGCCACGATACGCGTTTTTTCCACAGGAATTCCAGCCCCATCTGCAACGGCCATATCCTTACCTACAGCCCGCATGTCTTGCCCAAGTTTTGTCTTTTCAAACATGACCAAAAGGAGACAAAAGGCTAAAATAACCACAAAAGTTGCTACAGGGATAGAAAGCCCTTGTATTTCTATTGTCACAAGAGAATCCAGCGCCTTCCTAATGCCGGGAAGAGCCATTGTGTTCCTTACGCCGTACCCTCTAGAGAGCAAAAGTTCAGGATCTTTGAGTGGGAAAATCGATCCCATACAATAAAGAACCACGAATTGGTAAACCCCATTCATGAAGAATCCTAAAATATACGAAGTCACCATTTCCCTGCCTTTTGCTCTATTCATTACATACCCACAAAGAAGGCCTAAAAGAATGGATATGGGGGTTCCTATCAAAGCTGCTATCAACAAGCCCGGAATACCTGCAACACCCCAATCGACGGCAAGGATTAAACCAATTTGCCCGGCCATTGCGCCAAGAACCATTCCAAAATTCAATCCCATTCCGGCAAGTACTGGTATAAGAAGAGATAAAACCAGAAAAGTATTACGGCTCAGGCGAGTTATCATTTCCTGAAGAAGATAGTGGCAACTTAAGCCTGAGATAGGAATGGCGAAAAGAGCGAAAACAAGAAATATGATGGGAACTATGTTCGATAATATAAACCCCTTTAAAGAATGTTTTTTCATCTTTTTTTCACCTGCTCTTTCCTGGTAAGAGCGTATAAAATCATGCCATTAGAGACAATGATTCGAATAACCTCTGACATGTCTGTCTCTAGAAGACCGTTAATAACAGAAGGGGTCATGGTCAGTATTCCTTGGAAGAGCAACGTTCCTATAACAACGTTCGTAATTGTCGCTTTGTTTACAGAAGCTCCACCTAGCAACACTGCTGCTACAGCTGGGAAAGCCATGTAAAAAGGCCCCATATAGAGCTGGATAAAACCATAACTTTGTTCGTACACAACCATCCCAACTGCACCCAGAACAGTAGATATAATTACCGATAAAACTCTCATGCGATCGACATTAACGCCGTTAGCTCTGGCAAATTGCGGGTTACTCCCTGCAGATGTCATAGCAGTTCCTGTTTTCGTTCTGAAAAAAGCCCACACTAAAAAGCATGCCGCCACAAAAAAAAGGAAGGTGCCTGTTGGGAAAAAGAAGTAATTACCAATACGGAAAGCTAAAAATTTGTTCAAAACTTCAAGCCAAAAACCTTCGAGACTGATCGTAGTTCGCAAACCACTACCACCAAATCCCCACAGCATGAGTGGATTACGATAGGGCAAAAGGAGCCACATCATACACATAAAAGCCACAGAGGAAAAACCTACATAGGTGGCGATCATCATTTCATCGCCTTTCGCCAGATTTAAAATCCAGCCATAGATATAGCCTAAAAGAGCCGCGAGAGGGATAGCAATTAAAAGAGCTACAAAAAAACCTGTAAATCCCTGTAAGGAAAATTCCATAGATGTCACTGCGCCAACAAGCCCAGCTATAACACCTAAAGGCAACCCAAAGTTAAGGCCACAACCAGACTGGATCATGGGAACCATGGCTAACACCATAATGCCGTTCATTCCTACCCTAACTAATGTGTCGCTTAAGGACGTATCCACGCGAACGCCAACAAAAGGAGCAATAGCAAAGAGTATCACAAGAAAGAAAGCAATAATGACACGAGGCCAACCAAATTGCGCTACGATTCTTTCTATTTGTTGGGAGTTATGCATGAGTTGCTTCCTCCTTTTTCTTATTGCCAAGCATAAGGAGACCGAATTCTTCCAAAGGAGCATCTGCTGGGAGGATATCTGCTATCTCCCCTTCACTAACAATTGCAATTCTATGGCAGACAGAACGAAGCTCTTGAAGTTCAGAACTCGTCACAATAATAGTCGTCCCCAATTTTTCGTTAAATTCCTTTAAAACATCAAGGACAAGCTGTTTTGCCCCTATATCAATGCCCCGAGTAGGTTCTGAAGCAAAGAGGACGTGAGGGGAAGTGGCAAGGACCTTTGCGACACACACTTTTTGCTGGTTTCCTCCGGAAAGTTCTATAACCCTTTGGTTTGGTCCAGTACACTTTATATCTAACTTTTTTATATAGTCCTCTGCATATTGATACAATTCTTCCTCATTCCTCCATTTAATAAATCCACCGAGGAGTTTTTTAATAAATCGTTCATGGACCTGCATGGCAGTAAAGGCAATATTTAAAGCTATGGACTCATCGAGGAGAAGACCAACTCCCCTTCTATCTTCTGAGATAAAAGACAGGCCTGACCGTAATGAGGAAAGAGGATCATTAAGTTTAAGTTCTTTGCCATCTAATAAGACAGTTCCCCTGGAAGGGAACAATCCCATAATGCCATTGGGGATACCGAGCTTCCCCTGCCCTGCAAGTCCTCCAATACCTAATATTTCTCCACCAAAAGCATCGAAAGAAACATTTTTTACTTTTTCTCCAGGCATATCCACTTGTAAGTTCTGAACAGATAAAACTACAGGCCTTTTTGTTTTTTCTCTTTTATTGACTTGTGTTGAGCTTTCTTTAATCTCGCGACCAACCATCCACGATGCAATGCTTCGAATATCCGCTTCTGATGTGGGAATATCTCTAATAACCCGGCCATCTCTTAAAACGATAATGCGATCGCATACATCTAGAACTTCCTGAAGCCTATGAGATATAAAGATGAGACCAATTCCTTTCGCAGATAGTCTCTTTAATGTCTTCAAGAAAGTCTCTGCCTCAGACTCCGTTAGTACGGCAGTGGGCTCATCGAGAACTAAAATTTTCATCTGCTCTCTATCTATTTCGCGCGCTATTTCAGTAAATTGTTTATAACTTACCGGCATCTCTGAAACGAGCGCATCTGGGTGGATATCTACCCCCAAAACCTGTATCGCTTTTTCTGCGCGTTTTTTCATAGCGGGTCTATCCAACAATCGAAAACGATCACCAAAAACTTCAACTAAAGGGTTGTATCGAGAGACTTCTCTATTGAGAAGGATATTCTCTGTTGCGGTAAAGCTTGGGATGAGGAAAAATTCTTGATGAACCATTCCTATTCCGTTATCAATAGCGTCCAAAGGGTTAGTAAAATGAACCTCTTCCCCTTCTATTAGAATTTTTCCACTATAACCGCCTGTGTCATGGATAACAGGCATTCCAAACAGAACGTTCATGAGGGTTGATTTTCCAGCTCCGTTTTCCCCCACTAAGCCTATAATTTCTCCCCGCTTCAAGTGAAAATCGATACCTTCCAGAACTTTATTGCCGTAAAAGTCCTTACAGATACTGCACATTTGCAGAAGCGGTTTCGAATCAAACATTCCGCACCCCCCTCTCTTTAAACAATATCCTACAGTATGGCTGTTGGACATTTGAACATTAACACAGCAATATTTCTCAGTCAAGAGGATATCTTTAAATTTTTTAAACTTGTATATACTTAAGAAAAATAGAATTCGGTTTCAAATGAGGAGAAAAAAGCGGATCCACTTTCAGTTGTAATTGTCAACATTGCGTATAGCACGCAACAATTCGCATGGGCACAGAAAAGAGAGGATACATTGCATAACTTAGGTATAGAGCAGCAAGGAAGTGGCACATAAAAAAAGGCAGCCCATGTACCTTTGGGCCACCTTCTCTATCAACATGCTTTATTCGTATACTTTAAGCACAATTGCATACATTCAAGACTTGACGTTACGTTATAAAACTAAAGTTTTATAACGTTTGCTGCCTGATCTCCCTTTGCGCCGGCTGTTACATCGAAGGAAACTCGCTGACCTTCATCGAGAGTCTTGAAACCATCCCCCTGAATAGCGCTAAAATGGACAAAGACATCTTTCCCCTCATCGCTCGTAATAAACCCATAGCCCTTCGTCGCATTAAACCATTTGACTGTTCCCTGTTTCAAGATTTTTCCTCCTAAATAAATCGAATAGCCGGCCTCAAACCAGCGTTTATCACGCTATCATATTTCTAAATAAAGGTCTAGCACTCTCTATTCAATTATACAAAAAACACAAAAGAGAAAGCACTCTCAAACTTTTTCAGGTATACTTCAATTGTTTGTATTTTTAAGGGGTGATAGCAATGATTCTCGTCACAGGAGGAGCTGGGTATATAGGTAGCACAGCAGTTTTGGCTTTACAGGAAGCTGGCTTCCATGTAGTCGTTCTCGATAATTTCAGCCGCGGGCATAAAGATCTTGTCTTTTCTCCCTATCTCGCGGAAGGCGACTTACGAGATGAAGTTTTTGTACAAAAAGTTTTTGATACATATCCTATTGAAGGTGTACTTCACTTCGCAGCTCTCAGTCTTGTAGGGGAGTCTATGAAGGAACCAGAAGGATACTATTGGAACAATATAACTGGGACACTCAATCTTTTACGCGCGATGAGAAGCCATAACGTTATGTCTTTTGTGCTTTCTTCTACAGCCGCTGTTTATGGCGAGCCTGAAACTGTGCCAATTTCAGAAGAAGCCAACAAAACACCCACAAATGTATATGGCGAAACAAAGCTCTTCCTCGAAAGTGTGTTGCGCCGCTATTATGACGCCTATGGACTTAAAAGTATTTCTTTCCGTTATTTTAATGCCGCAGGGGCAGACCCCCAGGGACGTACAGGGGAAGATCACTCTCCTGAAACCCATCTGATTCCTCTTGTACTTGATGTGGCGCTGGGGCGGCGTGCGTCTATTGCTATTTTCGGTGGAGACTACCCTACAAAGGACGGTACGTGTGTGCGAGACTACATTCATGTAACGGACTTGGCACAAGCTCATGTCTTAGGATTACAGCGCCTTTTAGCAGGGAAAGCCTCCATAGAAACATATAACCTTGGGAATGGAAGCGGCTATTCTGTTCTCGATATTATAGAAACAGTACGAAAGGTAACCCAACATCCCGTCCCCACTATAGACGGAGCACGACGTTGGGGAGATCCCGCGAAACTCGTGGCTTCCTCTCAAAAAGCTATCAAGACTTTGGAATGGGAACCACGCTATGCCGCTTTGGAACAGATTGTCGAAACAGCCTGGGCGTGGCATCAAAAAAGATTCGGATAGCGATGCTCGCAAGGATACAGTGTGGAATAGCAGAGAAGGAAAAACGGCGCCTCTCTTTTCCCTCTCTGCGAAATTATATTTCTTCCGCCGCAGGCACCCCAAGTTTCTCGTATTCCCTCGCAATCACCGAACCAAAGGCAACCAGATAAACTACCTTGATTTTTTGGTCGTTCGCCAGGAAATCCGAAATCGTATTCAGCGCTATTGAGCATGCTTCCGCAACAGGATAGCCATAGACACCACAGCTTATAGCCGGGAACGCTATTGTAGTACAGTCATGATCCCTTGCAAGTTCCAGGCTTCGACGGTAGCATGAAGCCAGAAGCTCTGCTTCCCCCCTCGTTCCGCCGTGCCAAACCGGCCCGGGGGTATGGATGACGTAAGAGGCGGGAAGATTATATCCCTTTGTTATCTTTGCATCTCCAGTGGCACACCCTCCAAGAGAACGACAGGCTTTAAGCAACTCGGGGCCCGCAGCTCTATGAATAGCACCATCCACTCCGCCACCGCCAAGAAGAGACGTATTTGCGGCATTAACAATGGCATTCACCGCCATAGTCGTTATGTCTCCCTCGTAGAGGCGGATCCTCTTATCGATAGTCATAATACTCCCTCTCCTTTCGTGAAAAAATTGCCTTTGTCCATTAAAAGTACTTAAAAAATACTTATTTTTTACTGTCATTTGTTTTCTTGTTTGTAAGGGTGATGTCATTTATTTTCCAGCAGCACCATTGCGGCGCAGAGAGCCTATTCCTTGAACGATGCCATTTTCATTGACACCAATGGCATTTAATCCACCAAAAAATGCATCTGGATATGGGTACAATTTCACAGTATGGCCGAAAAATTTCTCAAGGCATTTTATAGTGTTCACAGGGAAAGCGTCTTCCATGCGCAACTCTGGATACAGAGTGTAGCCTACAAATTTAGGAGCTTTTACAGCCTCCTCAAGGGTCATATGAAAATCGACAAGATCTACTATTACCTGAACTAAGGTGGAAACGATACGTCCTCCTCCAGGCGTTCCAAGCACCCACTTAATCTTTCCGCCCTTTTCTATAATTAAAGGGGCAATTGTAGTGCGAGGGCGTTTCCCTTCTTCCATGTAAAGCGGGTCTCCCTGTGCGGATCCATCTTGGAAATTACATAATTCGTTGTTAAGAAAAAAACCTCCTACCCAATAGCCTGTTCCCCAAAAATCGGATATGGTCTGTGTCCAGGAAACAGTATTCCCCCATTGGTCCACTATGGCAAAATGGGTTGTAGAGGATGATTCTACAGGCACAATTTCCTTGTTTTCTATAGGAGCTTTATAGGGTTTTTCTTCTATTAAAATATCTGAGAATTTTTTGCCCTCTTCAAAAAGGAGAGGATTTCCGTAGCGTTGTTTCCATTCCTCTGGGGAAGAAGCCTGAGATAGATTAAGCTCCATAAAACGACGTTGAGCATATTTTTTATCTACTAGACCATGTTCTGGCAGATCGTCAAAAGATGTATCACCTACGAATTTTTCCTGATCCAGTGCTGTAAGGATAAAAATTTCTTGCATAAGGTGTATTCGTAATGGGTCGTCCCATTCAAAAGCAGAGATATTGAATTTCTCCAAAATATTGAGGGTTTCAATAAGACGCGGCCCTCCTGCTGGCATTCCCGCTACATATATATCGTAGTCTCGATACGTTCCATGAAGAGGGCTTCGCGCACATACACTATAAGACTGAAGATCTCCTTTTTGAATCCAGCCCTCGTTGTGTTTCATAAATGTTTCTATAGAATCAGCAATAGAACCACTATAAAACGATTGCAATCCTTCTTGACTCAAAATGCGAAGCGTTTGGGCCAAAGGTAGATTGAAACATCGGTCTCCCTCTTTCCAAAGTTGCTGTCCGTTCTTTAGAAAATCAGGAGCGGAAAGGATCAGGTGATCGTAGTAAAAAGCCACTGCCTGGGCGAATTCCTTAGTAACCACAAATCCTTCTTCCGCTAAGTGGATAGCCGGCGATATCAAATCCGATAAAGGCATGGTTGCCAGCTTTTTATGAATGTATTCCAGAGCAGCGGGAAGGCCGGGAACACCTGCCCCCTTCAGAGTTTGCATCGTCTTCGCAAATGACATCTTACTCTTTCTTATATTTTCATATGTAGCCAAATGAGGAGCAACGCTGCGAAAGTCCAAAGCAAATCTCTCCCCATCAGCTGTTCTGCCAATAAGATACCCCTCTCCCCCCAAACCAGAACCATAGGGCTCTACCACTCCCAAAGCCACACTCACTGCTATAGCCGCATCAAAAGCATTCCCACCTTTCTCCAAAATTTCTGCCCCAACCTTAGCGGCATCAGGATTCATCGCAACAACAATGCCGTGATCAGATTGAAGGACAGGAGCTATCGTTACAGCCTGAGATGTTGGGGCAAAAAAGAGGAAGGCATATAGTATAAAGGAACAACAAATGATGCCATGTCCCGAGCCCAGAAATCCAGCGTTGCAAAACCTTAACTTACGTATTTTCATCTCCTATAACCCCATATTTCCATTAATCTGCACCTACATTCCCATATTATAAGGCCGTGCCAGATCCTGAACATTTCAAGATCTGGCCTTATTTTATTTTTCCAAAGTAGAAGTACAAGCTGGGCATCGAAGAGCCTGTTCAGGAATTTCAGTGAAGCAGTACGGGCATATTTTTACTGGTGGTTTCGGTGCTGGCATTGATGGTTTTCTTAGTCGGTTCAAATTTTTCACAAGGACAAAAACAGCGAAGGACACTATAAGAAAGCTTACTATGGAGTTAATAAACAAACCTGCATTCAATGTAACAGCTCCAGCCTCTTTTGCTTGCGCCAAAGAAACATAGGGCCCAGCCGTCGCCCCTTCCTTCAAAACCCAAAAAACATCTTTAAAATCTACATTGCCCATAAGTAACCCAATAGGCGGCATTATTACATCATTCACCAAAGAAGAAACAACGCTCCCAAATGCTCCACCAATAATGATTCCTACCGCCATATCCATAGCGTTACCCTTCACGGCAAACTCTTTGAATTCTTTTAAGATAGACATGGTATCCCCCCTATATTAAAAAATAGTTATCCCTATATTATATAATGAAACAATCTAAACATCTTTATCGGTAAATACATGGGGCAGGAATAAAAAATAATATTACAATGGACAATAAAAAGAACACGATAAAAATGAAGTTATAAAAACGCTGCGCAATTCAAGACCTGGCACCATTTTATGGGGGTGAGAAGATGAAGCGTACACTGATAATTGTAGCTATTTTTATTCTTAGTTTCGTCATGATTTTACCAGTGTCTGCAAGAGCTTTTGAGATGAGCTCTTTTTCTGGTCCTCGTGTTACAGATTTATATTTGATAATTGTACGTGATCCTGATGCCCAACTTTTGGCTCTGGAGAAGGGGCAGGTTCATATCCTCAGTGATATTGCTCGACCTGTAGATATTGAGAGGTTGTCTCAGAATCTCTCAATAGGCATGTCTCTTGCAAAAGGATTCCACGGATTTTTCCTCGGTTTTAATTTACGAGCCTTTCCATGGAACTCTGTAGCGTTACGCCAGGCCGTTTGCGAGGCAATTCCACGAGAGAAACTGGTACGAGACCTTTTCTCGGGCTATGCAGAGCCACTGTCTACCTTTTTACCTCCAGCTTCTCCCTACTTTGAACAAAATGTGGTTACCTACCCTTATAACCCTGATCATGCGAAAAAACGTCTACAGGAAGCTGGCTGGAGCTGGAACAAAAATGGCATCCTCGTATCTCCAGATGGGACCGGACCTGATGCTAAAAGAACTCTTACTCCACAGAAGCTCCTCTCGCCTACTGCTCAGATAGCTCCCACAACAGCAGAGATCGCCGAACAAGCTGCGGCTTCTCTTCGAGCCATTGGGATTCCCATAGAGGTCGAACCCATGGATTTTTCTACTATGATCGCACTGCTGGACGAGCGAAAATTCGATGCATATGTTTTGGCGTGGCAGATGACACGGGACCCAGATTCCTTGTTCGCCTTATACCACTCCTCTATGGACGTAAAGGGCGGATATAATATTCCTGGCATATATAATTCCAACCTGGATAGCATTCTCGAAAGGCTTCGATGGGCCCACGACGAAGCCTCTGCTCGATTGGCAGCTTCTGAAGCCCAAAAGATGTTGGCAGACATTGTGCCAGTAGTTCCGATCTACAGTCGATATTCCATATCCGCCGCTTCGACGTTGTGGAAAGGGACGTATGCCACTTCCTATACAACATCGGATAATATATGGAGTTTCCTGCGCATGGAACCGAGGGAAGGTTCTATGGAACCCCTTCGTGTAGCTCTTGCAGATGAGCCACGCTCTCTCAACCCTCTAACAGCCAGTTCCGCCTATGACTGGAACGTTCTGTCACTTATTTACGACGCCCTTCTGGCAATAAATCCTGAAAACCTGGGCGATCTTCCATGGATCGCTGAATCATGGAAGATAGAGACTATAAGAGAGGGAGACCTTCCGGCAACAAAACTCTCCTTCCATATTAGGAAAGGGGTTACGTGGCAGGACGGACGTCCCCTGACAGCTTCTGACCCTGCTTTTACTATTAGCTTTCTTAAAAAACATCGGCCACCTCGATTTTATGATGCTGTGAGTGATGTTGATAAAGTTGAGACGCCTGACGAATACACCTTGGAGGTTACTATGAAGACCACGAGCTATTGGCATCTCCATAATATTGGGGGGCTCCCTATTTTTCCTCGTCATATACTGGAAAAAGTATCGGATTGGCAGAGTTGGAAACCAGCACAAACCCCGTTGGAAGGCGAAGAGGGACTCTCCCAGTTGGTGGGGTCAGGGCCCTTTATCTTCAAAGAATATCGCCCTGGAGAGTACGTTCACTTTATACGCAACCCCCACTTCTGGCTTCTTCGCAAATGAGGGATCAACCATGAAAAATTACTGGGCTCGACGAATAGCAGGCTCCATTCTCGTTCTGTTCATTGTTCTTGTCTTAAATTTTTTGCTCTTCCGCCTTATGCCGGGAGATCCTGTAGGAACCATTCTGGATCCCAGATTTTCTCCTGAAGCCAAGATGGAATTGCAACGTCTATACGGTCTGGATAAGCCTCTGGAGACTCAATTTATTCTCTATATGAAACAAATGGTCACTTTCCATTTTGGATTGTCTTTTCTCACCGCTCGGCCTATTTGGGAAGAGCTATCCTCCCGTCTCCCCAATACTATTGCGCTGCTCGGATCAGCGTTGCTCCTTTCTGCAGGTATTGGCACATGGCTTGGTATACGAGCTGCGTTACAAAGGGGGTGCTGGGGAGAGAGAATTGTTCTATGGGGCGGCGCTCTTTCCTTCTCTTTTCCTTCTTTCTTTTTGCAACTCATTCTACTTATGGCTTTTGCTTACGCTCTTCCCCTCTTCCCACTTCGAGGCAGTGTCTCCATCCCTCCTCCTCAAGGATTCTGGGTCTCCATAATCGACTACGTGTGGCATCTTATGTTGCCTGTAGGATCTTTAGTCCTTCTCAGTTTTGGAGGATGGGCTCTCTATGTGCGAAACCTTATGGTGAAAGTTTTGGGGGAAGATTTTATTGCCATGGGAAAGGCTCGAGGCCTCCCGAAAAAACGAATTGTCTGGAATCACGCTTTCCGCACTCTTATCCCTCCCCTCCTCACTATTTTGCTCCTCTCCATACCAGGGATTATTTCAGGGGCAGTCATTACAGAAACTGTTTTCTCTCTGCATGGAGTAGGTCGTTTCCTCTTCGATTCTGTAACCGGTCGCGACTATCCTGCTGCCAGCGCTGCCTTCTATCTTCTCGCTTTACTGACAATTTTCAGCAACCTGGCTGCTGACCTTCTTTACGGCATAGTAGACCCGAGGGTTCGTTTTGAAAGGAGAGAAAAATAATGGAGCTGCATCGACGATGGAGCTTCCGTGTCCTCCTATGCCTCTTCTTCTTGGCAATGGTGGGCCCCTCCCTTTTTAGCATTTCTCCTTCTGATGAAGTAGCACCGCCCTTTGCGAAACCACTATGGCTACGTCACAATCTTCCTCCTACGATAGACCTCGCCATATCGAAAAACAAAGGGGAATCCTCTATTGCATGGACATATAGCCCTCCAGCTCGCCTTCGTCTCGTAGGGTATATTGTAGCTACAAAGCCTGTCTCTCTCCTCTGGATAATGCCAGATCGAGAACTTTTTTTGCTGCTCTTTCCTCAAGGGGAAACAACTCTGGAGATAGACGGGCGGGACATGGCTTTTAAAGAGATGCTTGGCGCCTCTCCTTTTGCACAAGTTCCTCAGGTTCTTTTCCCTGAAGAGGGAGAGTACACTCTTGCTTTTGATCACCCAGAATATATTGTAAAGGGAGACCTCGCTTTACATATAGAGGGAGGGCGGTGGGGAGCGTTAGGAACAGATCAGCGCGGCCGAGATGTCTTGCTCCTTTTTATAGAGGGGGTGAGAGTTTCCCTGATAGTGGGGATCAGCGCAACCTTTCTGGCCACTTTTCTAGGCCTTTCTTTTGGACTCTTAAGTGGTTATGTTGGGGGATGGCTTGATGCCCTCATTATGAGAGGTGTAGATGTGCTTCTCTCCATCCCAATCCTCCCCATCCTCATGGTTTTAGCCGCTTTTTGGGGGAAGGGCCTTTGGCAATTGGTTCTTATTCTTTCGCTTTTTTCATGGATGGGGACGGCTCGTACAGTTCGAGCAATGACACTTACTCTGCGAGATAGCGGCTACATCGAGGGCTTGCGAGGTCTTGGTGCTCCGACTCATTATATTCTCTGGCGCCACTTGCTACCAGAAACCCTCCCCCTGCTTTTGGCCAATATCGCCTTGGGAGTTCCTGGCGCCATTCTATCTGAGGCAGGTATCTCTTTTCTAGGGCTCTCAGATCCTCGCATCATTTCGTGGGGGCGGATGCTTCACGAAGCTTATGCTTTTGGCGCTTTCTCTCAAGGAGCCTGGTGGCTACTTCTTCCCCCAGGGTTGGGGATTACATTGCTCTGTCTGGTTTTTCTTGATCTGGGGAAATATTTAGAAGAACGAGTGGATCCTCTTTTGAAGGGGGAAGCGCGGTCATGATTGATATAATCAACCTCTCCGTAACCTATGAAGGGAAAAACAAGGTACTCGCCATCAAGAACGTATCTCTAACTCTCCATAAAGGCACCATTACGGGCCTTGTAGGAGAATCTGGAAGTGGGAAAAGCTCTCTCCTCATGGCTATCCCAGGGCTCCTTTCTCCCCAAGTCACGGTAGAAGGGGCCATTATTTACGATAATATTAACCTTTTAACTCTTAATGACAGTATGTTGAACTCTATTCGATGGAAAGAGATAGCGCTGGTTCCGCAAGGAGCTATGAATTCCTTTACGCCAGTGCTCACCATAGGAGAACATATAGAAGAAGTTTTAGAGGTTCATCTTGGACTTTCCGGCTCAGTTGCCAAAAAGAGATGCGCCTCTCTGCTCGAAGAGGCCGAACTTGAAGTTTTTCTTGCAAAAAGATACCCCCATGAACTATCTGGAGGGCAGAAGCAACGAGCGGCCATAGCCATTGCCTTAGCGTGTGATCCAGCCTTCCTTCTCGCAGATGAACCAACAACTGCTCTTGATGTAATTACTCAGAAAGAGATTATATCTATGCTAAAGAATTTAGTAAAAAGACGAAATATGGGCATGCTCTTCGTAACCCATGACCTCCCTTTAGCTACCCATATTTGTGATGAGATAGCAGTAATGAAAAGCGGAGAGATTGTTGAGGAAGGAAGCCCCTCAAAAATAGTGAACGCTCCTCGTCACTCTCATACAATTCAGCTTGTTCAAGCTCTGAAAAAGATAGAAGGAGATTGGTCATGACAAACGGATTCCTCGTAGAGGCAAGAAAGGTTAGCGTCTTCTTCCCATCCAGGAGAAGAAATGAACGTGGTTGTTGGGCTCTTAAAAATATAAATCTCATATTACGAAAGGGAGAAAGTCTTGCCCTTATTGGAGAATCAGGTAGTGGCAAAACAACTCTTTTACGAATTTTATTAGGGCTTATTTCTCCTACAGAAGGAGCGTCTTTTCTTTTCGGGGGAAATATACATCGTTGCTCGCGTCAAGAACGCATAGGGCTTCGACGACGATGTGGTTATGTTTCTCAGGATCCTTACGGCAGTCTGCCTCCCACATTGACAGTTATAGATGCTGTAGCAGAACCATGGATTATCGTATATGGGCGAAAAAGCCGCTCTGAAGCGTACGGTAGAGCTAGAAATATTCTTGAAAAATTAGGGATACGGGAAGATCGACTTCTCTCCACCCGCGTTCGATCTGGTCTTTCTGGAGGGCAAAGACAGCGTATCGCTTTGGCTCGAGCTCTGATTTTAGAACCAGAGCTTCTTTTATGCGATGAGCCTACAAGCATGCAAGACGCCTCGACTCGAAGTGATATTGTAGATCTTTTATGTGAGAGAGTAACATACGGCATGTCTATGATTTTCGTTACACATGATCTCTATCTCGCCAGGGCTGCAGCAGAGAAAGGCATGATATTGTTACGGGGGGAATGCTGCGAAGAGGGAGCAACGCAAAAGCTCTTATCCTTCCCAAAACACAGATACACTCGAAGGCTTATAGATGCGACGCCCACTCTCACCGACGTGAGCGCCTCCAGCCTTTAAAAGCAAGGAACAATCCATTTGCACATCCAAAAGCGCCCATAAGAGCCAAAACATTCTCCAGCCCCCATAGAAAGCCTCCATAACTCATAATGAAGGGAGTTATAATGAAGCCCCCTTCCATAAGAAGAGTCCCCGCCGCCACTCCCTTCGGCTGAAGATGGCGAGGGAATATATCTGGCATTAAAGCAAGCATTACAGGGAAACCCATTCCCATGCCTATCCCGTAAATAGCTCCTAAAAAGCAGAAAGCCTGGTTACTGAAAGCTACTTTTGCACCTACCACTACAGCGCCCATAAGAGCAATGGAAAGGCTTCCTATCAACGTGCGGTCTATGCGGTCCATAATTCCCGTGGCAAGGAAGCGCAAGAAGAGAGAAACTACTGCGTTTGTCATCATAAAAGCACTGGCAATCATTCCTCTGGAATGAATAAGGGAGGGCATATATTGTAAGGTAGAGGAATTGACGAGAGACCACGTCAGAAGAGTCGCCATAAGAGGCCAAAAACCTGGAACGGAAAACATCTCTTTCCAACTTCCCCATTGTTGCGCCTGGTTCCTGTTATGGGGGAAAGGAGAGTCATCTTCATCGGAATGTTCCAGTTCGGCGAGACGCGGAAGGTACTTCGTAGAAAAAATGAGAGCGAGGACAAGAAGAGGGGCCAAAATAAGATAAAAGCTCGTTCCCATACGGGAGAGAGAGAATTCGGCTATTGGAAGAATTGTTACGAGAGGCAATACATACGCAATAGCGATCCAGGCGTACAAACGCCCCCGGCGATCGGCCGGAATGCTCAGGGCCTGATACGTAGTAATAGCTACCATCACAATTCCATAGAAGAAGCCCATACACGCCCGCAAGATCATGAGGCCGGAAAAAGACTGAACCCACAACAACGGAAGTGATGAAGCAAAAAGAAAAATAGAAGCTATGAGCAAACTTTTCCGAACGCCTATCCGCTCTGTTATTATTCCACTAAAAGGACGAACCAGCGTAGATGTGACGCTGAAAATGCTCATGAGCCACCCGGTAAGGATAAAAGGAAATCCCTGCTGTTGAATGGCCACTGGATAGAGAAAGAACATAGAGACAAATGTCTGACTGAAATATGTTACGAGCCAGCAGAGTCGGAAAGTTCTTCTATCAAGTTGCGACGCCATAACAAATGCCTCCTAATACTAGGGTACTTTTTATCGAGAGCTCAATAATAGAGTCTCAAGACTTAGCGCCATTTAAGAGGGAAAGGGCCGCGTCTAAATGTTTACAGCGCTTTTGGTGCATAAAACCCAGGCAGGTACATGCCTTATGTTTCACATCTACAGCATAATCTTCCGTCCCATGGGCAATAAAGATAGAAGGCGCCACCTTTTCAAGGCGAGAAGGATCAAAAACATTGACGGAAGGCTTATCCGCAGAATGTTTGTCTATGGCCTGATTTGACAGACAATCTGCATCGCTGTTTTCCTCCCTTGGGACCCATTCAAAGGCAATGGAGCGGCCACGGATCAAACGCTGGGCTTCTTCCCAAAGTATTTTAAGATGGGGACTGGCTACTTTCCACTCTTTTTTCATCTGGCAGATTACAAGTCGACTGTCTCCACGAATAACAATTTGCTCTATATTCCGCTCTCTTATTTCGCGAAGCAACATGAGCAATCCCTCGTATTCTGCTTCATTATTCGTTTTGGAGCCAAGATACGTCGTTTTTTGCCATATAATATTGCCTTCTCCGTCATAAAGCAGGGCTCCTGCTCCTGCTTCACCTGGATTTCCACGGGAAGCTCCATCAAAATGTCCACTATATGTCATTAATGTCACCATTCTTCTGTCCAATAGATTTTAAAAAACGAAGAGTTGAATCTTCCCAACGAGGCATACGAATACTCAACTCCTCTAAGGGAAAAGAATCTAATGCGCTCATTGCCGGGCGCTGAGCTAAAGGCCGAAAATCTTCGCTTCGTGCTGGTTCTATGGTTCCCTGCCATCCCAGTTCTTTAAGAGCAAAAGAAGCCCATTCAAAACGGCTACACCGACCAGCACACGAAAGATGGTAGAGTCCCCATTCCCGACGATAAAGGAGTTCCAATACTCGCTCTGCCAGATCTGGAGCATATGTAGGGCTCGATATCTGATCTGAGACAATTCGAAGCTCTCGCTGATTCAGACTCCATTGAAACACTTTTTTGAGGAAATTTGATGATTCTTTCCCTTCAGGTCCAAAAACCCAACTCGCCCTTACTATAATAAACCGAGAGGTGTGATCCCGAATAAACTGTTCTCCCAAAAGCTTACTGCGCCCATACACATTAAGAGGGTCAGGTGCGTCAGCAATAGTCCACGAGCGTACGCTTTTACCATTAAAAACATAGTCTGTACTGAAAGAGATGAGGGGAATACCCTGCTCCCCGGCAACTATAGCTACATTTTTGGAGCCCATGGCATTAACCATATACGCTCCCCGCCAATTTTGTTCCGCACCGTCTACGTCGTTCCACGCCGCGCAGTTGATAATACAGTTCGGCTTATCTTCTTCTATGCGCCTTCTGAGACGCCCTATGTCTGTTATGTCTAGTTCTTGGCGGGAGTATGCAGAAAAAGAAAGATCTTCTTCTTTGAAAAGGCGCTGGAAAGCACATGCCAGTTGTCCACCGCTTCCAGTAATAAAAAAATCCATGCTACTCCCTCCTTCCGGTAGTGCTCAACATTTTATCATAGAAGGAGGGGGGGATTGTCGTCTTATCTCCCTTTAGAAGCAAAAAGCCTTTCGTAAAGGGTAATAACCACGGTGGTCACGACTGCAAGGACCACTGCCAGAGCGTCAGCTCGCCCAATATCCACAGAAACCTCGGATATATGAGTATAGATCACGAGGGGAAGAATTTTAACGCCTGTACCGGTAAGAGCAAAGGCCGTTCCAAAAGCTCCCATACTTACGGCAAAAAGAAGGGAGGATCCGGCAAAAATAGCAGGGCCTAACATGGGGAGAAGCACTTTAAAAAGAATAGTCATTCGGGAAGCACCCAGATTCATTGCCGCCTCAATAAGGCTCCAGTCAGCATTGCTCCAGGCAGCTGTCATAGTAAGAATCATTCGAGGGATAAGAAAATAGAGATAGGCCACTACCAAACCTCGCCACGTGAAGAGGAAAGCAGAAAACTCCAAGGGGTTAAACCCGAATATCTGACTGAAAATCATGGTGATAAAACCACTTGTACCTAACAAAATGATAAACATAAAGCCTATCACAAGGCCACTAAACGTTAAGGGAACAGCTGTAAGGGCCATGAGAAACTGTCGGAAACGTCCTTGGCTTTTATAGACGATGTAGGAAAGGGGCAAGCCGATAACTGTCCCTAAAATGGCTGTGGAGAAAGAGAGGGCAAGACTTGTACCAAGAGACTCCCGGTAAAGATTTTTAGTAAAGAGCATAAGGTAATTAGCAAGGGAAATATGCCCATCTATACTTACGCTCTCGATAAAAACCAGAGCCAATGGATATATGAGAAAAATCCCCAGTAAAAGCACAAGGGGGACAAGAAAGAAAAATGCTACGTAACGTCTCTCCACAGATGTTCACTCCTTCAAATAAAAGGGGCGGGAAAGGGAAGCCGCCCCTTATTCCATTAACGTCTAATTCTCTCCTAAGACTTTGTTGCCCCACATCTGTGCTGCTTTTTCCTGCACTTTTTGAGCTGCAACCCAGTCTACGTTCTTAGCTTTTTCATATTCAGAGGCAGGAAGGAACTTATCAGCAACCTCTTCGGGAAGCTCTACGTCATCACGAATGGGCCGAACAAAACCTTTTGCGAAGGTCTGCTGCCCCTCATCGGAAAGGATATAGTTCAACCACAGTTTGGCACTATTAGGATTCGGAGCTCCTTTCGCCATGCTGACAGCATAGGGAGACGTTATAGTCCCCTCTTCGGGAATAATAATATCTACATCATCGCCAAGACCGGCAATATATTTAGCCCGATACCCATTCCAATCGTAGGTAATCCACACGGGGATTTCACCTTTAATAAACTTATCGAAAGGAGTTGTTTTTTCGATCATACGAACGTTGCCGTTCTTCTGAAGTTCTGCAAGGTAATCGATTCCTGGCTCTAGATTGTCCAAGGACCCACCGTGAGAGTATGCCGTGGCAATAACAATAGCGTAACCAATTCCAGCTGTTCTGGGGTCTAGATATACCACTGATTTTTTATATTTCGGGTCGAGAAGAGCCTCCCAAGAAGTGGGAGATTCTTTAATTAGGCGCTTGTTCACTACAAAAACCACAGTTCCCTTATGAATGGAGAACCAATGTCCATCTGGATCTTTTAAAATATCTGGAATTTTATCGAAATTTACAGGCTTAAAAGGCTGAGTAACACCTCTCTCTTTGGCAAGAGCACCAAAAGGCATAAAATAATAGGCAGTATCGGCCTGAGGGTTGTTCAACTCTTTTTCAAGACGAACAACTGTGGCTCCACTCCCAAGGTCATTATATACAAGCTTAATGCCATAACGTGCTGTAAAACCATCGAATAACCCCTGCCAGTTCGCCCAAGTAGGACCTGTATCGTAGCTGCTAAGCCCTTTCTCTTGTTTGGCCAATTCGGCCAACTCTTTTTCGCCAGAATAAAGTTCCTGCTCTGCAGCCAGTGCGAAGCCGGCTGCAAATGCAAGGATAGCAAGTGCTATGAGAACTAAAGTAGCAATTTTTTTCATCCTTCGTAACCTCCGTATTCTCTTTTTTATTCTAAAACGTGCCCATCTTCCGGGGAAAATGCGAGGCGAACAGGATCTCCAGGTTCTATAGATACCACATGAGAATTCAAAGCATCCACCAATAACCGTTCTCCCCCTATGGCTACAGCAATGCGAGAGAGAGGACCAAGAAAAACCCGACCTTCCACAACTCCGGTGAGTACGTTATACCCGCCATGTTCCGTTCCCAAACTCATACGTTCTGGTCGAACCATAATTTTATATGTACCAGCAGGGCGGCGCTCAAGACAGGCTAGCTTTAGCGAAATGTCTTGCCAATGGGCAACCCCATCTCCACAGGTAGAAACTGTAATAATATTGTTAACACCAACAAAATCTGCCACAAAAAGGGTTCGAGGAGAAGAATAAATGTCCCAGGCAGTCCCCACCTGTTCTATTTTTCCCCGATTCATAACTGCCACTCTATCTGAAATAGAGAGAGCTTCTTCCTGGTCATGAGTCACATAAATAGTGGTAATCATGCTCTCCCTTTGAATTTTTTTAATTTCAAAACGAAGAGAATTCCTTACCTTAGCGTCAAGAGCAGAAAGAGGCTCATCAAGAAGCAAAACATCGGGACGAATGGCAAGAGCTCGAGCAAGAGCTACTCGCTGTTGCTGTCCACCAGAAAGTTCTTTGGAGTACCCGCAACGCTTCTCTGCAAGCCCTACCATTTCCAAAAGTTCCATAACTCGCTGTTCTATCTCTTTCTCTTTTACTTTTTGAACTCTGAGACCAAAAGCTACATTCTCAAAAACGCTGAGATTGGGGAAAAGAGCGTAGTTCTGAAAGACAAGGCCCACTCTTCGATTTCGAGGCCCAGTATGGGTTTTATCCTCTCCCCCAATAACGATTTTCCCCTCATCAGCACGGAGAAAGCCCGCTATAAGGCGCAACGTTGTAGTCTTACCACAACCTGAGGGGCCAAGAAGAGATAAAAATTCGGCCTTCTCTACCTTTAAAGAAATATTATCTACCGCAATAAAATGGCCGAATCGTTTTACTACATGTTGAAGATCTACACTACTCACTCTTTTTCGTCCCTTTCATTTTCAAATATGGAAAGAGCCACTTGTACTGCTTCTTCAGGAGTTTCGGCATGAATTAGCGGCGCTGGTTCGCCTTTTTCATCCTGAATCTGCCACGTCCCCAAAGCTATTACCGGCCGCCCCATTTTTAGGGCAAACCCTATTTCAGAGAGGGTCCCAAAAGCTCCTCCAATAGAAATTACAACGTCCCCAGCTGAAACTACAACCGTATTACGCGCCTCTCCAAGGCACGTAGAAAGGGGGATCGTCACCCATAAATTAGCTTCCGAACGTTCTCCCGGTAAGATACCAATAGATATCCCTTTTCCCTCGGCGACGCCACGACACACTGCTTCCATAACTCCACCGCGACCACCACACACCACAACACATCTGTTTTTCGCAAGAAGCCGTCCTACTTGATACGCATTATTCCAAACGGTTTCATCTGCAGTTGATGTGCCTATAACACTCACTATTTTCATATTTCTCAACTCCCGAGAAGTGTCTGTTCGTGACCTGATTTACCAAAAAGGGCTCCTAGCCCCAACACACAAAAGAGAGAGAAAAGGGAGAGTCCAGCTAATATTGTAGTAGCAGCACAGGCAAAGCCCGTACTTACGTAAAAGGCCTGATATAAAACAACAGGATAGGTCTGACTCTGAGAACCCGTAAGCATTACCGAGAGCTGAAACTCCCCTAAAGACATGGCAAATGTCATAAGAGCCCCAGAAATAAGCCCTGGCAGAAGATTAGGAACCAGTACACGGCGCATCATAACCATGGTTCCAGCACCAAGAGAAAATCCCGCTTCCTCCAGTGTTTTCCAGTTGATGAGATCCATATTCGCCATGAGGGGACGGAGCATAAAGGGGAGAGTATAAACCATATGGGCAGCAACAAGAAGCTGCCATGTACCTACAAGAGCCATTCCTGGCCAGTTAAAAGCCTGTATCATGCCGAGTCCCATTACAACAGGAGGAATAGCTACTGGCAAAAGAATTGTAAAGTTGAAGATAGATCGCAACACTGGTCTGTCAAGAACATGAACGGCATATACAGCAGGAAGAGAGATAAAAGCATTACCGACAACAGTCAGAAAGGCTACAAGAAGGCTTCTTTTCAAGGCATCCATGTACATGGGCTGAGAAAAAAGATCCAAATACCATGACCACGTAAACCCTTCTGGGAGCAGGGTACCAAACCATTTCGCCCCCAAAGACCCCACTAAAATCAAAAAAATAGGGGCTAAAATATAGGAAAAATAGAGAGCCCCTAACGAAAAAGACAACGCTCGACGAACCATTGAATGCACTACAATTTCCTCCATATTCAAAACACGGACTTCAATTCTGAGAGAAAGAATACACTGGAAAAGATTTTTATTCAAGTTACAGTTCTGCAAAAAAGAAAAGGCTGGGAAAAAATCCCAGCCTACTATTTTGTAAAGGAGTAGATATGATTAAAACCCTGCGTAAAGAGGATATTTTCCGCACAGCTCCAGAACTTCACCGCGGATCCTCGACAACACCTTCTCGTTCTCTACATTATCCACCACGTCGTTGATCCACGCCGCTATCTTCTTCATCTCGTCTGAGCCAAAACCACGGGTGGTTACCGCCGGGGTCCCGATGCGGATGCCGCTCGTCACAAAGGGACTTTGGGTCTCGAAGGGAACCGTATTCTTGTTCACCGTAATCCCAGCCTTGTCAAGCGCTGCCTCCACTGCCTTGCCTGTCACGTTGCGGCTCGTAAGGTTAATGAGGATCAGATGGTTGTCCGTTCCACCTGATACGAGATGAAGGTCGTGGCTCAACAGCTCGTCAGCCAAAACGGCGGCGTTCTCCACTATCTTCTTCTGGTAGCTCTTGAAGGACGGCTGAAGGGCTTCCTCAAAGGCTACTGCCTTCGCCGCGATCACGTGCATCAGAGGACCTCCCTGCATTCCCGGGAAGATGCTCTTGTCCAGGTCTTTCGCATACTGCTCTCGGCACATGATCATACCGCCCCGGGGACCCCGAAGGGTCTTGTGGGTCGTGGTGGTTACAAAGTCGCAGAAGGGAACCGGATCTTTATGAAGTCCAGCTGCCACGAGTCCTGCTATATGGGCTATGTCAAACATGAGGAGAGCGCCTACTTTGTCCGCTATCTCTCTGAATCTCTCAGCGTCAATCTCGCGAGGATAGGCGCTCGCTCCGCATACAATAAGCTTCGGATGATGTTCCAACGCCAGCCGCTCTACTTCGGAAAAGTCGATGGTCTCCGTATCTCGGCTGACTCCATAGGGAACAATGTTATAAAGCTTCCCTGAAAAGTTTACTGGGGAACCGTGGGTCAGGTGTCCGCCATGGGACAAGTTCATGGCCAAAATCGTATCCCCTGGCTTAAGGCATGTGAAGTAAACTGCCATGTTGGCCTGAGAACCTGAATGAGGCTGTACGTTCACATGATCGCACCCGAAGAGTTTCTTCGCTCTGTCTCGTGCCAGATTTTCGGCCTCGTCAACAATGTGGCAGCCACCATAATAACGGTGGGCCGGGTACCCCTCCGCATATTTATTGGTCAGGATAGACCCCATAGCACACAACACTGCAGGAGAAACAAAATTTTCGGAAGCGATCAACTCGATACCATGATCCTGACGATCCCTCTCGCGGCTTATGATATCGGCTATAGCTGGGTCTGTCTTTACCAACACTTCCCATGACTTCTCAAACATAGAAACCTCTCCTTTCTCTCTGGTGCTACTTGCGTGATGAAATAATTTTCATTTCCTCGCCTACCATCTGGAATTTCTCCAAAGCAAAATCGAGATCTTCCTGAGTGTGGGCAGCAGAGACCATAACACGAATCCGAGCGGTACCCATGGGGACAGTGGGGAACGTAATAGCTCCTGCAAAAACTCCCTCATCGAAAAGTCTGGCACTGAAACGCTTTGCGTCCAAGGCCTCGCCGATGATAACAGGGGTTATTGGAGTTTCGCTATGTCCTATATTGAATCCAAGATTTTTCAAACCTTTTTTAAGGTAACGCCCATTCTCCCAAAGACGGTTGACTCTCTCTTCGCTGACAGATAGTTCCTCAAGAGCCGCAAGGTTGGCAGCTATATCAGGAACAGTCATAGCACTGCTGAAAAGATTTGGACGGGCTTTCTGACGCAAATAGTCTATAAGTTCCACACTGCCGGCAACAAAACCACCGACGACACCGAAAGCTTTGGAGAGAGTTCCCACTTCCACATCAACACGGCCATGGAGATTAAAGTGATCTACAATTCCTCGACCGCCACGCCCTAATACGCCTTCGCCATGAGCGTCGTCCACCATAACCATGGCACCATGCTTTTCGGCTACCTCTACAAGCTGAGGCAGTGGGGCTATATCTCCATCCATTGAAAAAACGCCGTCAGTAATAACAAGTTTCCGGCAATTACGATCGTCATAGAGAGAGAGCTGAGCATCCAAGTCTGATGGGCTCGCATGCTTAAAACGCACAACTTCAGCACGGCTCAGGCGGCACCCATCAATAATAGAGGCATGGTTCAACTCATCACTAAAAATCAAATCTTCTTTCCCTACAAGGGGTGGTATGGCAGAAAGATTAGCGCAAAAGCCGGACTGAACCAGCATCGCTGCCTCAGCCCCTTTAAACTGAGCGAGTTTCTTCTCAAGTTCAACGTGAATAGCCAAAGTTCCCGCAATGGTCCGGACAGCTCCAGGACCAACTCCCCACGTATCTACATATTTCTTTACTTTCTCTATGAGAGATGGATCATTACAAAAACCCAAATAGTTGTTAGAACAGCAGGAAAGATATTTTCTGCCGCCAATTTCAACCCATGCTCCCTGAGGGCTGGAAATTACAGGAATATTTGTGTAAAGTCCCTCTTGTTTAAGTCGGGCCAATTCTTCTGTAATAAATGTTTTCTTCACAGTCATATCTCTTCCCCCTTTATAAAATTGGAACACTCCTCTTTATTGCCGCCCCCTGCTTTTTCATATGGGAAATACATCTTCCATTACAGGCCCCATTAATAGATATACTAGATGGAGTTATTATGGGGTGACTAGCAATCTTGTGACATAAGAACTAAATTCCCCTTTTTTATTTTTTAAGCAGTTTTTCTTTCAGGTGCTTTAACATATCCTCTGTCATTTTATCCAGGTCATACTGAGGATTGAATCCCCACTCCTCTTTTGCCGCATGTACATCCAGAGAATTGGGCCACGACTCAGCAATAGCCTGTCGTACCGGATCTACTTTATAGCCCATAGTGAAATTGGGCATGAATTTTCGAATGGAGGCCGCAATTTCTTCCGGCTCAAAACTCATGGCGGAAATGTTGAAAGCATTGCGGTGCTTTAACTTCGCGCCATCAGCTTCCATGAGCTGAACCACAGCATTGATGGCATCTGGCATGTACATCATATCCATATATGTTCCTGCCGCGATAAAAGAATCATAATGACCATCTGTAATAGCCTTATAATAGATATCCACTGCATAATCAGTCGTACCACCGCCAGGCTCTGTTTCATAAGAGATGAGTCCTGGGAAACGAACACCTCGAGTATCAAGGCCATATTTCAGATGGTAGTAATCGCACAACAGCTCTCCTGTTACCTTTGTAATCCCATACATAGTGGCTGGGCGCTGAATTGTATCCTGGGGAGTATGGTCTAAAGGCGTTCCTGGACCAAAAGCCGCGATAGAACTTGGGAAAAAGATGGCCGTTCTCTTCTCTCGCGCCACTTCAAGAACATTAAAAAGCCCACCTGCATTGATCTGCCAAGCGAGCTGAGGCTTCATTTCACCCACAGCTGAAAGCAAACCCGCCAAATGCATAATTGTATCGATATTATATTTTTCAACAAGCCCTGCAATAGTTTGGCTTTCTCGAACATCAAGGATTTCGAAAGGGCCATCTCCTAGTTTTTCTACGCCAGTTGTCTTCACATCAGAACCAACAACATGGTCAGCACCATATCCCTTACGAAGTTTTTTTACCAATTCTGTTCCTATCTGACCTAAACAACCTGTAACTAAAATATTTTTCACTACCCATGCCCCCTTCACAATTTACTGCGGAAAACATTTTTCCAAAAATATGGAGGACCTCCGAAGAGGTCCTCCTCTTTATGCTAATGTGTATAAGCCTCTGACGTCGTAGTTGTTGACGACGTAGTTGTTGACGACGTTGATGTTGATGAGCTGCCTGTCATTTTGTCTACAAGCAATGCGATGGCTCCGTCACCTGTAATGTTACATGCTGTGCCAAAGCTATCTTGAGCCAAATAGAGAGCGATCATGAGGGTCAGCATGTTAGGATCGAAATGCAACATGGACTCCAACACACCAAGGGCTGCCATAACAGCTCCGCCAGGAACGCCAGGAGCTGCGACCATGGTGATACCCAGCATAATGATAAAAGGAAACATTGAAGCAAAAGAGAACTGCATTCCGTGAAGCATCATAACGGCAATGGCACAACTCGTAAGGGTAATAGTGCTGCCCGACAAGTGGATAGTGGCGCACAAGGGGATAACAAACTGTGCTACCCGGGGAGAGACCTTATTTTCTAGTGTCTGGCGCAGGGTTACAGGGATTGTAGCAGCAGAAGACTGCGTTCCTATCGCTGTAAGGTACGCTGGAATCATATTTTTAATAGCTTTAAAGGGATTTACTTTCGCTACTGCTCCAGCAACAGTGTACTGGAAAAGAATAATCACAATATGAAGAGCAATGATAACGACATACACTTTCAAGAACACCGACATAATCGTTTGAACTTCACCAGCATGGGTCATGTTAGCAAAAATACCACAAATATGGACTGGAAGCAGGGGGATGATAACAGCACTGATCAGTTTCTCTATTATCGACTGAAATTCGTGCATAACGCTGTTGAGGCTTTTGCTATTGATAACGGCCATTCCGATGCCAAGAATAAAGGCAATGAGCAAGGCACTCATAACACCCATAAGAGGCGGCATATCGATTTTGAAGTACGGTGCCAACAACGCCTCCTCAGGATTTGTCGCTGAAGCCAACATGCTGCCTTCCTGTATAATTCTAGGGAAAATCGCCGTATCTACTGTATATGCAACAGTCCCTGAAATAAGGGTAGAAACATACGCAATCACCACCGTAAGGAAGAGGATCTTCCCTGCGTTGTTTCCGAGATCTCCAATGCCTGGGGCCACAAATCCGACGATAATGAGAGGAATAACAAAACCGAGGAAGTTCCCAAAAATACCATTAAAAGTAGCTAGACTTCTAACTACTACTTCCGGCATATAAGCCCCAAACACTATTCCTAAAACAATTGCAATAATGAGACGTGGAAGAAGACCGAGCTTTTTTTTCTTTTCTTGCATTCGACTGCACCCTCCTTCGTTATTGTACTGCCAACATCACATTTTAGGTACAGCCACCATAGAGTACTATCAGCAAATAGCTGAAAATACATCCTTTAAACGCTACAAAGGATGATGTTTCTCAGTAAATCAGGAAGATCAAGATGATACTTTAGACCTAGATATCATTGTAGGGTCTCTATATTTACATGTTTTAAATTATAAATTTTTCTCTTAAAAAACCTGGGAACATTTCTACAAGAAAACATTTTATCAAAAAAAGGATGAAACAAAAGAGGGGAAATACGTACCTGGTCAGCCCGTTACAGCTTCTTTACGAGCAACACTGTAAGATCGTTCACATTCGTGCCAGTTGGACCTGTTTTTATGAGGCTGTTCGCCATGTGTAAGGCGTGGTAGGCATTGTTGTTTTCAAGTAGGGTGTAGGGATCTGCTCCTCTATGATATATTTTTTCAACTGTCTTCCCATCCACTATACCTCCAGCAGCATCAGTAGGCCCATCGGTGCCATCAGATCCAACAGAAATAAGAACAACGCCAGGCATATTCTGTATCTCCAAAGCCGCAGCCAAAGCCAGTTCTTGGTTACGGCCCCCTTTCCCCTTCCCTTTCAAGTGAACAATTGTCTCTCCACCCAATATAATGGCGCAAGGAGGCTCAAGCGGACGAGAATAGGCTCTTTCTTCTCTCGCTATCGAAGCTAAAAAAGTCCCCGCTTCTCTTGCTTCGCAGTTAAGTGTTGTCGTCAAAATAAAAGTTTTATATCCGAGATCATGAGCCTTCTCCGCAGCCTTTTCACAGAGGGTTTTTACGCTCCCTGAAATAAATGTTTCTACATTGCTTACTTTTTTCGGCGTCTCCTCTTCAAGGATCTTAAAGAAACAAGGTTTCATGGCGAGATTGTAACGAGAAACAATTTCTAAAGCTTGTCTAGACGTAGTGGCATCAGGATAAGCCGGACCAGAAGCGATGCTATCGAGGCGATCTCCTAAAACATCAGAAAGGACAATAGAGTAAATATGAGCTGGAGCTACCCATTGGGCAAATTGCCCACCTTTTACAGCGGAAAGACGTTTACGAATTGCATTTATTTCCACAATATTGGCGCCACAACGGAGCATTTGATCTGTAATTTCTATAAAATCTTCAAGGGTTACTCCTTCTTTAGGTTTCTCAAAAAGAGCGGAACCACCTCCAGAAACAAGAAAGAGTACCTGATGGTCTGCAGAAAGGTTTTTGGTAATTTTCAGCGCTTCTGATGTAGCCTTTAAAGAATTTTCATCTGGCAGAGGGTGCCCCGCTTCCCAAATAGAGAGGTTAGCAAGAGGGCCACGGCTGTGATGATACTTTGTAATGACGATACCTCTTTCTATCTGATCCCCTACCTCATCTACAGCGGCTTTTGCCATGCGCCAGGCAGCCTTCCCTATAGAAACAAGAATAATTCGCCCCTTACAAGGTTTCTTCCGAAGCTGCTCCCGTACCGCACGCTCTGGTAAAACAGCGTCGATAGCATACTGAACAATATTTTTCGCGTCTCTGTGAAGAGTCATAACCGAACCCCTTGTCGCAAATGGACACAACTCCCTATAATGGAATTTTCTTTCCCAAATGCTCCTGCCTTCGCTTCGGATCTGTACTCTTCTTGTCCTTCGGAAGTTTCTCTGTATAACATCCTTCGCTTCACCCTTCCCCTCACAAGCTTTAACTACTGTTGATCTGAGGAAATAAGACCTTCTCTAATAGCATATTTCACTAAATCTGCTATGGTCTCAAAGCCAAGTTTTCGCATCATGTTTTGCCGATGGGTGCCGATGGTTTTTACGCTCAGGTGGAGAAGATCTGCTATTTCTCTATTGGTCTTCCCCTCTGCTAGATGTATTAATACCTCCCGCTCTCTGGCTGTAAGTTTTTCCTCTCCCGGAGACGTTCCCTGCTGTACAAAATGCACGTACATGCGCGCTACTATTTTCGATACGCTTGGCCCAAGGTATATTCGTCCTTCATAGACTGTCCTTATGGCTTCAACCAACTCGGTAGAGGCACAATCTTTTAGAAGAAACGCTTTCGCTCCTGCCCGAAGCATTTCAGAAATAAAGTTGCGATCTGCATACATAGAAAGAGCTACCACTTTCGTTTCAGGAGCCCGAATCTGAAGCTCTTCTGTTGCCTCGATTCCATCCATTCCAGGCATTTTTATGTCCATAACTACAATATCAGGGCGAAACGACTCTGCCAAAGCCACTGCTTCAAAACCATCCCCAGCTTCGGCAACAACAGAAATATCTGGTTGCCGTTCAATGAGAAGACGTAATCCTTCCCGCACTATTTGATGATCATCGGCAAGTAAGATGCGAATTGTCATGCCGTACACTCCTCTCGTTATTTAAAGGAATTAACTGGCACAAATATAGTTATACGGACGCCTTTCCCTTCCTTCGAGGTGATGACCAAGTGCCCACCCAGAGAACAAAGGCGCTCTCTCAAGCTGAAGAGACCAAAAGTTTGTTTTTTAGAGATCCCGTCATCAATTGAGTGAGCATCGAATCCTTTTCCCGAATCAGACACCGTGAGACAAATGGTTCCGGCAGAACAAGACGTTTTAACATGAGCCTGCCGAACTCCGGAATGCTTCACTACATTCATAAGAAGCTCTCGTAGTGCCCTGAAAAGAAAGGCTTTTAAGTCATCATTCATTTTTTCGGGAAGGCCGCGGTTTTCGTACGATACCTGGAGGCCATAGTTTTCTTCCATCTTTTCAGCAAGCCATTCCACAGAGGCTGGAAAACCTAAACGGTAGAGCACTGGTGAACCTAACTCAAAGGTCAACGTTCTCGTACTTTGAATAGAGCCCTCAAGTGTTTGTAAAATACCATTAATATCATCTTTTATCTGCCTCTCTTCTACACACTCTGAGAGTAAGGCAAGTCGAATCTTTGTTAAAGCCAGATTTTGACCGATAGAATCATGTACCTCTTCTGCAATACGTCGACGTTCTTTCTCCTCTGCCATAGAAAGGGCTGAAGCTAAGCCCCTTAATTGATCGCGATATGCCTCCTCCTGCAAACGAGCCTTTTCAAGTTTCGTATTAATACAACGAAGCTGTTCATTATTTTTTTCCGTAACAAGCCGCAACCTTCGTTCCGTCTCCTTCTCTTGTCGGTTCTTGAGATATTTCTGTACAAACCAGAAGAGAATAACGGTCAGAAACATATATCCAACATAGGCCAACGGAGTCTTCCACGGCGGCGGAACTACATCCAAAAGCAATGATGTTCCCTCTTTGTTCCAAACATCATTATTATTTGAACCCATAACTTTAAACGTATACCTTCCAGGAGGAAGATTGGTGTAATGAGCATAATGTCGATTCCCTGCCGAAACCCAGTCCATATCAAAACCTTCCAGTTTATAGCGGTACTGATTCGACTCAGGATGGGTGTAGTCAAGAGCTGAAAAATCTATGGAAAGGAAGTTATCTCTATAGCTGAGGATAGCCCACGGCTTCCCATCTTTCGTACGGTAGGGCTGAAGCGGTTTATTCATAACCAATACTCTGTTGATGACAATAGGAGGAATGTGGGAGTTTTCCCAGACATCAGTGGGGAAAAAGCTGTTACAGCCATTAATGCCCCCAAAATACATGCGGCCGAAAGAATCTTTAAAAGTAGCAGTTGCGTTAAATTCCTTTGCCTGGAGCCCATCCCCCAGATTGTAATTTCGAACAGCGCCTGTCTTAATATCATATTGGGAAAGACCGTTTCCAGTGCTGATCCACAAATTTTTATAATTATCTTCCAAGATTCCTCGAATGGAGTCGCTCACAAAGCCATCTTTTGATGTGAGGAGGGAAAAGGTCTCATACTTCCTATCGAAACGACAGAGTCCCTCAGCTGTCGCTATCCAAAAAGTCCTGTCACGGTCTTCATAAATAGAAAAAACTCTATTCCCCGGAAAGCTTTGAGAATTGGTGGGATCATAGAAATAGTGTTTTACACTGTTATTTTGAAGATCAATGCAATAAAAACCATTGCTTACAGTCCCTATCCACAAGGTCTTTTGGCTATCTTCAAATAAGCAGGAAATAAGATCTTTCTTTAAAACATCTGCTATGGGAGACGACCATGGGATAGAATAAAAAAGACCTTCTTCCTGAAGGAAACGATACAAACCTTCCATTGTGCCAACCCAGAAAGTACCGTTTGAATCTTCCAATATGGAAGTTATTTTGTTACTTCCACTAAGAGAGGATTCAGAAAGCTGATTCAGAAAGAGAGTAAAGTCTTGATTTGATCTGTTGAAACGACAAAGGCCATTATCTGTTCCAACCCACATTGTTCCCTCTCTATCGCGGAAAAAGGCAAGCACTCGATCGCTGGATACGCTTTGAGAATTATCTGGATTATGGCGATAATGCTGAACGGTTCCATTATTCATGATAACCTTGATCCCATTTCCATAGGTACCTACCCATAAAGAATCGTACCCCTCTTTATAGACCGCATACACATTATCACCCGACACTTGACGGATAAGAAAAGACTTGCCATTGTATCGTTGGAAGGGGCGCTTCAGATGAAATTTCTCTACCCCTCCGGAATGGGTGCCCAGCCACACGATACCTGTAAGATCTCCCAGAAAGATCGTATCTTTTCTATCGCCATAAATGGCCCGGATCTTATTATCCCGCAAGGAATGAGGGTTGTCTCTTTCTATCTGATAGGTCAGGACCTGCTTCGTTCCTCGGTCATACCGAAGAAGTCCCCCTCCATCTGTGACAATCCACAGGTCTTCAAAGATATCTTGATATAAACCCGTAATGGTACTTGAAGAAACAACTCTGTTGTTTTCATCTACAAGAGGAATATACTCAAACCATTTTTCCCGCGTGTGGAGGAGATAGAGTTGACCAGACTCCGTCCCAATCCAGAGATTCCCCTTTCGCCCATCAGTAATAGCCGTAATGGCAACGTAGGGAAAGACAGTCGGTCGATAGGTCTGGAAAATATCATTCCCTTTATACTCACTCAGCCCTCCATCAGTCCCTACCCACAACGTTCCTGTTGTATCAACAAAAAAAGCAGTGATCTTATTCCCGCCCAGCCCTGATTCATCGTCACTTTTAAAGATACTCCACGTGTTGTTTGAAGGATTGAAACGTGCAAGCCCCTTTTGGAATGTTCCTACCCAAATATTTCCTTTTTTGTCTCCAATTACTTTAGAGATCAGGTCTATAGGAGGAAACGTTTTCGAGTTAGGTGGATAATGATACACACGAAAAGTTTCGGTAACAGGATCAAAACGATTCAGCCCACCACCGAAAGTCCCCACCCATAAAAAACCCTCTGCATCTTCATATAAAGACGTTACAATATTGTTCGACAGGGATGTAGTGGAAAAGGGCTCATGTCGAAACACCCGAAAGGTATAACCATCGTAGCGGTTCAACCCACCATCAGTTCCAAACCACATGTATCCACGGTGGTCTTTCAAAATGGCATTCACGGTGGTCTGTGATAAGCCTTTCTCCAAGGAAAGATGCTCAAACACAATTTCATCCCGTCCCGAAGCAAAAGCTGGAATGTGTGCGAGAATAAGAATGAAAGAGCACAGAAGTATAATTTTTCTTTTGTTGCCGACCACCATGTCACCTCCGTAAAAGCTCTTGCGATAATTGTATCACGGAGATTTTAAAGACAAAAAGGAGCCAGGGGAAACAGTGGATGTTCTTGTAACAGATCGGGTAATGGCTGTTAATCCTCTTCGGGGAAATCTACAGGAACGTTTAGAAAAAGCAAACCTTCCTGTAGAGGGATGCTCACGAATTACAGCAAATATCAAGAAAAATTACGGGAAATCCTGTCCCATTAACCCGAGACGAAAAGGTGGTTGGACAAGTAGAATATTGAGATGGGGAGATCATCGACACTATTCGTCGAGTTTTGTAACTTTCTCTCACAAAGAACACCTACAAGGAGGACACAATGAGAAAAGAAGAAATCTATGCACAAGCACTGGAAGCACATCGTCGGACGAGAGGAAAAGTAGCAATCACGAGCAAACTTCCCGTGGAAAGTATGGCCGATCTATCCATTGCCTACACTCCTGGCGTTGCGGAACCTTGCAACGAAATTAAACGGAATCCCGACGCTGTTTATGAAGTAACCTCCAAAGGAAATATGGTTGCCGTTGTTACCGATGGGTCTGCAGTTTTAGGGCTGGGAAATATTGGGCCAGAAGCAGCTCTTCCCGTTATGGAGGGCAAAGCCGTGCTCTTCAAGCGATTTGCCGGAGTTGACGCTTTCCCCATCTGCATTAAATCTCAAGATCCTGATGAGATAGTACAAACAACAGCTCTTATCACTTCTTCTTTTGGCGGCATAAACCTCGAGGATATTTCAGCTCCACGCTGTTTTGAAATTGAACGGCGTCTTAAAGAAATATGTGACATCCCTGTTTTCCATGATGATCAGCATGGTACCGCTGTTATTGTTCTTGCAGGTATCATCAATGCCTTGAAGATAGTGAAGAAAAAGATAGAGGACGTAAAGATCGTAATGAGTGGTGCTGGAGCAGCGGGAATCGCTATCTGCCGGTTCCTTCTCTCTGCTGGAGCGCAAAATGTTATTCTCTGCGATCGCGGCGGTGCTATTTACGAAGGACGACCCAATAATATGAACTGGGCCAAAGAAGAAATCGCTCAGCACACAAACCCTTCAAAAGAGAAAGGGAATCTGGCTGATGTCCTTAAAAATGCCGATATTTTCCTTGGTATCTCCGCTCCTGGCGTTATTACCACTGAGATGGTAAAAACCATGGCTCAAGATTCTATTATCTTCGCTATGGCCAACCCCACTCCCGAAATCTATCCCGACGAGGCCAAAGCCGGAGGAGCCGCTATTATAGCCACAGGACGCAGTGATTTCCCCAACCAAATCAACAACTGCCTCGGATTCCCCGGTATTTTCCGTGGCACTCTTGACGTTCGAGCAAAGGAGATTAACGAGGAAATGAAACTGGCTGCCAGTCATGCCATAGCAGCCCTTATTTCTGATGATGAACTTTCTCCAGAACGCATTATTCCTGAAGCTCTGGACCCTCGCGTCGCCTCCGCTGTAGCGGAAGCAGTTGCCCGAGCTGCGAGAAAAACAGGAGTTGCTAGAATCTAAAATTCATAACACAGGGTATTCTTAAAGCGAGAGAAAGACGATGGAATCGTCGCCTCAGATTGCAGACAAAGCTCCTTGGAAAAGTTTTTCTGAGGGGCTTTGTCTGCTTTTATAAAGAGCTGACGAAGCCTCTCCCTCATTAATTCGATATTTCGGCCATAGATCCCCCCTTAACATCCCTAGGCGACGAGGAAGAGTTTTTATCTATTCTCCCCTTTTAGATTTTTTTCATTTCTGGATGGTACAATCATGAAATGTAATCGAGAGAGCAGGTGAGAGATTTGAGTCGTGATGTTATAAGCAAATACCTAAAAAAGGACATTTTGGAGAAACTGGAGAAGAGTCGTTGTTGTGTCATCTCATTTTCAGGGGGAATTGATAGCTCAGTTCTTGTGGGCATTATGGCGTCTCTCATCCCCCCACAAAAAATACACGCCGTTATGTTCAGGTCCTTCCTCCATTTTGCGGAAGAAATGGAACGAGGCATTCAATATTGTCACAGTCTCGGGGTCACGCTAAAGCCTCTCCCAGGCCCAGAACTTTATATAGAAGAGGTTATGAAAAACAGCGCGGAGCGATGCGGGTACTGTAAAAAAGCCCGTGCCACAGAACTTTTAGACGTAGCCCGCTCTCTTAAAGCAGACCTTATCCTTGAAGGTTCCAACGCCGATGACCTGAAAGATCCTTCCCGTTTGGGAACAAAAGTCTTACAGGGCATACCCCAGATATTCTCGCCTTTAGCGCAATCAAACATAACGAAACAAAAAGTACGCGAACTCGCTAGGGATTTAAGAATATCATGGTGGAACGAGGAACCAACAGCTTGTCTGGCCACAAGATTTCCGGAAGGGCATGAACTGCAAGCTTGGGAATGTGCCCAGGTAGCTAAGGGGGAATGGAATCTACGAAAGGCAGGATTTCGCCAAGTTCGAATACGAGTTTTTAAAGATATAGCCTGCCTACAGGTTCCACTGCCTCAACTTGAGCAGATTTTGTCCAAAAGGGAAGAGGTTATAGGGATAATAAGAGATGCAGGTTTTAAACAAATCTTACTCGATCTGGAAGGATACGAGTGGGGGCGAAAATGGATTGTAGAATGAACAGAATAGGAAGGATGGACAGCCAATGAAAATTCTTTACTTAGACTGCTTCTCCGGCATTTCAGGAGACATGTTTCTCGGAGCTCTTCTCGACCTCGGCCTAGATAGAGACGAGTTTTTGAGGAAGATGAGCACACTGCACATTCCTCATGGACATTATCACGACCATGGGCATGAAAATGTCCACCATCAGGGCGAAGGGTATAACATTCTCGTTTCTGATGTAGTTCGGAAAGGGTTTTCCGGCATCAGCGTGAAGATAGAAAGTAGCGAAGATCACCCCCATCGAGGTCTCATGGACATATGGGAGATTATCGATAAAAGCAGTCTTTCCCAAGAAGTAAAAGACAAGAGTAAAAAGGCTTTTCTCCTTTTGGCCACAGCGGAAGGGAAGGTTCACGGCCTCCCGCCAGAAAAGGTACACTTTCACGAGGTAGGGGCTGTCGACTCCATTATGGATATAGTGGGGGCCTGTGTACTTATAGAGATGCTCTCTCCAGATAAAATTGTATGTTCTCCTCTTAACGTTGGGAGTGGCACAGTGGAATGTGCACATGGAATCCTTCCTGTGCCAGCTCCAGCAACGGAACAGCTTTTGGCGGGCATTCCCATTTATTCTGCGGGAGGTCCTATGGAGCGAGTTACACCCACGGGAGCTCTGCTCGTAAAAATGTTTGCCCACGAATTTGGGAACATACCTGAGGGAATTATTCTTCGCAGTGGACGAGGCCTTGGAGAACGGGAAAGTGATCTTCCTAACTTCCTGCGAGCCATTCTTCTTGAAAGAGAGAACGAAGGGAAATCTTCCACCGCTACTAAGGAAGAACCTTTTTTACGAGATGAGGGGATCGTGTTAGAAACAAATATCGATGACATGAATCCCCAATATTACGAGCCAGTAATGGAGCGTCTTTTCTCTGCTGGGGCTATGGATGTATGGCTTGATCCTATTATCATGAAGAAAGGCCGCCCCGCTATTCGGCTTTGCTGCCTCGTGTCGGAGAATATGGAAGAAAAGGCTGCCGAAATAATCCTCAAAGGAACAACAACCTTAGGACTTCGTCGATATAAAGTGGATCGAATAAAGCTACATCATCACATTACTCCAATTGAGACAACTTTTGGCCTTGTCCGCATTAAAGAAGCTTGGTGGGGAAAGGAGCGCCTTCGTGTCAATCCTGAATACGATGACCTGAAGCGCATCTCCAGGGAGACCGGCATTCCTCTCAATAAATTGCGAGAAGAAATACTGCGCCAGATAGACAAAAACATCTAAAACCAGGAAAGCTCTTCTTTTTGATGAATGAAGTGCACCCCAAAAGCCGGACAGGAATCCAGCATTTGGGGTGTACTTCGTTTGAAGACGGGCTTTTTTATCGTGACATTCCCCTTGCTAAAATTTTGAACTCTTCTTGCACCTCTCCATTTCTGACCCCATACATAACCGAATATAAATTACATGTAGGGCAAGCGTGGTTAGGAATAATCTCAACCTTATCTCCAATATGAAAAGACATATCTTGAGGCGGGGCGAAAAGGCCGTGCTCATCAGATAAACTATAAAGATAAACAGATGACCGCTCTTTAAGAACACCAAACCCCCTACTTCGTGTTATGCCATGACGCTGTACAAAGTAAGTGAGGGCTTTCGTACCACTGTCAAGAACCACTCTGTCAGGTGACGGGCAACTTATAACTGTCGCCAAGACCGAAAGGGCACAGTGTTGATATGAACCAATAACCTGCGCTTGGTCTCCATCCATAAAGATATAGGTACCTGGACGAATTTCTGTAACACCAGGTACAATATCTGAAACCAAGAGGGACGGAGTAGAGCCGACACTTAATTCCTCTACAGCAATGCCTTCTCTTCTTAATAACGTCGCTGTTTCGATCACATCTTGTTGGCTTTTTAAAGAGATGGCTCTGATTTCTGCCAAATCATTCGCTTCATAGCTATGACCATCGTGGGTAAAAAGACCCCTCAGCCTCACGGAATCCCGATAAAGAATAAGACGTGCCAGTTCCAAAACTTCTTCTCCAGGAGCTACGCCTGTTCGATGATCTCCTGTATCTATATCGATCATGACATCCAAAGGACGGGCTTCTCCATCAAAGGCTTCAGCCAACATTTTTATGTGTTCCGCGCTATCCACACCCACAGCAATCCGAACTCTTCGGCTTAAGGCAAGAAGCCGTTCCATTTTAATATCACCAACAATTTCGTTGGCTACAAAAATGTCATTAATGCCAGCAGAGGCCATAACCTCCGCTTCTCCGAGCTTTGCCACAGTAATTCCTTGCGCCCCAGCCATTACCTGTTTTTTAGCCAGATCGGGAGTTCTATGGGTTTTCACATGAGGCCGAAGCTTCACTCCCGATATGTTAGCTTTTTCCTGCATCCATCGGATATTTCTCTCCATCACATTAAGATCCACCAAGAGAGAAGGAGTATCGAGATCTGCAACCTGGCAGCCTCTATAAGGTTCCCGTAGAGACTTCATAATCTTTCTCCACCTCTATTCTGTTCTTGATTATGCCGCTATGGTTAAATGTACCATAATCAAGAATTTTTTGCTTTACTTAGCACGATGATGCCTGGAAGAAGTGAAAGGCAAAAGAAGAAAGGAGAATCACACCATCCTTCAACACATCCTCGTTAACTTGAAACTGGGGTGAGTGATGTTGTGCGTCACTCCCTTTTGCTGGATCTCCCATACCTAGAAAGCAAAAGACCCCAGGCACCTTCTGCTGATAAAAGCTAAAATCTTCAGATCCCATAACAGTGGCAACTTCTTCATAACTCTCTTCTCCCTTTACCTTTTTCACGACGTCAAGAAGCATGTCTGCCATAGCATCATTATTCACCGTCACAGGGTATACGGGAGTAAAGGCGACCTTCGCCTCACAACGAAGGGCTGAAGCTATGCCGCCCGCAATTCGCCGAAGCCGCCCTTCCATACTATCTCGAATAACAGGACTGGTTGTGCGTATATTCCCCTGGATATGAGCCGTTTCGGGAATAATATTAGGAGCTGTTCCCGACTCCAGCTTCCCGACACTTACTACCACTGTCTCAAGAGGGTCAATCTCCCTGCTCACGATCGTCTGGACAGTGGATATCATCGTAGCGGCAGCAATGGTGGGATCTACTGCTTCGTGAGGTCTGGAACCATGACCACCTCGCCCCTTCACATAAATATCCCAAATATCCGCAGAAGCCATCATAGCCCCTTTTCGAAAACCAACCTTCCCCATCTGTAAGGGACTCCAGACATGAAGACCTCCAATAGCATCTACGCCATCAAGGGCCCCTTCTTCAATAAGCTGCTTGGCACCAGATCGGACTCCTGATTCTTCTGCAGGCTGAAATATGAGCCGGACTCGACCAGAGATTTGCTCTTTCAAGGAGGCCAATATATGGGCGACACCCAAAAGAATGGCAGCATGAGCATCATGACCACAGGCATGCATTACTCCATCACAAGTAGATCTCCATGGTACATCCACATCCTCCTGGAGGGGAAGGGCATCAATATCTGCACGAAGAGCGAGGGTAGGCCCATCCGCTTTTCCCGTTATATCCGCCACTACCCCGCTCTCTGTTCCGCCAAAACCTCGACGAATATTTTCATATCCAAGAGATCGAAGATTTTCTTCTATTTTTTTAGATGTTTCTACTTCTTTCCAGGGAAGTTCCGGATAAGCATGGAAATCCCGTCGCAGTTCTATTACTTTTTGTTCTATTTCCTCGGCACACACAGCAATTTGAGCATAAATCATAAAACAAGCACCTTCTTATATGAATTTGACTAAAAATCCAGCTAAAAATACAGAAGCGATCGTAACAGTTGTAAACCCAGAGACTAGCATTTTAGGAAGGATCCCCGTCAAAATAAAATCTCTTTCCTCTGATGTCTCCCCTACCGCATTCGCTACTTCTTGAGAGACGATAAAAGTACCCGGGAAACCAAAAAGGCAACAAACACCTATAGCAAGGCTCATCTCCCAAGAATAACCAAAGATCTTGGCAGAAAGAAAGGCCACTGCTACTATTCCTACAACCGATATAGCAAAGGCTACTACAATAGGTATTATAAGAGAAGCCACCATTTGAGGGGTTGCTTTGTTGAGGCTCATAAAGATAGGAACCAAAAGAGCAAAAAGAGCCAACCCCGTGGAATTTGCCTTATCAAGAATCTTATGTTCAAGAAACCCTATCTCATAAAAAATAATGCCGAAAATAAGAGCCATAACAAACTGATTGATTACTCCACCAAGAACCTTTGCAAACCAAACTGCGAGCCACCCTACTAACATGGCTTTCATAAGAAGGATAAAAGGCGTACGAAGATCTTTTGGCGTTGCGGGGAACAATCTCCATGTGGGCTGTTCTGGATCACTTTTCACTTGAGCATGCAGATTTGCCTGTCCTTGCTCTCCTTTTCGGAAAATATCTCGCAAACGTCGTCCTTCTCTGGAAAGACAAATAGAAGCTATAGGAAGACCAACAAAATTCTGAAGAACCAACAAAAGGGTCACAAAAACCAGCACAGACTCCAATCCCTTGGCTTTTGCCGCCTCACTCATAATAAGAGTAGCTACAACTCCTCCGGAGATGGGCCCCGCTGCCGTAAGAGCATATTGTTTACCAATAATAGGAGCTGCTAAAAAGAACAAGGCAATAGCTGCTGCTACAATGGCAGCCAATGCGATAAGAACAGTTTTCCACTCATCTTTTAAATCTCTCAATTTCATTAACGTTCCCATATGAACCATGAGCATGGGAATGAGAGCTAAAGAGAACTTTACAATGACTGCATCCTCAAAAAGAGTGGTGGGAATCCCCAACCAAAACCCAACCATGAAGACAATGCCTGATACAAAGAGCATGGAACATATAGCTTTTGTTTTTTGGGCGACAACGTCTCCCACCGCATATACCAGTGCTATGACTAAAAGAGCACTCACCGCATCCATAATTGTACCTCCTCTAAATAAATGCTAAAAAAATATTGATTTCAAAGCCCTATCCCTCTCCTCCTTTCTCGGGCTATAAAAATAAAAAAAGGCCAGGACCCCTTTTCTGGGGGTCCTGGCCTAAGCGCCAAAAGAAGACCTGCGCCGGTCGGCTCAGAAAGCCCCCCCGCGTCGATACCAAAAAGCAAAAAAGAAAAAGGAAAAAACAAAACTGATAAATAAAGACAAATTCATAAAAGACTCCGCCTCTTTCTGAAAATTTACCCTTTCATACCATGATTTTTACCTATCGTCAAGGAATTCTGATCAAATGTATCATTAGACAACAATAATATCATTTTTAATCCATAATAACGCGAGAAATTGTACAATAAATTTTTCTCTAAAGAAGATATACTCTCTATGTATCATTCTATTTTGGGGAGGTGTCTGAGAAAAATCATGAAATGCTTGGCTACTTTCCATGTCACAAGTATGGCACTTATGTTCGAGAAGATCTGTAGGAAAGAAGGACTGGATGTAAAAATAATTCCCGTTCCGCGGCAACTTTCGGCAAGCTGTGGATTAGCATGTAGCTATCCCTGCGATAAAGAAGAGAGCATTCGTCATATTATAGAGAAAAAAAAGATAGATGTTGCCAGCTTTCACCAAATAGAGGAGACATAGGCTCTCTCCAACATCAATATACCCATGTTACATATAGCCCCCCCCAATGGAGGCGGCAGAGGCAGGGGGCGAATTTGGAGAGAGTGTTTACGTTATGGACAATGTCCGATACCTTGGCAATGCGAGCATCTATTGATGGCGGATCTGTAAAAAACTGTGGTGATAAGGTGGAGGGCTTATTGGCATGGAGGTTGTGGAAGCTCTTCATTCCAGAGGGGGGAACTCTGGCGTGGCCGTAAAAAATGACGCTGTCTTAAAATAAGTAAATATGCGTAACAAAACCATGTAGTTTTCTACGATCTCTAAACTCCCTGGGGGTTTTATACTCCTATTAAAAAGCAAGGAGGAGGCATTTAGAGATGAAGAAAATAGTTGTTCTTGCCGGGTTGATAGCTGTTATGGCAACAGGAATTGCTTGGGCTCATGGAGGCTGGGGGGACCGACACGGATTTGATGGGTACTCCTGTAGGGGGACTATGTACGGGCATCACTTTATGGAAGGCAACATGAGAGAAGGCACTCGATGGATATCTCCTAACGGAAATCGCCCGAACGCTGCCAATATCCCCCAAGAAATACAAAACAAGTGGAATGAAATGAGAAGGTCCCATCTTCAACTCCAGCTCGAACTATCTGAGCCTCAAGTCGATCGGAACAAAGCAACAGCTCTTCATGAAAAAATTCTTTCTCTCCGCCAAGAATTGACTCGTTGGACGTTCGAACAGCAACTGAATAGAGTCAACCCATCTAAATAGTTTTTTGAAGTGCACCTCCAAATGCTGGATTCTATGTCCACCTTTCGGGGTGCACTTCTTTACTAAAGGAACTGACGAGCTGCTATCTGAATAGGATCCCAGGGAAGAGAAAAAGGGGGAGCATATCCCAGATCAAGGTTTACAAGTTCACGGGCAGTCATACCGGCAGAAAGAGCCGCAGCTACTACATCGATTCGCTTTGCTGAACCATGGGTACCAACAATTTGCGCTCCTAGAATCCGCCCTCCGGGAACTTCCGCGATCATCTTCACATTAATAGTTCCTGGCTCTGGATAATATCCAGCTCGAACATGACTTCTAATTGTTACTGTTTCATAGCGCATCCCCAGGTCTTCCAGTTCTTTTTCTGAAAGGCCTGTTCGAGCCACTTCTAGATCGCAATGCTTGCTCACGGCTGTCTCCACTACCCCAGGGAAACGTTCACGTTCTCCCCCCATATTCATGCCAGCCACTCGACCAGTTTTATTAGCTACAGATCCGAGGGGAACCCAAAAAGGGCGGTTCGCTACTCTATGCCACGTTTGTGAGCAGTCACCAGCTGCCCATACACCCTCCTCTTCCGTCTGCAGAAACTCGTCTACTCGAATAGAATCTTTGTACCCAAGAGGTAACCCTGCTTCCTTCGCCAATTTTGAATTCGGTCGAACTCCCAGGCCAAGGACCACTAAATCAGCAGGGATAGTTCGCTGATCGGTAATTACAGCTTTGATATTTCCCTTTTCTCGCTCCACTCCTTTCATGGTTTCGCCAAGATAGAGAGTGGTTCCTACATAACGAATAGCTTCAGCTATGAGATCCGCCATATCCATATCGAAAGTATTCATAACCTGGTACGAGCGGTCTACAAGGCAGACATTCATTTGTCTGATACAAAAAGCTTCCGCCATTTCAAGGCCTATATACCCGCCACCCACTACCACCACATTTCGAGGTCCTTTCTCTTCTATGTAACGCTGAAGATTGAGACCGTCTTCAAGAACGCTGAGGGCAAAAACGCCCTTTCCCTCTAAATCAGGGATGGGCGGGAGGATGGGCTGAGTTCCAGTGGCAAAAAGAAGCTGATCGTATGTATCTGTAAATATCTCTCCCGTTTGATGGTTAAGAACCGAGATGGCGCGGTTATGAAAATCCACAGAGAGAACCTCATGTGAAATCCGAGCCTGAATATTCTGCTTCTGCATAAACTCTTTAGGAGTACGAACAATAAGTTTTTGCTCATTATCAACAAGACCCGCCACGTAGTAAGGTATACCGCAAGCTGAATAAGATGTATGAGGGGATCGTTCGTAGACAAGAATTTCTGCGTGAGGACGGCGTTTCCTCACTTGTCCTGCAGCTGACATTCCAGCTGCATCGCCCCCAATAATGACAATCCTCTCTCGCTTCATCAGGGCTACCTCCTTCAGCACCGCCAACAAAGTGATCCGCTCATATAGGACCTAGCATAGTGCCAGAGAGTCAAGTCGCCTCTCCCTACCGTCGTCATAACTCGGTTCCCCGTTCAAACTTTCTTTACATCACCGTGCTAGTTCCACCATAGCATGGGCCATGATTTTTACGTTTTTCATGAGGTCTTCTATGGACCAACACTCATTCTCCTCATGGATAGTATACTTTTGCCCTGGGAAAATAGGGCCAAAGGCCACCACATTAGGCACAGATTTGGCATACGTCCCTCCACCAATAGCTAAAAGATCAGGATTAAAACCTGTCTGTTCTTTGTAAACCTTCTGGAGAGTGCGAATCAGGGGAGACTCTGGGTCCATATACAAGGGAGCTGCATGTCGAACATCTGTAACGGCTATTCCCGCTTTTTCCAAAGCTTCTCTCAATGGGTCAAGAACGAGAGAATCTTTTTTTGTCACTGGGTAACGGATATTTAAAGTAAAATGGACATCAGACTCATTCCCGTCTATTGTGCCTAAGCACAGGGTAAGAGCTCCAGATATATCATCATTCATGGCTATTCCCAGCGATGTTCCATCAGTTTCCATTCCTATAAGGGATGAAAGGGCGTGAATAAACTGTTTTTGACTCTTCATGAGGTCCATGGATGAAAGAATATCCACAAGACAGAGAATGGCATTGACACCAAGGTGAGGCGTGCTTCCATGGGCGGGAACTCCTTGCACCTCAATAGTAATTGTTCCCTTTACTCCATCCTCTACTATTTTAAAGCCACTCCGCTCCGGCCCATTCCATGCATCCACTATTGAAGCAATTCGTCTCCTCTCTTCTGCAGAAGCGCGAATAACGACCTGAGCCGTAGCCGCTACTACATTAGGAGCAACCCCTCCCTTAAAGGAAACAATTTTTACAGGACCGTCACCAGAGAAGGGAAAATGACACGTTAAGGTTAGAACCCCTTTTTCCGCGTAAATAATAGGATACTCTGCGTCAGGAGTAAATCCGGCTGCCGGCAGTTCCTCTGTTTGTATATAACGAGCCATACACTGGCTTCCCGACTCTTCATTCGTTCCAAAAATTATACGAATCCGTCGTTTCAGTGAGATATTGAGATCTTTAATAGCCTTTAATGCGAAAAGAGCACCAATAGTAGGCCCCTTATCGTCAAGAACCCCTCGTCCCCAAATAATGCCATTTTGAATCTCTCCTCCAAAAGGAGGATACTTCCATCCTGTCCCCTCAGGAACTACATCAAGATGCCCCAATATGGCGACGATCTCCTTCCCATCGCCCCATTCCCCGTACCCGGCCATATTATCCACGTTTTTAACACGAAAACCGAGCTGAGACGCTACATTCAATGCATGATCAAGTGCCAGTTTCACATTTCTCCCAAAGGGGGCACCCTCTTCAGGAACCCCTGCAACACTGGGAATACGCACCGATTCCTGTACTGCGGCTATGAGTTCATCTTTAAGCCCATCTATTGCCTTATCGAGCATATATAGTCCCTCCTAAGGTATATTGTGTAAAAAACTATCTATCCCATGTAACAATAAATTTTTTAAGAAAATATACTGGATTATACGATATCTTAGCCTTTCGGATCCCCTCAATTCCCATATCTTGCTCTCTATTCACCCACGTAAAAGAATGAGCAGACCTTTCCAAAAACATTTGATTGATAGCTTGGTAAACCCCCTTATAATCTGTTAGTCCTTTTTCAAAATGAATAATTACTGTGTCTTCTCCACTACTTTCAGCCACAGTATAAGCTACCATTTGCCCATCTACTTTAAGAACTCCTCCCATAATGTTGGGCATAACCTGCCACTGCTCCAGAATGCGATGAACAGCTTCGCTTTCAGCCTTTAAGCCCGGGGAGTCATCACAATTTCTCCACTTACACCATTTTTCCTGCATTTCTAAGATATAGGGGATATTTTTTGAAGTAATAGGTTCATAGGTATATGCGTAACTTCGCAAAAATTGCTGCAAGAGATTTTTCTTCTTATGGAAGCGGTTCCCAGAAAGAGAGATGAGTTCCGAAACACGATAGATATATTCCCACTCGCTTCGTTCCTCTTCTATTTTTACACTATCTCCTAACTCCTTTTGCCATTGAAGAGCCAACATTTCTGGAACCCTGTAAAAAACTGCCCCCGCCGGGAAATAGCTCTCTAACACTTTCCGCCAATCTTTATTTTTCCAAAGCCCAATAGGTGCCCAAAGAGCGGGAGAGGGAGACATTGTCCGGAGCCAACAAAGATCCTCATCAAAGGCCCACTCAAAATCCCTTTCATCAGCCCAGGCCCAAATGTTGATAAAACTGTAATCTGATGCTCTCTGACACGATTTGGAAAAGAGATCGATATAGTCATCACGACAATTCAGGGATAAAGGAACAAAGCTTAACGCCAAAACTCTCACCTCTTTTGTGCTTTTATAGCCCTCTAACTCTATAACACCTATGTATTATACCGTTAATAGTCGTAAGAGATGAAAAGGGCCGAAACTAAGAGTTCCGGCCCTTTCTACTTTCAATATCCTCAATATGTCAGCTTTCGTTTTTTTCATCTGGATCAATAAACTCGGCGTCTACCACATCTTCTTTCGATGAACCTTTTTCTTCTCCTCCGCTCGTACCAGGAGTCTTAGCAGCCATAACAGTTTGAAACGTCTGTTGAAGTTCTGATATGGATACTCGCAAATTTTCAAGAGTGGCATCGCTATTTTTAGCAAGGGCCTTTGCTTCCTCAAGAGCGTTACGAACCCTGACTTTCTGTGTCTCTTCAAGCATACTTTCCTTCTCTTTCAAAGTCTTCTCCAACTGATAAGAAAGAGATTCTAGTTCGTTACGAGCATCGGCCTTTTCCCGCTTCTTTCGATCTTCCGCTGAATGTTCCTGAGCTTCTTGAACCATTCGCTCTACCTCTTTTTTATCGAGGTTCGTGGACCCAGCAATAGTGATCTGCTGTTCTTTACTAGTATCCTTATCTCGAGCTGAGACTTTTAATATTCCATTTGCGTCTACGTCGAAAGTTACTTCAATTTGAGGAATACCACGAGGAGCTTTACGGATACCTTCAAGCTTAAAGTTCCCCAGAATTCTATTATCTGCTGCCATCTCTCGCTCGCCTTGCAAAACAACAATATCCACAGCAGGTTGATTATCTTCAGCGGTGGTAAAAATTTCTGTTTTCTTATATGGGATCGTAGTATTTTTCTCTATAAGCTTCGTCATAACTCCCCCCATAGTCTCCACGCCAAGAGAGAGAGGAATTATGTCCAACAAAAGAACATCTTTCATTTCTCCCTTTAAAATACCCGCCTGGATAGCAGCTCCCATGGCCACAACTTCATCAGGGTTCACTGACATATTGGGATTTCTACCTCCAGTAAAATTCCGCACAAGGTCCTGTACTGCAGGTATTCGAGTAGCTCCCCCTACCATCACTACTTCATCTATATCAGCCTGTTGTAATTTAGCCGATGACAATGCATCTTCCATGGGCTTGAGACAGCGTTTTACAAGATGCTCCGTCAACTGATCGAATTTGGCTCTGGTAATAGTCATAGTAAGATGTTTAGGGCCCGTATCATCAGCAGTAATAAAAGGAAGATTCACCTCTGTTGAGGTACGACCAGACAGTTCACACTTAGCTTTTTCTGCCGCCTCATATAATCGCTGCAAAGCTTGCCTGTCCTTCCGTAAATCAATACCATTTTCTTTTTTAAACTCATCGGCAATATAATCTACTAATACTTTATCGAAATCGTCCCCACCTAAATGAGTGTCACCTGAAGTGGCCAATACCTCCACCACCCCTTCTCCTATATCCAGAATTGACACATCGAAGGTTCCACCGCCAAGATCGAAGACAAGAATCTTCTGCTCCTTGTTTTTATCTAAACCATAAGCAAGAGCAGCGGCTGTAGGTTCATTAATAATACGCAGCACGTTTAACCCAGCAATAAGGGCTGCATCTCTTGTAGCCTGGCGTTGGGCATCATTAAAATATGCAGGAATTGTAATAACCACATCAGTAATGCTCTCTCCCAAATAAGAGCTCGCATCATTTACGAGTTTCCTTAATACCTGGGCGCTAATCTCTTCTGGCGCATATTCTTTTCCCCATACCTCAAAACGCACAGCTCGATTGGGCCCTTCTTTCACTTTATAGGGGACAATCTTCATTTCCGACGTTACTTCGTCGTACGTACGCCCAATAAAACGTTTTACAGAGTAAAGAGTTCCATCAGGATTTAAGGTTGCCTGGCGCTTTGCCATAGTACCAACTAAACGCTCTCCGTCTTTGGTAAAAGCCACAACAGATGGTGTCGTTCGACCACCTTCAGCATTGGCAATAATAGAAGGCATACCACCCTCTATGATAGCTATAACGGAGTTTGTAGTTCCAAGATCAATACCAACTGCTTTTCTCATTTCTCACCCCTCCAATCGCACTGACCTTTAGTGACCAATAAAATTATACTGTTTAAGGGTTATATGTCAATATTGGTCAAATCGCTTATTCTTTGTTTTTTTACGTTCAGCCATAGGGATCCCCATATCTCATGCAAACTTTTATTTTTTGTGTATAATAACTTCATATTTCAATGAAGTATATCTTTTCTGCCCTTTGTTTTTTATATTACCCAAAATAGGAAGAGGTGACTGCATGAGACGAACTTTTAAAGAGACCTTTTTCTTGGTAAAGAAAAGTCATGGTTTTCGATGTAATGTTTTATGTAAAATGAGGCTCTTGAGAAAAGAAGATATTTCCCTCGCTTTGAGCCTCCATAAAAAGATCGCAAAAGAAATTGGTGACGAGAACATTTTTTGTGCTGAACACACTATTGAAGAAAGTATATTAGGACAAGGTTTTGTTATTGGAATTTTTGCAGAAGAAGTTCTTATCGCCATGCGAGCAGTTTCTTTTGGTTCTAAATATGTGGAAGAAGCCCTAGCAGATCTCCGCCTTCCCGATAAGGAACGGAATCGTATTGCCGTCATGGACTTCTGCATAACTGCAAAAGCTTTTCGAGGGAATTACATTCAACACTTCACGTTCTTAAAAGCGGAAAACCTCCTCTACCCTTATCGCTACCATCTTCATACTACAATTTCTCCTCTCAATAATTACAGTTTAAGAAATATGCTGCGATCTGGATTTCTTGTAGTGGATCTCAAAGAAAAATATGGAGGATATCTTCGCTTCATCCTCCACAAAGACCTTCGAGCCCTTCCAGAAATCTGTACACATGAACATATAGAAGTTCCTCTTGAAGACTATGATAGCCAACTGGCCCTTCTCTCTATGGGATATTACGGGTACGCCCTCAAAAAGAACCATACGGGATATTCTGTTCTTTATGGGACAAGAAGCTCTTCCACGAGGCATTTAGGAAAGAGTGGGGAAGAACTCGTTCATCTGATCCAGAAAAAAGCAAAGGTCCTTCGAAGAATTCTTCCCCATGATTTTTAGAAGATAGCGTAATTGGAATCTTTTACAGATGCAATAAACATATGTCCTGGTGCGTGAGTAATGGCAAAGGGCGGTTTGCTCGCCATTAATGCAGCTTGGGGAGTTACGCCACATGCCCAGAATACGGGAACTTCTTCCTCATGAATAGGTACGGAATCTCCAAAATCAGGTTTCCCAATATCGCTGACTCCAATGACTTTAGGGTCCCCGATGTGGACAGGAGAACCGTGCACCGCTGGAAATCGTCCTGTCGTAAGAACGGCTTTAGGCACCAAAGAATAAGGGATAGGTCGCATACTCACAACCATAGGACCAGAAAGAGCCCCAGAAGGAATGCATTGGATATTCGTTACATACATGGGAACATTTCGTCCCATTTCAATATGACGAATTGGGACATCAGCATCAAGAAGAGCGCTTTCAAAGGTAAAAGAGCAGCCAAGCAGGAACCCGACAAGATCATCCCGCCAGTATTTCATTACATCAGTAGGCTCATCAATGCACCTGCCATGTTCCCATACTTTATATTTAGGCAAATCCGTTCGCAAATCTGCGCCAGGAGCTATAAGCTTGGGCTCAGGATCTCCCGGTTCCGTTACATCGAGGAGCGGACAAGGTTTAGGGTTACGTTGAGCAAAAACGAGGAAATCATATGCCCAATCCTTGGGCAAAACTACTAAGTTTGCCTGCACGTAGCCTCTAGCCATACCTGGAGTCGGAGAAGCATATTCCCCCGACCGAATAAGCCTTCGAGCCTCTCCGGGGGACATGAGGGCAAAATCAGCACCTTTCATTATTCCAACACCTCCTTAAGGCAGGAAACTGTTATCCCCGCTTGTGAAAGGGCTTCACGAATAGCCTGTGCCATTGATACTGCGCCAGGTGTGTCGCCATGGAGACAGATGGAATGGGGCCTCAAATGTATTTCTGCGCCATTTATGGCCTCAATCGTGCCTTCTCTGACCATCTTAATAACTCGATCTGCCGCCAAATGTACATCATGAATTACAGCTCCAGGCTGTTTTCTTGGTACAAGAGAACCATCTTCTTGGTAGGCCCGGTCAGCAAAGGCTTCCGCTGCAAATAAAACCCCAGCCTCTAGCGCTGCTTTCTCAAAACAGGAGCCGGCCAGCCCTAAGAGAATGAGATGATCTCCACCATCTTTTACTGCTGAAACAATAGCTTCGGCCAACCTTTGATCTTTTGCCGCTTGATTATACATAGCGCCATGAGGTTTCACATGCTGCAAAGACACCCCGTGAGCTCGGCAGACAGCTGAGAGCGCTCCGATCTGATAAAGGCAGTAACTATAGACCTCATCAGGGGAGCAGCTCATATTTCTCCGGCCAAACCCTAAAAGATCAGGATAGCCTGGATGAGCCCCTATAGCCACTCCTTTTTCCATTGCACTTTGAACAGTTTTAACCATGACTTCAGGGTCTCCTGCATGAAAGCCACAAGCCACATTCGCTGAAGTAATACTTGCCATTACATCGCCATCATGCCCTAATACATATGTTCCGAAACTTTCCCCAAGGTCACTATTTAAATCTACTTTGAACATTCCATTGAGCCCCCTTTAATCGAGACGTTCCCAATGAACAGTATAACCAGTTCCATCGATAGAGAGACGCCACATTCCAGAGCGAGGAGTATCTTCAAGAATCGTTGACGTTGTTTGAGTTGAAGAAGCGATAGGCGTAATCCAAGTGGCGACAAGCTGATGGATTCTATCTAAAAGAGAGCATTCTTTGCGAGTTGCGGCAACCGCATCCTCAAAAGATATTTTCTGAAACCGAACTTTTTGGCCAGGCAATCGCTGAGCTAATGCACCGATATCAGGAGTGCAAAGAACAGCAATTTTAGTATACCCCCCTGTAGTTTGGCGATCAGCAAGCATAGCTATAGGCTGTCCATGGCCAGGTATTTGAATGGTCCCAAGAGGAATTGCATCAGAAATAATATCCGCTGCCCCGCTGTGTTCAATAACAGGTCCCTCTAGTCGATAGCCCATACGATCAGCAGAGTCAGAAATAGTGTAGGTCTGAGAGAGAAAGGTCTCAATCCCACGATCAGTAAAGGCGTCATCCTGAGGCCCCATAACCACTCTAAGAGGTTGATCCAGCTGTCGGCCAGGCAAAGACGAGGCCGGACAGGAAAAACCAATAAAGCGCTCCCAAAGAACATGAGGTTCTCCGGTAGAAAAGGTGTCGCCTTTTTTCAAGGCCCGGCCTTCCAGACCGCCAAGATGGGCTCGAAGATAGGTAGAGCGGCTCCCCATAATTACAGGGACATCAATTCCTCCTGAGAAAACGAGATAAGCCCTGCACCCATTTCCCTTAACACCGGAAAAAGAGAGGTGGTCCCCTTCTTTCACTTCTACCACAACATTACATGGAAAACACTCCCCATTTACGGAAAAACCGAGATCTGCCCCGGTAACTACTGCGGTTCCACGCCCCTCTACTACAGATAAAGTTGGGCCAAGAACTGTCACTTCAAGCCCAGCTGCTCTTTTATCATTACCCACCATAATATTGCCACTTCTGAGAGCAAAAAGATCCATGGCTCCGGCAACAGGCATCCCCTTGCCCTGGAACCCCCACCGGCCCTCGTCTTGAACTGTGGTAAGCATGCCAGGCTGCATAACCTTCAGCTTCATGCCGGCATCTCCCCTTTTTCGTGAAATTCTAAGGTATAGTTTCCATGAAAAATCTTTTCTTCTATGCTGCGGTACTCCTCAGGAGAAATCGGGTGGAAACGAATCCAGAAGCCTGCATCTACTAATGTAGGCGACTCACGGCTCGCATCGAACATAGTGAGCGGAGTTCGTCCTATAAGCTGCCATCCGCCTGGGCTGTCGATAGGGTATATCCCCGTCTGCTTACCTGCAATACCTACACTACCAGCAGGGATGCGTTCCCGCGGTTCAGAGAGGCGAGGAGTGGCTATTGTCTCATCCATGCCTCCAAGATATGAAAACCCCGGCGTAAACCCCAGCATATAGCAATAGTAGTCAGGAGCGCTGTGGCGTTTAATGACCTCTTCCTCCACCAGGCCAGTATGTTTCACAACGTTTTGAAGGTCTGGGCCAAATTCGCCACCGTAACAGACAGGAATAACAATAACTTTTCCCTTTTCAGAACTGAGCCCGACACCAGTTGTAGAAGCCAAACGTTCTAAAAGAGAACGGAATCGAGATGGTTCCGCCTTAACAGGATCAAAATACACAGCAAGAGACCGATAGGTTGGAACAAGCTCCTGAATACCTGAAATATTCTTAGCTTCTAAGACATGCCTTAAAGCCTGAACTCTGGCATTTACATCAAGAGAAATAGAATTACCAAACTCAACAACGATACAACTGTCTCCTGCGCAAAGAAGCTTGGGCCATTCTTGTTCTGTCAAAACGAGGTTCACCTCCCAAACACCTGGTAACAGATATGTTTTTAAGAGAAAATAGTGAATATTTTAGTAAAAGACGTAACGCCCATCCATAAAGTGAAGGCTGCCACTATGTACCCCGCAACAGCTAACCATACAGGGTGATGATAATCTCCTACAACATCTTTTTTATAAGCTGCCAAAAGTACAGATACGAGGGAAAGGGGCAATATAAGACCATTGATGGATCCCGCAAAAATAAGGAGCTTCACCGGTTGACCAACGGTTATAAAAATTGTTGTAGAAATAATGATAAACCCAATCATCCACCAACGAAGTCGGGTTTCTACCGTTTTGAAAAGAGTACGGAGAAAAGAAATAGATGTATAGGATGCCCCAATAACCGATGTTATTCCTGCAGCCCAAATAACGATTCCGAAAATCTTGTAGCCAAGTTCTCCAGCACCAAGCCGAAACGCTGATGCAGGAGGGTTTGCCGGGTCAAGAGTATGCCCCATGGTTACAACACCTAGCACCGCAAGAAAAAGAAGGATTCGCATAATCCCCGTAATACCTATGGCTTGAGAGGCTCCCCGAGTAATGGAATCAAGATTATCTCTCCCTACAATACCAGCATCGATAATACGATGGGCTCCAGCAAAGGTAATATATCCACCTACTGTTCCACCTATTAGAGTGAGAACAATCATCCAATCAATTTTAGAAGGGAGTACCACCTCTTTAAGCGCTGAGCCTACAGGGGGATGCGTGTTAAAAACCATATATAGAACTAAAGCTATCATCATAAAACCAAGTATCTTAGTGAAAGAGTCCATAGCCTTGCCAAGCTCTTTTCTCAAGAAGATAATAATGGCTATAATTGCACTTATGACAGCTCCTACAGGTAAAGGAACTTGAGCCAATACATTAAGCCCCAGCGCAGCCCCGCCCATATTGCCAATGTTGAAAACAAGGCCGCCTAAAGCCACAGCAAAAGCCAAAAAGTATCCTAAGCCCGGAAGGACCTTGTTTGCTACATCCTGAGCTCGCATACCGGATACAGCTAATATTCGCCAAATATTAATTTGAACAATAAAGCAAAGGATAAGGGAAAGCAGAATGGCAAAAGCAAAAGAGGCGCCCAGCTTTTCTGTAAAAACAGCTGACTGAGTTAAAAAGCCAGGTCCTATGGCAGAAGTGGCCATCAGGAAGGCAGCTCCGAGTAACACACTTAATGTCCCTTTCTTGTCCATTGTCCTTTCTTTTTCTAGCGTCGTTTTTAAAGGTTCACTCACAAAAACCACCTCCATAGATAAATTAACCTTATAATACCATAGTAAAAAGGCTGTCTTTATAAATTATTTCGTGTATACGGATAAAAAACAATAATCAGTCTTATCTGATCCACAAAAAGGGCCTCTCGAGGGTTTCCCTTGAGAGGCCCTTTTATAGTTTAAGCAGAGAAAAATTCTCTTAAAGTCAGGCTTGTATCAAAGCCCTTTTCTGCTCTTCACCTTCCTGAAGTTTAAAGGTAGCTACGACCTTCTCCATGGCTTGGCTAAGCTGTACCAATTCTTCTGAAGAACGGGCTATCGATTCAGTAACCTTCGCCTGGTCATCCATAGATTGGGATATCTGATTCATCTGATCAGCCATCTCCTGTCCAGAACGAGCAACACTATCCATACCTGCCGTCATCTCTTGAGCACTCGCTGATTGCTCTTCCATGGTAGCAGCAATGCTCTGAACGTGGTCAGAAACAACCGCAACACTTTCCACAACTTTTTCTATTATTGAACGGGTATCTTTAGCCACTGCTACAAGTTGTACCATACGTTCTTCCGCATTATTCTGATCTACCAAAGCTGCCTGGCTTCTGCCGCTAATTTCCTCAATAACACTATTGACCTCATCAGCGGCCTTTGCCGACTCTTCCGCTAATTTCCGCACTTCTTCTGCAACAACAGCAAAGCCTCGCCCTGCATCTCCTGCTCTCGCTGCCTCTATAGCAGCATTTAATGCCAAGAGATTTGTCTGATCAGCAATAGATGTAATAGCGTTGACGAAACCTGAAATTTTCTCCACAGAGTCTGCCAGAAGGCGAATGGCTTTTCCTACCTTCCCACCAGCATCGGAAGTTTCACCAATAAGGTTGCTCATCTTTCCTACCGCTTCTCCACCACGATGGGCTGCCTCTGTAATATCTGCGGCGTTTTCGCCAGCTTCAGCAGCAGCTTTAGCCCCAGATTGCGCAGCTGCCGCTACCTCCTGAATACCGGCATTTGCCTGTTGCAGCGCTGCCGCGGAATCCTGGGTTTTAAGGCCAGCCTGGCGGGACAACTCTGTAACTTGCTCAATAGCCGCGGCCGACTCCTCTGAAGCTGCGCTCATATCTTCAGCTTTCTCGAGGACAGCTTGAGAGCTATGGAGAATAGATCCCGCCACTTGTGAAATACTATCTATCATCCCATTAATAGACTCTACAAGTGCTTTAATCTCTGCCACTTGTGACCTTGATTGGAGACGGACAGTCAAATCGTTGTTCTCTGATATGTAGCGAGCTTTCATAGCTACGTTTTTCAGGGGCTCCGTCATCTTTCGTACAGACAAAAATGTTACCAGCAGCGCAGCAGCCAAGATAAGAACTGTAGTAATAGTCACTGTTCTTTTTATCTCTTCTACAGAGGAAAAAGCCTCTGATTTCCATGCTTGAGTGCCTAAAATCATGCCATTTGGAAGGGTCTTATAGGAGACAGAAATAACGTCTCCCCGTAAATCGGAAATAAACCGCCCCGCCGGCTCTCTCTGTATTTGTTCCCAATATTGGGAGTAATGACCCTCTTCTATTTGATCAAGCCTTTCGCCAATAAACTCGTCTACCGGATGGTAAAGAAAGTGTCCTGCTTCGTTGAGGAGCCAGACATATCCGCTATCGTAAATTTTTTGAGCTCTGAGCTTCTCCGGTATAAAGTTTGCATCGAAATCCATACCTACAACCGCTACAATTTTCCCATCTTTAAAGACAGGCTCCGAAAGAGTCATGAGGTACATTCCGTTTGTCTTTTGCGGGTCACTCCAAACGGTATCTCGCCGATCTAAGACCTTCCAAAACCAAGCTGACTCAACATTATTACGATCAAGTAACTGTTCTGCAGAATTGAAGTCATCTTGGATCATTTGAAAAGACGAGCGACCATCTTGCCGGGAAAGCGTCAGGTCATAAAGAGCGCCTTTCCCAAAAATTTCTGGGTTCAAGGTAATAAAAACTTGCCGAACTGACGAGAAATCCTGCCCTAGATAATCAAGTATGGGAAGAATTTTTGTCTTGAAATCAGACCAATTTGACGTAATTTCGTCTTGTCGCAACCTATCGAAGCGGGCTGCCACATCATTTCGAATGTCTTTAACTACCTGAGAGTATCTTGTAAAAATCCCATTAATATTCTCCGCATTTTCTCCGGCTACAGAGAGTTCATAATTAATAGACATACGAGTCAACCCCTGACCACTAATTCTCATGGAACTGAAGGCCACTACGCTTACGGCCACAATGAGAGAGCACAAAACAAGCACTGCTATACGAGTGCCTAACCTGTTAAAATGCACCTTTGTTCCTCCTTAAGAATTCCTATGATTAAAAAGACAACGAGTTACGATTGAACCAGATAGAGGAATGAAATGCAATTTTTGACTTTTATGTCCGAGTTTTGTCCTTTTTGTTTTTATGCTTTCAATGGATAGAAAGATAACAACGAGTGGGTCGGCCTTGCGATCGATATTGATTCACGCTAACTGCTTCTCCTATGCGGCATAAATATTCAAGATATCGCCAAACGGTGGATCTTGCTAAACCAGCTTTCTCGGCTACCTCCGAGGCTGAAACAAAAGAATACGATTCCCTGAGAACGCTTCGAACAAGATCGAGAGTCTTCTGGTGCAACCCTTTCGGCAATCCTTGATTGGAAAATTGAGAAGAGACCCGAACTCGCTTTATTCTGTCAACAACAGATTGAGGCCATTGAGGAGGGGAACTTCCTAAAAGAGAGTAATAACATCGGAACCGGATTAAACTTTCTCGATAGCGTTCACACTTGAAAGGCTTCACAATATAATCGAAGACTCCCGACCGGAAAGCACGAGCGATGAATTTCCCATCGTTTTGCTTAGAAACAATAAGGGTATCAAACTCAGGTCGTACTGAATAAAGAAAATCAAGGATTTCTTCAAAACGCTCTTCTTCTCCAAAGGGTTCCGCAATTACAAGCTGAATGGGGCAACTCCTAAGTAGATTTTCTAGCTCACACAAAGACCTGGCATGCCCTGCCAACTTAAAACCTTGAACAGAGACAATAATATTGCAAGATTGCGGGAGATCAACTAGATCAGGGTCGTAAAGAACAATCTGAATGTTTTTCATATTATTTTTAAATTATATCAAACATTGCAATCTCCCTTCTGCTAAACTGAACACTTTCACAAAATTGTTCTTTTGTCCATCAAGCTCGTGAAAAATTCTAATCAACTCCTTGCGACAGGAAAACAGAAGAATCTGCGTTTTACACGCTGCATCTAAAAGAGCTTTTGCAGCCCCCAACTGCCTCTTTTCGTCAAAACGGACAAGCACATCATCCAGAATAAGGGGAAGAGGCTCTGAACGCTTACCATAAAGATCCGAAAGAGCTAAACGAAGGGCAAGATATACTTGATCGGCCAGACCACTGCTCCATATTTCTTCCGTTTTCCGCCATTTCTCTTTTTCTTCCTCCAATTCTATGGAAAAACCACCTTGTCCTGACAAAGAAGAGATGAGAGAGTATCGTCCATGAGTCATAAGCTGAAGAGAATCGCTGGCTTTTCGTATAACTTCCGGTTGCCGCTCTTTCTCGTGTTTCCGTCTCGTCTGCTCCACGATGTATCGACAAAGAACTGTAGACATCCATTTTTTGAGATTTTGCTTACTCTGTTCTATAAGACATTCTTTTTGGAAAAGAATGGCGCTTAATTCTTTATCCTTCTCAAGCTTCTGCATACGACTTTTTATGGTACCAAGCTCTTCATTCAACTCCTCAAGTAGCAAAGAAAGAGTACGCTCTTTTTCCTTCGACTCCATATAAAGGGTATGAGATTCTGCCGGCGTCCTCTCTTCAAGTTCTTTTATGAGAAGGGGCAGATTCCCCTCCCCACCAGCTATAGTAAGTAAAGAGAGGCGATAATTTTCTATGGCATATTTTAATTTCTGAGATTCCTGCCACCGAATACCTTTTTGATAAAAAACCTCTTCATTACACGCATCAGCTTCCCTTAAGAGAGTTTCCTTTCTTGAAATATACTGTTGTAGCTCCTCTTCGGCACTTTTGCGACGTCTGGAACATTGCTCCTTGTTTTCGTGCAATCTGCTGAATTTCTCCTGAAGACTCATGCTTTCATCCAATATGGATGAAAGAAAATCTATTGTTGGGACTATCTCTCTGTAAGTTGAAATTTCGTTTTTCTCTGGAGCAATTTCCAGGCAAAGTTCTTTTATTTCTATAAGGCGACTTTCAAGGTATGAAGCAGCAAAAGAAAGCTTTTTTTCTGCCTCTTTTATGCGATCGCCATGTTGCCGAAGCTGTTTCACACGCCCTTCAAATTCGACAAAGTGACAGAGTTCCAAAGAAGGGGGGAGTTTTGAGCTTTCTACAAGCTCTTGCCAAGCCTCTTTTATTCCTTCTTGAACCACTAAAAAACCTTTAAGCGCCTTCTCTCCCTCGTCATAAAGAAGCTGCCTCCGTTCCCTCGCCTTTTGGGCCGCCTCCCAATCAGCAACACATTGATCTTTTTGCTTTAAACAGTCTAGATAGCTGTCTATAAGGGCTTCTATATTCTCAAGTTGAGCGTATGATTCCAAAGGTTCTTTTATATGGAGGTTTTGGAGAATACCGTTTAAAATCTCCTTGCTTTCCTCCCACTCTTCCTGAAGTTTCAAGCGATACGATCTCTTTTCTTTTTCCTTCACATTTCTATCATAGCAATTCCCCAAGAACGCTGCCGTTCCTAAAAAACAAAGAGCTCCACCTATAATCATTTCGAAAGGAACTTTCTCCCCAAACCCTTTCCATAAAAAAGCTACTCCTGAAAAAAGCATAACCCCCATAACAACAGTGCTTAACACCCATTGTTTTGAAACTGGCTGGGAAGAGCGCGATGATGTTTGAAGCTCTTGCAAAGCAAGACGGGCCTGATTACAGCATAAAAAGGTTTGCCGCAAATGTCCGCGCTCCTCTCGAAGAGTTTCCTCTGAAAGGGGAGGGGTACTCAAACAAGCCTCTTCTGCTTTTTTATAGAGCTCTCTTTCTGTATCCGCCGCTTTCTCCATTTCAAGCCGAGCCTGAATGAGAGCTTCTTGTCGAGCTGCTATTTGAGATCGAATTTCCTCTTGACGGCTTTGCAAATCGTGAGCATATTTACATACATTAAAAGAAAGATCTATATTATAAAGATGTTCCAAGGACCACCCCTGATAGAGATTACTGAGTTCTTTTTCCAGCTCATGTCTCATGCTGGCGATTTCTCCTTCTAGCGTACGTAATGCCTCCTCTTCTCTCTCTATTCTTCCCCGGTTTTGAACTGCGGATCTGATCTCTCCTTTTTTCTCTAGAACTCCTCTAAAAGGCTTTCTTTCCAGAGATTGAAGAACTTCAAGAAAGTGCTCTTCCTCATGTTGAAGCTCTCTGCACTCTTGCTCTTTATTCTTGATTTCTTCCGTTATAGTGGCAAGATGTGTTAGTCCGTCTTTTGGGAAAGACGAAATTTCGCCAAGGGCATGAAGTTTTTTCTGCGACTCCTCCATCTCTATCCATGGAGTCCTTGCCTTTTCAATCCATTCGTAAAGAGAGAGTGTGGAGCGTTTTTCTTCCAATTCTTTTCGCACAGATTCTATGCGCTTCTCTTGGTCTCTCAACATTGTTTGCATTTTAATGAACTCAGACTTTTGTTGTTGCAACACCTTGATTTCTTCATCTATTTGACGCAACTTTTGTAAAAGGCCATTGATTATCGCTGAATTTCTGCTTCGAGCTTCTGGGTGGTAGAGTTTTTTCTGTTTGGAAGAGAGCGTTTCTACCAAGCATGGAAGAGAAGCTGTGCCCAACCCCGCTCCAGCCGCAAAGAAACGATTTTGAATTGTTTGGTCGTTAAGAGTTTTGATCTGTTGCATATCTTCAAGACCAACTGCAAAAACTCTCTCATATGTTTCTCTGTCAAGATAACCGAGAAGAGCATCTACATTTATCCCTTCGCCTTGCCCAGAAACATTGATTTTCCGCCCATTCATTTCAAAGGCAAGAGAGACTCCATTTGTAGTCTCCACTATGAGCTGGCCTTGTTGTGCTCTCCCGTCCGGAGGAAGATAAAAATTACGATTGGAGCGGCCATGAGGGAAGTTGAAAAGGCAGTAACGGAAAAAATTCATCAGTGTGGTTTTGCCACTTTCGTTCTCCCCGACGATGAGAGACAATCCTGGAGAGAAAGAGCCTCCTACCTCCCTCAGAAGACCAAATTGACGAATGTAGAACTCTACGAACCGCACGGATCGTCTTCCTCCCCCATAAGGCCATCTGCGCCTATTATTTCCACTTCTTTTACAATATCGCCTACATCTTTTATAGTAAAAGCTTCTAAAAGGAACTCAAGGTCTCGACGACGCCAGCGAGAAGATCCCAAAGCTCCGTCAATAGTTTCAAAAAGCTCTTCTTTGTTGGATATATGAGAAGTTACGTATTCCACTTCTCTTAAAAAGTCTCCTACAAAAGTTTGGGTTTTTTTGAGATTATCCAGATTATAGTCAGGATTACTTTCATCAATACATCCTTCAATCCATACAAAATCAGAACGCTCTTCTTCGCAGTTCAGTTCCGCGGTAAGATCATCAAGATATCCATCTCTGGTTAAAGAGCGGTGGAGAGGGCTTCGTCCCTTAATAGCAACTCGCACTATAAGGCCTCTCTCTTCCGCTGCTTCTCTTAGCTCAGATTTCAGCATATCGAAAGCGTTCAATATGTCTTGGTCTGTTCTGAAAGAAGATATATCTAGAGAAGTGTTCTTCCACCGAACAATATCTGTGGGACAAAAAAGAGATGAGATATGTCCTTGTTCTGAAACACGTACTACACTGCATCCATGAGGTCCAGTTTCCTTTATGCTGCGTCCTTGAATAGTACCAGAATAGACAACCCAAGGGGCCCCTTTTTCTAAAATCATGGGACGGTGGATATGGCCGAGAGCCCAATAATCCATCCCTGATTTTTTTAAATCGTCAAGAGAGCAGGGAGCATAGTTTTCATGCCCCTCTATTCCGCCTACATTACAATGGAGCATCGCAAGACAAAGTCCATGTTCTCGATCTTCTTGAGAAGGGATCATTTGAACTGCTATATTATCAGTTACATCCCTCACCGGATAACTGTAGCCCCATATAGAACCAACCCTTTCTCCTCCCCTGGCCAAAAGGGGAAAGATGCCTACCGAACTTTCAAAACAGAAGACCTTGTCTGGCAGTTTTAGATCAGCACTTTCACCTAAGAGTGGATCGTGGTTTCCGTGAGCTACATATACGTAGACCCCGGCTTCACTGAGACGAACAAGCTGGCGCTGCAATTCCAGCTGGGCCCTAAGGCTTCGATCTGCGTCATTGTAAAGGTCCCCTGCTATAAGCACACAATCTACTTCTTCTTGAAGTGCCAGATCTACCACTTTTTCAAAAGCCTGAAAGGCTGCTTCCCGCAACCTTTCAGCAACAAATGCTGAATAGCGGGAAACTCCTCTAAAAGGACTATCTAGATGAAGATCTGCACAATGCAGGAAACGGAACTCTCTTTGAAGCCTCATTTTTTTCTCCCTTCATATACATTATTTGCTTGGAAGCATATGCCCTTTATAGAACATAGACAATTCCATTCAATCTGATAGACTCATGTTTATGGTCGATATTTCTGTAGCTAAAGGTTTCATCTATATTATATTTATAATCGTCTATTTAGGGATGGTTGCCGGCCGTCTTCCCCGTTTAGCTCTTGACCGCACCGGCATTGTTCTTCTTGGGGCTATTACGCTGTTTGTTGGTGTCGAGAAGTTAGGCATGGCGAGTCTTCTCGACATAGATTCTTCCACTATCTTACTTCTTTTCGGCTTTATGGTTATATCTGCCCAGTTCAGACAGAGCGGCTTTTATACTCTAGTAACACAATTTGCGGCCTCGCTTCCCCTTTCCCCTCTCCAGTTCCTGGCCCTTGTCATAATCTTATCTGCAACACTCTCTTCACTGCTCTCTAATGATATTGTCTGCTTGGCCATGACTCCTATTTTAGGACAAGGATGTGTGAAGAAAAAACTTTACCCTTTACCCTTTCTTCTCGCCTTAGCTTGTTCTTCGAATATAGGTTCGGCTCTTACTCTTATAGGGAACCCCCAAAACATGCTTATAGGGCAACAACTTCATCTCTCTTTTTCTCGCTATTTTCTTTTTTCCCTTGTACCAGTCACACTCTCACTGATAGCTCTATGGGCTATCATAGCCTATATTTTTAGAAACAACTGGCATTATTGCCATGTAGAGAAGATGCCGACAATGCCGGAGATCCCTTTTGATCTGTGGCAAACAGCAAAAGGAATGGGAGTCCTTGCAGGTGTCGTGTCTCTTTTCCTTTTTTCACCCTTCCCGCGAGATATGATAGCAATAGGAGCTGCCGGTATTTTACTTATAAGCAGGACGATGACATCTCAAAAGATGCTCGCTCTCATCGATTGGCAATTGATTCTTCTTTTTATCGGCCTCTTCATTGTCAACGGAGCCTTTGCTCGGGCAGGAGGACTCACTTCCATCGAGAGCATCCTCCACGTCATGGGGATATCGATAGGGGAAGATTTTTGGCTTTTTACAATTACTGTCGTCTTGTCTAATCTCGTCTCTAACGTTCCAGCAACTATGTTGCTATTGCCTATGGTCCAAGGAGCTCTTGCAGGCCCTATTCTCGCGTTGAGCAGTACTTTTGCAGGGAACCTCATCGTCGTCGGCAGCATTGCAAATATCATCGTAGTAAATGGAGCCCGGAATTTAGGCCTCTTCATCTCTTGGAAAGAACATGCCCGGGTAGGAATTCCTGTAACGCTCGCATCTCTTCTGATTTGCTGGATCTGGATAAAAATAGGGGGATGGCTGTGGTAAAAATAGCATTCGCAACAGTGGCCCCTTCCTCCAATTTTCTTGGGAAGTATCTCATTACACAGGCATTGGAAGAAGAAGGGGTCTTTATTATCAATCTAGGAGAAAGATTCAAAGGATGTCATTTGCTTTCTTTTCTGAAGGCAAATACGCCAGATGTTCTTGCTTTCTCATGTCCAGACGAAGAATGCCTGAGTGAATTGTTCTCTCTTCTTTCCATTGCTTCAGGTCGAAATATACCTGTTATTTGTGGAGGAAGCGCCCTTTCTATCCATCATGCCACCAACTTTCGCAAAAAACTACATTATCCCCTCATCTACTATAGTCACGGACCTGGCGACGTTTCCTCAGTACTTCGCTGCGCGCTCAAAAAAGAGATCCCACCAGAACCTTCTCACGGGAAAGGGATACCGTTGCCTCTTTCCCCCGAAGAGAAACAGCTTGTTCACTGTCTTGGTCTTCGGGTTCTCTCTGCATCTTTTGAAGATATTGTGATAAAGGAAGGGACTCGACAGTGGTGCGGGGACTGTCTTGGGAATTTAAACCGCACCTGTCCATTGAGCAGTGGCTATTTTTCCCAAAAAACAATTCTTGAAAGCCATCAATATATCCAGCGTTACAAAAAAGTTTTTCTTATTTGCTCGCCGATCCTCAAAAAAGAGGAGCGGGAAAACATGAGAGACCATCGAAAAACCTTATGGCTAGGGCTTAAAGAGCTAGAAAAGCTTTGGGAAAAAAGACTCGGAGAAACCATTATTTTTAAACTTCCAATTCGCTGCCCTCTCTGTGCTGAAGAACAGTGTCTTATGCCCCAAGCTCGATGCCATCTGCCGGAACTCCAATTCCCTATGCACGAAGAATACAACATCGATATGATGGAGACTGCTCGTGCCATTGCTGGAGACAGTATGACCATGGAAATGTACTCACTTGTTCTTGCGGATCCTCTTCCAAACAAAAAGATACACTAATACTGAAGCCACACAGGCAAAAAGGGAAAAACCGCGGAAAGCCCAGGAGACATTCGTCAGAGCAGAGGCATATCCTATATAGATAGGCAAAAGAGTCCAGCTTATATCCATGGCAAAATAGACCATGGAAGAAGCATGTCCCCTGAAATATTCGGGGATCATATCGCCAATAAGAGCCAGATGGGTAGGGTACCCATACCCCACCGCCACACCATAAAGGAATCCCCAAAGGGCTATAGCGCTATTACTTCCAGCAAAAGATGCTCCCATAAGTGCTCCACCCATAAGCCCAATAGCCGGGGCAGCTATCACTATGCGCGAAACTTTCTTATAAAGGCCCCCTCCAAAAAGTCGTACAATAACTGCGCCAGAAGAGATAGCCATCAAAAAGATGGAAGAGTTCAGTCCTCGCCCAATAGCTAAACTTGAGGCGTAGGCAATAGAGGAGTCTGTCAGTCCAAGAAAGAGACAAGAAATAAGTAAATATTTTATAGGAGTTTCCTTGAAAAGAGAAAGATAAGAAACATGATGATTCCCTTCACTGACAATATTCTTCTCTACAGGAGGCAAAAAAGAAGCTACGCACATAGAAACAAGAGAAGCTAAAGACGCCATAAAAAGATAGTATGTGCTATGCCCTCCTTTAATAAAAAACTCCGCCAGAGGAATAATGGAAAAAGAAGTCAAAACACCGCCAATACTTGTTATGGAAAAAGCTGGGCCTCGAATAGCAGCAGGAATAACAAGGGTTTGATAGGTTGTAGTCGCTACCACAAACACACTAAATCCAGCACCCATAAAAAAACGAAGTCCCCAAAGAGCATGGGGAGTCAAGGGGATACAAGCAAAAAGGCAAGCCCCTACGAAACAGACACTTCCGGCAAAAAGCATGGTCTTCCGAATTCCAAATTGGGAAAGAAACCACCCCGCAGTGGGCCTAGTCATAGTTGCAGCTAAATAAAACGCGCTCATAACCCACCCAATGCTCTGGGGCTGAAATCCCCTCTGAAGGAGAAACGGGGGGAGCATAAAGAAAACATGAGAATAAGCAAAAATTGAAAAATATGTAAGAAGTATGAGAATAATATTTTTTTTATATCGAGAAAAATCGGCATCAAAAAACACTTCTTCGCCCCCTTCTTCAACAACATTACGTCTCTCCTACGTCTTTGTAAAGATTCTGCAGCGACACCCCCTCTAAACATTAAAATAAAATTGAAAGGAGAGACTCCCGCCCCTTCTCGAACCTCCTCTATTTAGGTACAATTCTTTATAGATATAATAAAATGACCTATATCGACTATAGGAGTGTGATCTTTTGCCTATTCGACCAGAGAGAACTCTTCGTTGGGAACAGTTCAAAAAAGTATTACGCCATTTTATATGGATTCTTCCCGTGCTTTTTACTGTGGTTTGGTTCATAGGTCGAATCTACGCTTTGGAAGTATCCCAACATAACGAATTGCTCGCCAGTCTAGAACAGCAATTTTGTGCTTCTCGTCTTGAAATAGTTCATCAAAATATAAATATGGTCGCTCAAGACCTCCTCTTCCTGGCTCAAGCATGCGAGAATAGTGCAGAACATGGTGATGAGCTATCTGAAACTCAGATGCGCGCCCTCGAAAGCCTTTTCCTTACCTTTGCCAAAAGCAAAGATATCTACAACCAAATTTGCTTATTAGATACGTCAAGTCGCAAAAAAATTTTTATTCAACATAACAATGGATCGCCCATAGTAGCACGGCCCACTGCAGATTCGCAAGATACTTTCAATCTCGACTATTTCCAATCCACTATGGAACTGCGAAAAGGGCAAATATATGTTTTTCCTCCAGACACAGAGGGAGAGCCCCATCATGTTCTTGTCGAGCCAATTCTTCGCCTTGCCACTCCTGTTTTTGCCCATGAAGGGAACAGGATCGGCGTCCTCATTTTCCATTATTCAACTGAGGATCTTCTCACTCTTTTGAGAGCCTCTTCTTCCATGAGTACTATTATGTTACTCAATCACCACGGAGATTGGTTACAAAAGACAAACCCTTTTATAGAAGAAGCCATCAAGCAGCATAAAAATTTCTCTGAAATCTTTCCGCAAGAAGCCTCTTTCATATATTCCCAAGAGCGCGGGCAGCTTAAAACACCACGAGGCCTTTTTACATTTACAACAATACGTCCCTTTGATTTAAACAAGACACTCAATGCATCTTCCGACTATTTCTGGAAAATTGTTTCCATGGTCCCTCTGTTCTCTCTTCAAGAGCAAGATTTGCATATAAAAACTCGTTTTCAAACTGTAACTATTATTATTATTTTCATACTGCTTATTAGTAGCATTTTATTCATTGTAGAGTATGAACGCCGGAAAAAAATTCTCGCTGATCTACAAAAGAAGAGTAAGGAACTGGAAGAAGTGAACATTGCTCTCAACTCTGCCGTTCAAAAAACAGCACATGACGCCATGATCGATCCTCTCACGGAACTTTGGAATCGTCGTTACATGGTCAAAAGACTTAGAGAAGAAGAGTTTCGCATCCAACACACCGCAGGTAGCGCTTGTATTGCAGTTATTGATTTAGGAAACTTCAAAAAAGTTAACGATACATACGGGCACGATAGGGGAGACCGAACTTTGGCAGAAATTGCGGCCCTTCTTCGGAAAGGTCTTCGTCAGACTGACTACGTAGCTCGGTCGGGAGGAGACGAATTTCTCATCTATTTTGCTGATCTCCCCTTAAAAAAGGCCGGGAAAATTATGGATCGCCTTTACACAAAAATTGTACAGAGAAGTGCCGCTAGCGCCGGTTTCCCTGTCTTTCCAGACTATGGCGTTGCTCATTGTCCTTCTGATGCTCCAACTCTGGAAGAAACAGTAAAAGTGGCTGACGCCAGAATGTACGAGTTTAAAGCGCGTCGAAAAAAAGAAATGGCTGATAGCGAAAGATAGTTGCATATGCAACGTTTTCTGTCTATACTATTTCCTTGCTTTTATATGGAGGGATATGTATGGATAGATATGCTTTACTTGCAAATGAAAAGGTTGGACGCCTTCTGTGGAAGCTTTCCTTACCTGCTATTGTAGGAATGTTGGTTCAAGCTTCTTATAACATAGTAGATGCTATTTTTATAGGACGAGGTGTGGGAGCTCTGGGACTCGCAGGTACAGCTATCGTTTTTCCCATTCAGCTTCTAGCCTCATCTCTTGCTGTTACTATCGGAACTGGAGGGGCTTCTCTTATTTCTCGGAGCTTAGGTGCTAAAAAATTTCGTCGAGCTTACAAAGCTTTAGGAAATATGATTTTTCTCTCTCTCTTTTTCAGCACAACCCTTTTAGTAAGCGGCCTTTTACTACAAGAAAAGTTACTGCGAATATTCGGAGCTAGTGAGACAATTCTGCCTTACGCCAGGGAGTATTTACAAATTATTCTCCTCGGATTCCCTTTTGTAGGTTTTGGAATGGCCGCAAATCATGCGGCTCGTTCTGAAGGAAATGCTAGGGTAGCCATGATCAGCATGATTATTTCTGCTATTTTAAATATGGTTCTTGACCCCCTGTTTATATTTGTATTTCACATGGGAATTCGTGGCGCCGCCATAGCTACCGTTATTGCACAAATCGCTATGGCGTGCTGGATGATATATTACTTTTTCTTCTCGCAAAAAAGCTCTCTTGTCATCGCATTGAAATACTTCTTTCCACAATTGGCATATATGAAAGCCATAATAAGTGTCGGGGCATCTGACTTCGTTCGCATGGCTGCCGGCAGTGCCATTATTGTATTTCTCAACAACAGCTTGATATATTATGGTAGCGATATTTCCGTAGCTGTTTACGGCATTTTAAATCGTGCCATGTCTTTTTCATTTATGCCTATTGTCGGCATTGCACAAGGACTTCAACCTATTCTCGGTTTTAATTACGGAGCTGGCCATTTCGACAGGGCCAGAAAAGTAGTGCAGTTAGCCGTTATTGCAGCAAGTATTATGGCTTCAGCTACTTTTCTCATCGGTATTTTGTTTCCTCAAGAAATTATCGGACTTTTTACTACAGATCCTGATCTTCTGAGAGAGGCAAGCAACGCTCTGCGAATCGTTATTTTGGCTTCTTTTTTAGTAGGATTCCAAATCACAGGCTCATCAATGTTTCAGGCATTGGGAAAAGCTAAGGCGTCCCTTATTCTTTCCCTCAGCAGACAGGTTCTCTTCCTTCTTCCTCTTCTTATGATTCTGCCGCATTTTTTCCATTTAAAAGGGATATGGATTTCTTTTCCCGTATCTGATATTCTCTCTTTTCTTATAACAGCCAGACTTTTTTTCCGACAATATCAGATACTTAAACCATGAAGAAAGACGGTGTGCTATTAATATGACCAGCAATGACGCTCCTCCACAACTTGGCAGGTGGCTTTCGTGTCTCTATCGGCAAATGCAGTGTCTTCTAGATCGAGCCTTTGAACCAGTAGGGCTTGGAAGTGGAAACTATGCTTTTCTCCTCGTTCTCAAGAAACAAAATGGACAAACACAAGAAGCTCTTAGAGGAACTCTTCGTTTCGATAAAGGGACAACTGCCAGGGCTCTTAAAAAATTAGAGTATCTCGGTTTTATAGAACGTCATCGTTGTAAAGATGACGCACGAGCCAATCAAGTTTTCCTCACTTCTCGAGGGGAAAATGTGCTACCATTCGTGGAAAAGGTCTTAAAAGAATTAAGTTCTCAAATTCAAGAGGGTTTGAGTCCAGAAGAAAGAGCAACCGCTTTTTATCTTATTTCCCGCATGGCATCTAATGCTTTGTTGTTGAAGAATGATGAACTTAGCGTTCTGTTTAATAAGGAGTGATGATCTCTATGAAAGCATGGAAGTTCAGAAATATCCGATTCGGATATATTGCTTTATATACACTGTTGTTCTGCGTTCTTTTTTTTCCATACTCTCTCTTTGCCGCATCGTCTTCCCCAGGAGAAAATTTTGGATTTTTGGCTGTGGCAAAACAAGCACAGGACCTCGCCTCCAGACCATATATAGACCCACAAGGAACCGTTCCGGAAATACTCGCAAAGCTCTCTTACGATGAATGGCGCGATATTCGTTTTATTCCTGAAAAGGCTCTTTGGAAGGGCGAGAAACGATCATTCTCCGTGCAATTTTTCCATCTTGGAATGATCTACAACCGAGCTGTGCATGTTCACATAGTGGATCGGGGAAAAGTAGAAGATTTTTCTTTCTCCGCAGATTTATTCGATTACGGGAAGAATGTTTTGAATAAGAAATCTCTTCCTTCGGACCTCGGTTTTGCCGGCTTCAGAATTCATTACCCTATCAATACAAGAGAGTACTCCGACGAAGTTGCTGTTTTCCTTGGGGCCAGTTATTTCCGAGCTGTGGCTCGCAACCAGCAGTACGGTCTTTCTGCGCGAGGACTGGCTGTTGACACAGCTCTTCCTTCAGGTGAGGAGTTCCCTTGGTTTAAAGAGTTCTGGCTCGTAAAACCTGCCGCTAATGCACAATCCATGGTTATTTACGCTCTTCTCGATAGTCCTAGCTGTACAGGAGCCTATAAATTTACAATTACCCCTGGAGACGAAACAACCATGGATGTGATCTGCACTGTATTTAAACGCAAAGACACGCTAAAACTAGGGATCGCTCCTCTCACTAGTATGTTCTTCTATGGAGAGACTTCTAATGGGCGACCAGGTGATTTCAGACCAGAAGTTCATGATTCTGATGGGCTTCTGGTAGCAACAGATGATGGCCGATGGATATGGCGCCCTCTCATAAATCCAAACCGCCTCTTGATCTCTGAATATAAAGGATATGGTGTTAAGGGATTCGGCCTTATGCAGCGTGATGTAAACTTCGATCATTACCAAGACCTTGAAGCCTGGTATGAGAAACGGCCAAGCCTCTGGATTATTCCCGGCGAGGAATGGAAAAAAGGGCATATAGAGCTTATAGAAATTCCTACCGACAGCGAAATAAACGATAATATCGTAGCTTTCTGGGTTCCAGAAATGAAAATCGGAAACTCCGATACAAAAGAACAAAGTGGAAAGAAAGGAGAGCTCCCTATTCCGCTCACATTTACATACACCATGAAATGGGAGTACCCTTCCTCTCTTTTGAAGATAGAGAAACCTGCCCTAGCTGCTCATACACGTTCAGCTACAGAAAAAGCAGAGGGAGTATATCGTTTTATTATTGATTTTGAAGGCGAGGAACTTAATAAAATATCGGCTGAAACTGGCCTGGCCAGCGATATTAAAATAGAAGGGGACGGAACTCTACTGGGAAAGCAGCTTTTGAAAAATCCAGAAACAGGTGGATGGAGATTGAGCTTCCAAATAGCTGTTCCCATCGACAAGTTAAAAAGTGTGGTACCAGACCGCAAGCCTGTTGTCAAACTTTCAGCTTTCCTTAAAAAAGGGGAAAATATCCCTGAACCTCTTACAGAAATCTGGACCTATGACTTTCGTCCCTAGGTAAGGAGGGGAAATCCTATGCCAACACTACAACAAAAAAACATGGAAACATGGCAAGTTGTGCGAGACAGAGTATTACTTTATGTTCGCGCTATGGATCTGCCTCCTTTTGAGGGGCTTGAGATTGCGTTGGAGTCTTTAAAACAAGCAAACACCTACAGCATAGAAGAGGCTATGAATAGCTTGGCTTATACAATCGAGAAACGAGGGCTCAACAAAGGTGTTCTTGATGCGCAGGGAGAGCATATAGCCTCTATTCCTTCTATGAACAGAGGCGTTATGGTTTCAAAAAATTTCGATCGAACGCCATGGCTTACAGCCCTTAAAATTTTTATTCATCGATGGACACGAGACCTTTTCGGGCCATCGAGAACACGTTAATTCAAGGAGAAAAGTATGGATGAACGTTCAAGAGAATAGAGAGATCAAATGGACACGTTCTGCAAGCTGGCGAAGGATTATTCTCCTTAGCCTTATTATAGTCCCTACCATTACAGCCAGCCGTTACATGGCGGGAGTCTTGCCCTATAAAGGTGAAACCCCCTTAGAAATAGGGCTCGTGGTGGTATTTGCCATCCTTTTTGCTTGGATATCCATAGGCTTTTGGACAGCTATGCTGGGATTTCTTGTGCTTTTAAAACAGAAAAAGAGCTTTTCATTAACATCAGATATTAAGAACACTCCTTTGGATATAAAAGATCCAGAGGCAAAAACTGCTATTTTAGTGCCCATTTACAATGAAGATGTTCATCGGGTTATGGCTGGCGTACGCACAACATTACAGACCCTTCGAAACACTGGACAAGATCAGAATTTCCATATTTTTATTCTGAGCGATACCACAGACCCTGACGTTTGGGTTCATGAGGAAACTGCCTGGTATGAGCTTTGTCGTGAAGAAGAGGCTTTTGGGTCTGTCTTTTATCGTCACAGAAAAAGCAACGTGAAAAGGAAAAGTGGAAACGTAGCAGATTTTTGTCGCAGATGGGGGAAGAGTTATCGATACATGATTGTTTTCGATGCAGACAGTATCATGTCAGGCGTTACCATGGTTCGTATGGTGCAAATTATGGAACAGCGACCTGATATAGGAATTTTACAGACGCCTCCAGCGGCAGTAAACCGGCAATCCCTTATATCCAGAGTTCAACAATTCGCAAACCGAGCCTACGGCCCTATCTTCGCTGCCGGCCTTCACTTTTGGGTTCTTGGAGATGCCCAGTACTGGGGCCATAACGCTATTATTCGCGTGGAACCTTTTATGGAGCATTGTCAACTTCCTCGTCTTCCCGGGAAAGGCCCTCTCAGCGGGGATATTTTGAGTCATGATTTCGTAGAGGCAGCTCTTATGCGCCGTGCAGGATATGGCGTATGGCTTGCTTACGATATGGAAGGAAGTTATGAAGAAACCCCGCCTACTCTCCTTGATGAACTGAAACGGGACCGACGGTGGTGCCAGGGGAATTTACAGCATCTTCGACTTATTTTTACAAGAGGGCTTTTCCCTGTTCATCGGGCTCTTTTTATAAACGGCGTTATGTCTTATGGTTCTGCGTTCCTGTGGCTGTTGTTCCTCGTCTTAAGTTCTATAGAAGCAATAACAGAGGTCATCATTGAACCACAATATTTCCCTTCTGCCGAACTGGCCCTCTTCCCCGAATGGCCCGTCTGGTATCCTCATTGGGCTATCACACTTTTAGGATCTACAGTCCTTATCCTTTTTCTTCCCAAAGTATTGACCATCCTGTACATTACCTTTGTGGAAAAAAAAGCGCACCAATTTGGCGGATTTATTCGACTCTGTTTCAGTGTTCTTATAGAAATTGTACTTTCTACCCTTTTGGCACCTATCCGCATGATTTTCCACAGCCGTTTCGTAGTAATGACTCTGGCAGGACGAGCCACTGGCTGGGGGACTCAAACACGAGACGATCGCGGAACAACGTGGGGAGATGCTTTTCAATACCATATAGGTCAAACTCTTTTAGCCGCTTTGTGGGGCACTTTGCTGTACGAATTCAACCCCTCTTTTTTTTGGTGGATGTCTCCTATTTTAGGAGCCTTGTTCTTCTCAGTCCCAATATCGGCGCTCACGAGCCGGGTCAGTATTGGGAAAGCATTAAAACGTAATGGCATATTGCTTACTCCAGAGGAAAAAAACCTTCCGCTGGAATTGAAAATACTCGACGAAAAAATGGAAGCCCCTTTATCGTATACTCCGTTTCCTCTTCCTCGAGAACAGGGGTTTGTTCGTGCTGTAGTGGACCCTACTGTTCTGGCACTCCATACATCTTTAATTCTTCGTCACAGGATCGCATCTCCTTCCATACGTCGTCGGCGGGAAGACATTCAGGAGAAGGCGCTACTTTACGGTCCCGAAAGTTTAACTCAAAAGGAAAAGATGGAACTTCTGCGAGATCCCGAACAGCTCAAAGAACTTCATCAGAGGGTATGGCGTATCCCCGAATGGGAACGAGCTGCTCAGTGGGGACTCGAATAGGGAAAGGGCTGAAATTTTCTATGAAGCAAGAATCATTTATGTTCATTTTTCGGAAAGACCATCTGCTGCTGAAAGAAAATCCTTCCTCTTCTTTCTTTTCTGTTGCTGAAAGCACTCAACTAGCCTTACCTTATATACGGCAGGGAAGCGTAGGATCTCCTAAGGGAGAAGGTCACTTCTGGGGGGAAGTGTCAGAAGATACGTATCCTCCTGCTGGAGCAAAATTTGTCTCTCTTCGAAGCCTCTACGATCTTTTAGGAGAGAGAGGTTTTAACGTAGCTGGACAAGCATACCAAATCATGAACTGGAGACGGACAACTCAATTTTGTGCTTCTTGTGGTTCAGTACTGCGAGAACATGTTATAGATAGAGCCTTAGAGTGTCCTGTTTGCCATACAATAACCTATCCGCCTGTTACACCTGTAATCGCCGTAGCCATAGAAAAAGATGGACATCTTCTTTTGGCGCGCAGCCCTCATTTCCCTCCCAACCGTTACAGTATTCTTGCTGGTTTTGTAGAACCAGGAGAACAACTTGAGGAAGCTGTTGCCAGAGAGGTAAAAGAGGAAGTAGGGTTAGAAATTCAAGATATAACTTATTTTGGGAGTCAGCCTTGGCCGTTCCCCCATACTCTTATGGTAGGTTTTACTGCTTCGTGGAAGGCAGGCAATATACAAATTGACGAGAAAGAGATTGAGGCTGCCGACTGGTATTCTCCTTATTCCATGCCGGAAATACCACCTCGTGCCAGCATTTCTCGCCGTCTTATTGATAACTATCTTGAGCATACGAGAGATTAGTGAAATTCGCGCAGAATCACCGAGTCTTTTCGCTTCCCTACATCATCAAGCGCGGAACGAACAAAGAGGTGAGGAGCTGAAGAGAGATCCAAAACCACGTGCTCCTCATATCGCTCCCCTTCTTCGTCTGTTTTAAGCAAGACACGGGGACGGAGAATACTTTTCTCTCCTGCCGCAATAACAATACCCATTCGATTGTCCGAAAGTTGCACTACTGTACCTGGCGGATAAATCCCAACAGCCCCTAAAAAAGCCGACACTACAGCTTTGTCAAAATGATACTCGGCATTCTCTATAATAATAGAAATAGCGCGATGAAGAGGCACAGATTCTTTATATATCCTTACTGTAGTTAATGCATCGAAGACATCTGCTACTGCGGCAATACGAGCAGGAAGAGGAATATGAGCCCCACAGAGATGATACGGATAGCCGGTTCCATCCACTCTTTCATGGTGACCCTCTATAACTGCAAGAATATCTTTGTCATCCACTCCAAGTTGCTTTGCAATACTTGCTCCATAAATAGGATGTTTTTTTACCTCATCGAATTCCTTTTCTGTGAGCCTAGAGGGCTTGTTTAAAATAGAAAGAGGAAGCCTAGCTTTTCCTAAATCATGGAGAAGACCACCAGTTGTAACTGCCTCTACCAACGAATTGTTTTCAGGAGCAAGGCGATAGGCTAAAAAACCACCGAGAAGCGCTACGTTAAAGGAATGAACAAAAGTATATTGATCCTGTTCTCGAACATTACTGAGAGAAAGAAGTATTCTGGGGTTGTTTGTAATCGTCAGCGCCAAGAGGCGCCCTATTCTAAGGAGAGGAACGAGACATACCTGAGATACTTCTCCAGAAGCAATAGCACTGAAATTTCTTCGAATTTCTTGAATCGTCTGGAGAGTAAGGCGGCGATCTACAGGATTTGAAGGGACCTCCATAGCATCCAGTACTTCAAAAATTTCACTGAGTATGAACTCTACATCCTCTCGGACAGTAACGTATCGAACTCCTTGATCTGCTAAAGAATGGGCAAGAGACAAACGGGAGTCTCCCATTTTAGAAAGACTCGTTCCTTTGGGGAGCAATAAAGCTCCCTTCTGTGAAAGAACATCTTCCATGATCATTCCACTGCAGCAAGGAATATCCCACACAGGAATTTTTCGTGCTAGATTCATAAAAACGCCCCCGATTTAAAAAAGCATCGATCCCTTCTCCACAAAAATTTTTTACTCTCTATTATATTTTGATTATATTTATTTTACTCATTTTCAGTTTAAATACTACTACACTTTTTAATTAAAAGAAAAGAGCTTCATTTTTATGATAAAATAAATATACTGGTATAAAGTATATGGAGGTGAAGATAAACATGGAAAGAACCGGAATCGTTACAATGAAAGGAAATCCTTTGACCCTCATAGGGCCGGCACTCTCCTTAGGAGATGCGGCTCCAGATTTTACCGTCTTTGATCAGGGTTTAGCTCCAAAAACTTTAAAAGATTTTCAAGGAAAAATTAAAGTCATATCCGTTACACCTTCTCTTGATACTCCGGTTTGCGACCTTCAGATCCATTGGTTCAATGAAGATGCAGCAAAACAGCCAGATAATGTGGTTGTATTAAATATCTCCATGGATCTCCCTTTCGCGCTAAAACGTTTTTGCGCTACTAAAGGAATTGACAGAGCTATTGCTCTTTCAGATTATCGCGATGCCTCTTTCGGAACAAATTGGGGAGTATTGTTGAAAGAGCTCCGCCTTCTTGCCAGAGCTGTTTTTGTTGTAGATAAGGATGATACTATTCGCTACGTAGAAATCGTTCCAGAGGCCACCAACGAACCCAACTATGAAAAAGCAATAAAGGCGCTTGAGCAACTCACAAGAAAGTAAAAGCTATATACTCCCTTCATGTGTTGAAAAGAGGAGCTTGCACAGATATTTAATCACAATAATAAGGCCGAAGCATGGGAAAACTTCGGCCTTATTATTTTTTTACTGAGTTAGTTCTCCTTAACTTCTTCGATCGTCTCCACTGAGATATACATCTTCCCACTACCCGAAGAGGAGCGCAGTTTTCCTTCTATACGGACAGGAGTATCTTCCTGTCTTGCCAAAACCCATCTCTGAATAGCTGGGTCAAAGGCTCGCATGAGAAGGAAATCGCGGCGAATACTGCCATCCTCCCATGGCGTTTCCTGTTTTACGGAAAAAACAAGATATTTTCCTACGCGGCTTTCTTGGAAGCTTTCTCCCTCTACAAAGTGAAGTTTTCCTGATATCTTTACTAAATTTTCCACCATTGCTACCGTCCAACTCCTTTTTCCTGGCTTCGTATGGAGAACATATATACCACGAACAGGACGCTCCGCCAAGGTATATGGCAAACCACGAAAAAAGGGAGGCACAGAACCCTCCCTTTAAATTTCCTCTATTTTACGAACATGGACGTACATCTCTCCGCTACCTAACGACGAACGAACATCTCCTTCTACCCGCAAAGGCGTGCCCTCTTCACGACTTAAAACCCATTCTCGCAACTCGGGATGATACGCCCGCATAAGCAGAAAATCGCGCCGGGTGCTCCCATCACTCCACGGGGTCTCTTGTCTCACTGCAAAGGACACATATTTCCCTAACCTGTTCTCGAGAACCTTATCCCCCTGTACATGATGCAGAGTCCCGGCCACCGTAACGATGTTCTCCGTCAGCATATGCACATCACTCCTTGTGGCTGTGGATTTTTGAGAGTTTTTATATCTCTCGTTCTTACTTTACACTGGAATATGTTTTGTAACAAGTGCCTTAAAGGTTGACCTTTTCTAGAAAAGTTCCTTTGTGAAAGAAAACCTCCGAAAGGATCTATTTCTCTTCGGAGGTTTTCTTTTTACTCGTGGATTTCAACTATGGTTATATCGAAAATAAGAGTTTTTCCCGCCAACGGGTGATTCGCATCGAGAAGCATCCCTTTTTCCGATACATCTGCAACTAAAGCATTGAAAGTATTACCGTCTGGAGTTTGAACTTGCAGTACTTCTCCAACCTTTGGGTTGAGGTCATCTGGAATATGTTCGGCAGGTACTTCCATGGTCAGTTCCATTTCGTACTCGCCATAAGCTTTTTGGGGGGGAACGTTTATTGTCTTCTCTTCCCCAACGGTCATGCCTAAAACTGCTTTATCAAAACCATCAATAACCTGGCCAGATCCTACTTTAAATTTTAGCGGCTCCCTGCCTTCAGAGGCATCAAAAACTGTTCCATCTTCAAGGGTTCCCTTATAATGAACCGATATAGTGTCTCCATTTTTTATTTGAACCATGAGGCCCTCCTTTTGTAGCCCCTCTTTTCGAAGAGCGTGGGATCATTCTACCCTTTAAATTCTTCTTTTTAAAGGTGGTAATATAGTAAATAACCTTAAAAGAATCAGGAGGTGCCATTATGAAACTCTATTCCTCCCTCGAAAAGTGCATTGATAATACGTTATTAAAGCAGACGGCAACTCTGCCAGAAATTATTTCCTTCGTCGAAAAAAGCGTACCTTATGGTTTTAGAAGCCTGGTCATTCCTCCCTTTGCTCTGGGAAAAGCTATATCCAGAGTTGAAGGGCGTTCCTGCCATTTTTCCGCTGTAGTAGGCTTTCCCCTTGGATATATCCCCACCCTGTTAAAATGTCGGGAGATAGAAGCATATCGTAATATGGGGTCGGCTATTACTGATTTTGATGTTGTTCTTAATATAAATTTAGTGAAATCAAAGGCCTGGAACTCTCTATACACTGAAATGCAAGAACTCTCCTCCGTCACTGAAGGGAAAATATTGAAACTTATTATCGAAACTCCCCTCCTCACCCAAGAAGAAATAGAGCACGTCTGTCTTCTATCTATGGAATTCGAAGGGATTGATTTTATAAAGACCGGAACAGGCTTTGCCGGCAAACCTACCACTATCGACGAAGTCTCCTGCATTTCCAAGACCTTAAAAGGATTGAAGGGTATTAAAGTTTCAGGTGGCGTAAAAAAACTTGAACACGTAAATAATTTTCTAGCAGCAGGAGCCACTATCTTCGGATCCAGTTCTGGCATAGAAATTATGGAAGAGGCCAAACGACAAAAATAAAGGCAGGCCTCTTCCCTCTCCAATCCTAGGAAATCCCGAGATATTCTTCTCCTGTGATAGCTTTATAAGCAGCGATAGTTTTCTCATAAATTGCCCGGATTTCTTTTTTCGCTCCCTCTGATGCATTGAGGATGGGGAATCGGGCACTTCCACCAAAAAATCCTGCTATATCCATAGCAGCTTTCATGCCGCCTATACCAAAACGAGACGTTACTGCCGCATTGAGGTCGAGAAGAGCCAGCTGTAATTTCCGTGCTTTTTCTATTTCTCCAGCTTTCCATGCGTTATAGATAGTTACACAGTAATTAGGAACAACGTTGGCCACAGCAAGAGTTCCCCCTACGCCACCAAGCATAAGAGTCGCTAACAGGAAACTTCCGGAACCGGCAAAAACAGAGAAGTTCTCAGGAGCTTTTGCCACAACTTCAGCAATTTGAGTAATATTCCCCGAGCTATCTTTTATGCCTGTGATATTAGGATGATAGGCAAGTTTTACGGTTAAAGAAGAAGGGATGTTAATCCCTGTGTTTCGAGGCATGTTATAGATCATGACAGGAAGAGGAGATGCATCAGCTATTGCCGTAAAAAACTTTTCAAGTGCTTCAAAAGTCATATCGCTTTTATAGTAGGATGGCGAGACAATAAGAACTGCGCTAGCTCCTGCATCTGCACATCTTTTTGTGAGCTCAATAGTTTCCCTTAAAGACTCACAGCCTGTTCCTGCTATTACTTTTTTATGTGGAGAAAGTCTTTTCCTGGCTTCTGCAACTAAAGATACTTTTTCGTCTTGGGAGAGAAGAACGAACTCTCCGTTGCTGCCAAGGATAACAAGACCTTCTAACGACGTGGCATTAAACTTCTCTATATTTTCCTGAAAACGTGCCAGATCAATGCGTTCATCATCTCCAAAAGCTGTTGCTATTGGGGCAAAAATTCCTTCCATTCCAGCCATACCTGCGTTCCTCCCATCCATATAAGAAAAGGGAGCTCTATGCAGAGCAAACCCCTCTTTCCCGTGCTAAGAACGAGAACATCCTGAAGAGAAAGAGTTTAATGCTCATCTACAAGCCCTTGTTGTAGAACGCTCAACCCCGTACCAGGTTCTACATTCATACCACATCGCATGGCAGCCCTTTCAACAGATGCTACTGCCGAGACGAGAGTATGTTTATCTATATTGCCCATATGTCCCATTCGAAAACCTTTTCCTGCATATTCGCCAAGGCAACCAGCTGTTTGAGTTCCTTCCTCAGCAAGGATTTTTCGGAACTGTAAATCATCTACATTGGCGTCTTGAGGATAGAGATATACAGAGAGAGTGGGTGCTCGGAACAATTTTTCTGCTGCCACAGTAAAACCTATGGCCTCAAGAGCCCCATCTGCAAAAGCAGCCTGACGAAGATGTCGAGCGTAACGTTCAACAATCCCTTCTTCTTTAATAATCTGCAGAGATTCTTTCAACGCCCAGATCAGATTAATTGCCGGCGTTCCCCAATATTTGGAGGGATCGTGCATTACAGGAAGCCATTTTTCGAAGTCTATATAGGATTCGGGAATGGGATTTAAGGATTTTCTTTTCTCCACAGCCTCTCTACTTGCCCAAAGGATGGCAAGGCCGGGAGCAACGCCAAAAGCCTTCTGCGAACAGGAAAGCAACACATCAATCCCCATAGGGTCCACATATTGCGCTGCTCCAGCAGTAGCAGCAACGCCATCAACAACATAGAGAGCCCCATGAGCTTTTACTACTTTACCAATTGCTTCTATGGGAGCTACTACCCCTGTGGCAGTTTCTACGTGAGTAACTGTCACAACATCGTATTTTTTCTCTACCAACTTTTTCTCTACATCATCCGCTGTAACAGACGTACCCCAAGGAGCTGAAAGGACATCTACATTAAGCCTTTTTCGCTGACACATCTCAATGAATCTGTCGCCAAAAAAACCATTCGAGCAAATCAACACATGGTCCCCCTGTTTTGTAATGTTGGCTATAGCCATTTCCATGGCTAATGTTCCAGAACCAGCAATTACAAATACTTCACCACTACATTTCCAAAGCTCTTTCAGATCGGCCAGAACTTCCTTATAATCCTGAACAAAGAAGGGATCTCCAAAAGCAACTGTTTCCCGACCCATTTGGTCTTGAATAGACCGAACAACAGGCGTTGGCCCTGGGATCATAACCAGTTTAGGTGTTCGAAGCATACCCTACTCCTCCTTTAGCCATAAAGGGCTTCTTTAGTTTTATGTGTTTTGGTTCCTCTCTTTTTCATAGCGTATTAAAGCCTCGCTAATAAACTTTGCCGTCTGACAAACCTCTTCTCCATACTGAGAGATCACCTGAAAATCTAAACGATATACTGGAGCTGAAATACTAATCGCACCTACAGGGTCTCCATGAGCATCCATAATTGCAGCCCCTACGCAACGAAGACCTTTTTCGTTTTCTTCATCATCAATGGCATATCCTCGATTTTGAATTTTTTGCAATTCAGAGAAAAGGCCAGGAGTCGCCTCTTCTCCAAGAAATTGAATAACTTCTTCTTTAGGAAGACAGGAAAGTATCGCTTGTCCTGCTGAAAGGCGGGTTAAAGACCCTTTCACTCCTACTCTCGAATGCATACGAACTTGGTAAGGACTTTCAAGTTTATCGAGGTAAAATAACTCCCCTTTTTCGAAGATAAAGAGATGAACGGTCTCTTTCGTTCCTCTATTCAGCTTCTCTAAAAAAGGCCTGGCTACCTCGGCAAAAGCTACTTGAGAACGATAGGCATCAGCTAAAAATAATGTAGCCGGTCCCATTTCATACGAACCTTCTCGTTCAATCACCATGCGCTGGACTGCGAGACTGTCGAGAATTCGATATACGGTAGCTTTCGGGAGATTCACACCTCGAGCTATCTCTGTAACACCCATAGGCCTCTTTTCATGGGCCATAAAAAAAAGGAGAGTAAAAGCTCTATCTATAACTCGAATTTGACTCTGGTTTTTCATTATTTGTTTCACTCCATGGATTTTTCATCTATTATACGAAACCAAAATAATCATAACATTCTCTCTTTTTTTTGCAAATAAAACTTCGCCAGATCTTTATGAAAAGACGAACACAGCCCCTCGGAAAGACTTTTCCGAGGGGCTGTGTCTGCAATCTAAGGCCCTCATGAATGGGGCCCTTTTTCTCTTCATATTTAACGATATTCTCTCGGTTTTTCCTGACCTGTAAGGACACGAAGCGTTCCTTCTGCTAATGCTCTTAGCTCATCCTCTCCAGGGTAGACAAAAACTGGAGCAATGAAAGAAACCCTTTTTCGGATTTTTTCCACAAGGCTTTCACTATACGCAAGGCCTCCTGTGAGGATAATTCCATCTACCAAACCTTTCAACACCGCAGACGAGGCCCCTATTTCTTTTGCAATCTGATAGGCTAGGGCTTCAAAAATAAGAGCCGCTTTTGCGTCTCCGGCCTCGATCATTTGTAAAACTTCTCTCAAATCATTCGTACCAAGATAGGCGACAATTCCGCCTTCCCCTACTAAACGCCTTAAAAGACCATTCAAATCATATTGACCGCTAAAGGCAAGGTGTACAAGAGTCCCTGCAGGTAAAGAGCCAGATCGTTCCGGGGTAAATGGTCCTTCTCCGTCAAGAGCATTATTCACATCTATGACTCGCCCATGATCGTGAGCTCCTACAGATATACCTCCACCCATATGGGCTACTATAAAAGAGCATTCCTTATACTCTTTCCCTAGTTCTGAAGAAGCATGACGCGCAACCGCCTTCTGATTAAGCGCATGGAAGAGAGAGCGACGCTCTATTTCTGGCAATCCAGAAAGGCGTGCTTCGGGAATCATCTCATCTACAACAACTGGATCTACAGTATAAGCCTTCCCACATCCACTTTCCTGAGCCAGCCTAAAAGCCAGGGGGGCTCCAAGATTACAGGCATGAGAACCGTATCGACATGATCGAAGGTCATCAAGCATTACATCGTTTATTATATAAGTACCGCCAGGAATGGGTTTCAAAAGGCCACCTCTTCCCACTATAGCATCAAGAGAAGATGGGTCTGTATTATGTACTTCCAATATTTTTTTAATTTCTATAAAACGGAATTCTTCCTGAGCTGAAATGGAGGGGAACTGTCGGATCTGATGGATCGGGTACCTTTGTGCATCATCCCAAACCTGAGATGTGTCATCGAAAAGAGCTATTTTAGTACTCGTAGAGCCTGGGTTTATGGCAAGTATCCTCACGATTGCTCCTCCTTCTCTTTTGTAGAGAGGGCTTTAAAAGCCCTCTCTACATGAGGTATATTTAATTGTATTAGGGGTTATTCTTCGAAGGATGAAAGAACAACAGCTGCGGCTATGGAAAGAAGTTTGGCTCTCGGCGAATCAGCACGACTCGTCAAGATAACTGGTGCTGCCGCTCCGAGAATTAAACCAGCTGTTTCGTTTTTCGAGAAATAGACAAGAGCTTTGACCATCATGTTACCAGCTTCAATATCTGGAACCAGAAGGATATCGGCATGCCCCGCCACTGGAGATATTATTCCCTTCGTGCGAGCAGACTCTTCACTTACTGCGTTATCAAGAGCGAAAGGACCGTCAACAATACAATTTTTAATCTGACCACGACGATTCATCTGAGTCAATGCCGCAGCATCAATAGTACAAGGCATGTCAGGATTAACCACTTCCACAGCTGCCAATACTGCTGCCTTAGGTTCTGCAACTCCAAAAGCTCGAGCAAAATTCACTGTATTTTGAAGAATATCTGCCTTGCCCTGCAGATCAGGATACATATTAAAAGCTGCGTCTGCAATAAAGAAAACTCTATCGTATCCTTCTACAGAGTGAAAATAGCAGTGGGAGATGGTATTTTTCCCCTTACGTAGCCCCACCTCTTTGTTCAACATTCCGCGAAGGAAATGGTTGGTATGGAGCTGCCCTTTCATATAGATATCAGCTTTGCCGGAAGAAACTTTTTCTACGGCAGTCAAGCCCATAAATGCCTCTCCTTTAACCTCGTCCACTATTTCATAATGAGCTAAATCGATATTAGCTTCTTTCGCTGCCTCCTCTATCTTTTCCTTGTGTCCAACCAATATGGCTTCAGCAAAACCAGCAATTCTGGCCTCTTCAATGGCAGAGAGAAGACCTGCGTCTTCCGCCATTGCAACAGAAAGCTTTTTGGGCCCTTTTTCCGAACCAATTTTCTTTGCATACTCAAGTAGTTGAGTCAGAGAGCGAATCTGTTCCATGAGAATTAAAGACCTCCTTGATAGAATTGATAGAATTTAAAATAAAAAACTAATCTTTACTCGCTACCACAGCTCCAAGGGCTATAGAAAGCAATTTTGTTTCCATAGAATCGAAACGACTAGTGAGCACTATTGGTTTTTTAGCTCCAAGGATAACACCCGCCCCCCGCCCCCCAGTCATATACAACAGTACTTTACCTATCATGTTACCCGCCTCTATGGAAGGGACTAAAAGCATGTCAGCATGTCCTGCTACAGGCGAATCAATACCTTTAATCTGCGCTGCCTCTATACTTACAGCATTATCAAGAGCAAAAGGCCCATCGAGAGTACATCCAGTAATCTGACCTCGGCGGTTCATTTGGGTAAGAGCCGCAGCATGGAGAGTGGCAGGCATATCAGGATTAACCACCTCTACAGCGCCTAGAGCTGCAATGAGGGGATTACTAACACCAATTTTATGGTAACACTTTACCGCATTTTCTACGATAGCAACTTTAGCATTCAAATCTGGGTACATATTCATACCCCCATCAGAGATACCAATGACTCTTTTCTGGAGAAGAGGTATCTCAAAAAGGAAAAGGTGGGAAAGAAGAGATCCAGTTCGAAGCCCCCACTCCTTGTTCAAAACAGCATGAAGCAACGTCGCAGTTTTTATGAGCCCCTTCATCAAAAGGTCCGCATCTCCTGATGAAACCATCTGGACAGCTTTTTCCGTTGCGGAATAATCATCTTTCTCTTCGATAAGAGAAAGTCCCGCAAGATCGAAACCATGTTCTTCTGCTTTAGCACGAATGTTTTTAGGGTTACCGATAAGGAGTCCATTAATCAATCCTAACTTGTGGGCTTCACATACTGCCCCAAGAACATCGTCGCCGTAGGGGCAGGCTACGGCAAGGTTCATACGTCGCCCCTTTTTACACATATCGATCAGAAAATCGAGGTTGTGCATCATTCTATTTTCCCTCCCACAAGACTTTGTTCGTATATTTTAGCTTTTTCTTCTCCCCTAAGAACCCGAAGGGCTCCATCGGCCAAAGCTTTCATCTCGTCTTCGCCAGGATAGACTAAAACTGGTGCTATCCATTGAACACGGTTCTGTATCAAAGCAACAAAATCACTATCGTAAGCAACTCCTCCTGTAATCAGTATAGCGTCTACTTTACCGGCCATAACTGTAGCCTGAGCAGCAATTTCTTTTGCAAATTGATAGGCCATCGCTTCATAAGCCAGCTTCGCCTTGGCATCTCCCGACCCTATTCTTTTCTTTACTTCCCTCATGTCACTCGTCCCTAGATAGGCCATAAGACCACCTTTTCCTACGAGCTTACGGAGCATGTCTTTAAGGCTATACTGGCCACTAAAACAAAGGCGTACAAGATCTACTGCAGGCAATCCCCCTGCTCGCTCTGGAGAAAATGGGCCAAAATCGTTACCGCTGTTAAGATCTATCATACGCCCTTGGCAATGGGCACAAACAGTAGAGCCGCCACCGATATGAGCCACTACAAAGTTCACCTTATCCCAAGGCTTACCAAGATCTCGCGCAGCTAATCGCACAGTAGCTTTCACGTTTAAAGCATGAGCTAAAGATATTTTAGGCAATTCAGGAAGACCTGTAATCCTCGCTACTTCATCCATTTCATCTACAGCTACAGGGTCCACAATAAAGGCGGGGATATGAAGAGGATTTGCTATAGCATCTGCAAGAATTCCACCAAGGTTTGAAGCATGTTCCCAAGGCTTTCCCAGCTTAAGTCTACTTAACAAAGCGTCACTCATAGTATATGTTCCTCCAGGGATGGGGTCTACAAGACCTCCTCGACCCACTACTGCACTAAGAGAATGGAAAAATGCGCCATGAGCTGTTGCCGCTTCTTGAATCGTTGCCAAGCGAAATTCAAATTGATCGACGATATGGTCGTACTTGGCCAGTATTTCGAGGTCATGATGAACGGTTTCCCTCCACTGTTCCTCATCGTCGTGAAACCAAGCAATCTTTGTGCTTGTAGAACCAGGATTAATAGCCAACACTTGGAAAAACACGCAAGTACCCCCCTTCAGACAAGTGAACGTGCGCCTTCTTTTCGTCGAACCACATTATACATGAATAGAAGAACGTAATACGTTGTCCCATATAGTATTTCCATGTCGCGCAAAAACATCTATGCATGTATCTACAACCTGAGGATCGAACCAATCTCCACGGTGCTCTTGAATCTCTCGCAAAGCTGCATCTACCCCCAACGCGGGGCGGTATGGACGGAAAGAAGACATTGCTTCCACTACATCCGCCACTGAAATAATTCTGGCTTCAAGGCGTATTTCATCCCCTTTTAATCCACAAGGATACCCTGATCCATCAAAACGCTCATGATGTTGTCGCACAATATCGGCAATCGGCCATGGAAAACAAATAGAAGAAAGAATATCGGCTCCATAGTGAGCATGTTCTTTTATAATGGCAAATTCAGCCGCATTGAGGCTACCGGGTTTACTGAGAATAGATGATGGTATGGGGATTTTTCCTATATCGTGCACAAGAGCCGCATAATAAATAGTGTCAACTTGGAAAGAAGATAAATGCAGGGCTCTCCCTATAAACCGAGCTAAAATAGCTACATTCTGTTGATGTCCTACGGTGTAAGGATCTTTAATTTCCAGTAATCGTCCCATTAGATGAAAAGTTTCCTGAAATGTCTTTTCTAACAATAAAATATTATCGCGAAATAATTGATTTGTCTTCCTACGCGATAAAGCAGCTCCAAGCAATAAAGCGACGATTTCAAGAAGGTTTTTTACAGAATTTTTTGCCTCTCCCTCCCAACAGGATGCACACGTCAAACATCCTGCAACTTCATCTTCACAAAGAATGGGGAGCATATACACCGATTCCTTAGGATAGGGTTTAAAAATTCTATTTTTGTCAAAAGAAGACCAATAAAATGGATACTCTTCACCAAAACAAAGCATGGTCTGAGACGAAAGGACTCGTTTTAAAGGCTCTACTTCATCGAAAGTCAATGGAAAAGATTCTCCACCCCCCTCTTTTGCATCCCTATGCCGCACATAGGCTATTCCTCTGTCAAAAACAGATGTATCGAAGAAAAAAAACGCCATATAGCGAGTTTTTGTAATCTGCCAAACTTCATGAAGAACGGCAAGAACCGTTTGCTCAAAAGGATCTTCACTCACAAGATGAGCTGATGTAGATGCCACTATTTCCTTCATTCGTAAGTGTTCTCGAACGGCTTCTTCTCTTTTTTTTGATGCGGTATTATCTGAATAGATGCCGTAACACCCTCGATAGAGTCCATCTACTACCAAAGGGTATGTAGAAATAAGAACTGGCAGAGGAACCCCATTTTTTCTCACTCTATACGTCTCTTTTTCACTTATAACGCCACCTCTGACTGTTACTTCTGAAAGCTCCCTGGCATTTTTTAAAAGATCAGGACTATCGGTAAGCAAAAGATCGGCATCTTGCCCTAAAACTTCCTTTAGTTTATATCCAAACATTCTGAGAAAAACCCTGTTAGCCCTCACAATCCTTCCTTTACAATCTGTAAGGATTGTGCCATGAGGAGCGTTTTCAAAAAGCTTCTCAAGAAGTTCCGTTTCAGAACGAAGAGCCTCCATTTCTATTTTAAGCTGCCTATCATTCCAAAAAAGGGCGAGGGCGAGGATAAAAAGGATTGTCGTAATGGCTGCACTTATAGCAATAACTCTGCGATACTTGTATAAAAAACTTTGAGGTTCGTTCACAAAAACAGCGAGGTATGGAACATCTCGTAAAGAAAGGGAACGCGACTCCAGCGAAGGGTAGTTAACCATAAAAATTGGAGAGTCCTCACGAATCGGGATATCAGAAGGAGGCGTGCCTTCCAGTGCTTGTATAGCCAAAGTAGCTGCTTCACGGCCATGCTCTTTAGCCTGTAAGACACTGCCAGCCAAGGCACCTGCCTCTATCATAATATCCCAAAAGCTAAATATAGGAGCGTCGGTAGCTTGCTGAATAAAGGATATAACCTCTGCAGGAGACATATATTCTTCCTCTCCATTGCTGGAAAATTGCAACAGAAGAACGATGGTCTGAGATGGAAGAGATTTTAGGGCTTTCTCTAATTCCTTGTGCGAAAACCCTAAAAGATCAATTTCTTCTAGTTCAACTGAGAAGGGAATTATACTCTGACGAAAAAGAGAGATAATACTCATAGCAGTGGGAGACAAGTCGCTAATAACAGCAATGTGTCTCGTATAAGGATAGAATCTTAAAGCCAAACGCAGCGTTCCTTCTATGTCAACTCGCTCTATAATTCCAGTCGTGTTTGCCCCTATTTCATCGGGAGAAAAATTACGGCTATTCACCCCACAGAAAATAAAAGGTATTTCCCCGAAAAGTCTTTTGCCAGAGTGAGCGAGGAAAGAAAAAGCTTCATCATCACAGCATAAGATGGCATCGAGAGGAATATTCTGATACTTAAGCCGAAGAGTATTTTCAAAGTGTGCTATATATTTGCCCGGAACGGAGCGCTTTGCATCAAGATATTCTACAAAAATTCTTGTTGTACTATTCCATTGAGAAAAAGTTTTCATAATTCCATCGGTTAAACCATCAGACCAAGGATAGCCTTCATGATAAGAATGCAAAACGAGTAGCGTTGGAACATGAGAGATTGAAGTTTTTCCATAGATGGGCAAGGGGAAAAGGAACAACAAAAACAATGACACTATAAGAAAGCATCTTTCACAGTGTCTTGGCCATTTTTGCACTATTTTTATAAACATGAAATCATTGCAAAAGCGCCAGAAGAACAGGACAAAGCAGCCCCCTTTAGATCTTTGTTTTAATATCATACCATTCTTATCTGTTAGAAGAAAAACTGATGCATCAAATTTCCTTTCACGTTATACTAGCCATCGCAGCTAGCGAAAATATGAAGAGGTGAACAATGCTATGAACCTATGTTATATGAATGGAAAATATCTCCCTTTAGAGGAAGCGACCCTCCCTGTTACAGACCTTATTATTCAACGAGGTGTAGGCGTTTTTGAAACAATTTGCACTCACTCTCGGCGTCCTTTGATGCTTCGATCTCATCTTGAGCGCCTTGAAGGTTCCGCTATTTCTTCGTCAATGGTTATGCCTCTCTCTCTAGACCATTTTGCAGAGATAATAAGAGAAGGTATCGCAAAAATGGACTCAGAAGTCCTTATCCGTCCATATATAACTGGAGGCGACTCTTTCGGAGAGAATCAGCTTTTCAATTCTCCTCGTTTCTTTGTACTTTTTGAGACTGTTGAAAAGCCAAACCAGGAAATATATGAAAAAGGAGTCACTCTTCACCCCATTAACGCTGAACGATATCTTCCCAGCGCTAAGAGTATTAATTACATGCTCTCCTTTACAGGGCAAAAAGCAGCTAAAGGAACCTTCGAAATACTTTATTGTCCAGAAGGAGAAATAGTAGAGGGAGCTCACAGCACCTTCTTTCTTGTAAAAAATAACCGAATTATTACGGCCCCTACGACTCGCGTTCTTTCAGGAACAACTCGAAAAATTATTTTAGAAATAGCCCGGAAAGAACAAATAGAAGTGGAGGAAAGGTGTCCTCTCCTCACGGAACTTTCAGAAGCTGACGAAGCTTTTATTACTGGAACTGTAAAAGAGGTTGTACCTGTTGTACGCGTGGGAGATCAAGTTATTGGGAATGGTAAGCCTGGGGAAATAACCCGACGTCTCCACACCCTCTATCTCACAAATATAGAGAAATGGTTAGATTAAGGAATAAAACACTGTAAGAAGGCAAATAAAACCCAGTCGAGTAAATTTGATTGGGTTTTATTTACTAACATGTAAGAGAAAGAAAAGAGTTTTTCCTTTATTTTTTCTCAAAAAGAAAAAAGAAACCACGCCCCGACGAACATGAGTAAAACACCTGTAATGCGTTGGCGTATCTTTTCCTTGAAAACAATCACTGACAACAATAACGTAACCACCATGCTCAACATAGATAAAGGTTCAGCAATGCTCACTTCTACACTTTGGAAAGCGATAAGCAAACAAAGATAAGCGTAAGCATTTATAAATCCACTGGCTAAAGAAACCCACGGACGACAATGAAACAACGAGAACACTTCTTTAAATGCCCCTGTAATAACCAGCCAAATTCCGAGGTATAAAGTCACAAAGAAATAAAGGAAAAAAGAATAAAGAACAGGAGATGTTGTTGATACATTCCCTTTATCAATTACCCGTCCAATAGCCAAAAGGAGAGAGGACACCATCATCATCTGGCAAGGTCTATCGACAAACAAGGCTTTTAATGATTGATAGATGTTCTTTTGACGATTGAGGAAGGTTGCCCCATAAAGCAAAAAAAACAATCCTACCCCCTTCATGACAGATAATGATTCTGATAGAAAAACAACTGAAAGAAGGAGAAGAAAAAGTATGTTGAAATTATAGAGAGGAGAAACAAGAGATACTTCTCCTTCTGCTAAAGCCTTAATATAGAGGAGAAAAGCAAAGGAATAAATAACGCTGCTTCCTGCTACATATTTCAAAAAATTCCAATCCACATTTTCTGACATGAGAATAAAACAAACGAAAGGGGAAAGAAAAAGAGTGGCCAATCCAACAAAAAGCATCAAAGCTGCCGAAGGATTAGCATCGTTTCCTAACATCTTTACTACAATTCGTTCAAAACCAAGCAATATGATACGGCTTAATAAAGCCATGTAAGAAATACACATCTATAATCCCACCCTTATAAAAATCCGTTTACCCTACCCCTTATACTTGCTAGAATCAATAATAATATATTTTTCATTATACATATTTTCAAAAGATAAATGACTATTATTTCCCAGGAAATAAATGGGGACGACTTTTAGGAAAGAGAGGACTGAATCGGCGTGGAAAAAAGAATGCGTATTATAAGAGAAGGAGAGCTTGGGGAAGGTCCAGTAGTATATTGGATGAATAGAGACCAACGAGCTCGAGACAACTGGGCCTTGCTCGCTGCCCAAAAATACGCCCTCGAACAAAGGAAGCCTCTGCATGTACTATTCTGCTTAACCCCATCCTATCTTCATGCAAACAAAACAATGTATTCATTCATGATTCACGGGCTTGAACGTGTTAGAGACGAACTTGCTTCTTATAACATCCCCTTATGCATACTATCAGGTGCAGCTCCTCTTTCCCTACCACAGACATTAGAAAACATTAAAGCCGCTGCGCTATTTACAGACTTTAACCCCCTTCGCATTAAGAAAGAATGGATTTATCAAATAACGGAACAAATCCATATCCCTTTCTATGAAGTGGATGCTCATAATATTATTCCTTGTTGGACAGCCTCCCCTAAAAGGGAATATACTGCCAGGGCATTCCGATCTAAAATTAATAAGTTACTTCCCTCTTTTCTTACAAACATTCCTCCTCTTTTGTTTCATCCTTACTCACAAACTATAGAGACAGACCCCTTTCAGGCTGTAGTTGAAAAAGTATTTCCTCATTTTAATAATATTCCATCCCTACAATGGACTCCTGGGACAACGTACGGGATGAAGAAACTTGAATTTTTTCTACAGACAAAAATATCTCAATATAGTACACAAAAAAATAACCCCACTGTAGATTGCTTATCCGGCCTCTCCCCCTATCTGCATTTTGGGCATATTTCTCCTCAACGAGTAGCTTATGAAGTCATATCTTATAAGGGGGAGGAAGAAATAGACACTCAATCACGAGAAGACTTTTTGGAAGAACTTATTGTTCGAAGAGAATTAGCCGATAATTTTTGTTTTTATACAGATAACTATGACACATTCGATGCATTCCCTGATTGGGCAAAAAACACATTGAACAAACACCGTTTCGATTCTCGCCCATATTTTTACTCCTTAGAATTACTTGAACAGGGAGAAACACATGATCCTCTCTGGAATGCGGCTCAGAAAGACATGTGCATTCATGGGAAACTTCACAGTTGGCTTCGAATGTATTGGGCGAAAAAAATCCTTGAATGGTCCCTCTCTCCAGAAGAAGCCTTGAAAAGAGCAATCTACTTAAACGACCATTACGAAATAGATGGACGAGACCCCAATGGATATACAGGCATAGCATGGTCTATAGGCGGCATTCATGATAGACCTTGGCCCGAAAGGCCTATCTTTGGGAAAATTCGCTATATGAATGAAAAAGGCGCGTATCGAAAGTTTCACGTGAAACATTATATCGATAGTGTTACGATTTTAAATCCATGATTGGTCAAATAAAATCAAACCCTATTCCCTCTTATTTTGCCAGTCAAGTACGGACATTATAAAAAGGGAGGCCCCCTAAAAATTTTTTAAGGGCCTCCCTTTTCCTTGACTTTTTAAGTTATATTGTTATAAATCCAGATTTTTGAAGAAGAGGAACAATTCTCCACGCAAAAAATGTAGCTCCTACTCCTTTTATAATATCAGAAAGAAGAAAAGGCATAACTCCTATCTTAAATACACCGAACCAACTCACAGCTTTTCCTGCTATTAAATTAAGATTTACATATAGGCCAACCATTCCCATACAGTAAATTACAAAGAGACCAACAAAAGCAGCTATCCCATATAGAAAAATATTCTCCTTAGGAATATCTATTTTCCAAACAATGCTTCCAGCTACCCACGAAGCAATAACAAAGCCCACTAAGTAACCAATCGTAGGAGACAAAAAAATTTGCACGCCTCCTCCGCCAGCAAAAAACGGGAGGCCAAGAACACCAAGCAAAAAATAGAGAAGTTGAGATAAAGCGCCATTTTTAGGCCCCAAAAGCATTCCTGCTAACAAAACCACAAAAACATGCAATGTCATAGGTACAATTGGAAAAGGAATGCGTATTTGCGCACTCACTGCCGTTAAAACAGAAAAGAGAGAAACAATCGCCATGCTACGAACAGAAAATCTCACAAAAAAGCACCTCCCTATGTTAACCAGACTATTATATAGGTTAACATAGGGAGGTGTAAAGCCCCTTCTCCTTAATATTAAAGAGTATATAGGTATTGACTATTACTGATCTTTGGACGTTTCTTCCCATCCCCATTTTTTTATCATACCGGAAGCCTCTTCTTCTGATAAATAAGATTCTACAGAAGGAACAGAAGAAAGGGGGACAAAAAAAGATAGAGTAATCGTTTCAGCATAGGCAGGAAGCATACTTTCTTCTGAAACATCGCGATTTTTTAACTGATAGACTATTGTTTTATAAAGAGAGTAAGGAAATTCTACATATCCTCTTTTGCCCATTCGACCCTCTTTTTTCCCTGCTTTTTCAAGTGCTTGGGTTGTTGCATTCCCATACGCCTCAATAAGGCCTCGAACGCCTAATTTAATACCTCCAAAATAGCGTGTTATGACAACAGTCGTAAAAGTTAAGTTCGCTCGTTGAATTGCTCCTAATATAGGTTTCCCAGCTGTACCTGAAGGCTCTCCTGCATCTGAACAATATTCTATAATAGGATCAATTCCTACCCTATAGGCCCAACAGTTATGGGTTGCTTGTTTATGTTTTTGAGATACATCTGAAATAAACTGGCGGGCTATCTCCTCACTTCTGGAAACACTTACGTGGGCAATGAAAAGAGAACGTTTTATTTTTAGTTCGTACGTTACATTGTTTAAAGGTTCATAAAAAAAATCAGAAATCATTCAAGGCTCCATGCATCTTTTATTTTGCAATATGTCTGTTCAAGACTTTCTGGGATCACTCTAGTCTCAGCTAAAACTGGCATAAAGTTAGTATCTCCATTCCATCGAGGAACTATATGCAAATGCAAATGGCCGTCAAAACCAGCCCCTCCAACTCGGCCTAAATTTACTCCGAGATTAAATCCTTGTGGTGCCATAACTTTTTTTAAAACTTTTAAACAATGACCAGCCAAGCGATGCATCTCCAACAATTCTTCATCAAGAAGATTTTCATATAACGCTGTATGTCGATACGGAGCAACCATTAAATGTCCAGGATTGTAAGGGAATGCATTACACATTACAAAACATCTTTCTCCCCTAAACAAAATTAAACGGTCCTCATCTCGGTCTTCTTTGGGAAAGTCACAAAAGATACAATGCTCTTCTTTTTCTTCCGTCGAACTTGAGATATAAGCCATACGCCATGGGGCAAAAATACTTTCCACGATGCCACACCTCCGCTATATGTTTCACGTGAAACATTAATAATTATCTCTTTCTTTTATTTTTACGCCATATCTGTTTTAAATAAAGCCATCCTTGCCATAAACCAATAATGGCACCTAATAATGTACACCCTATAATAACCGTATCGGGGTATCCTCTAGAAAAAAGCCACCGCCCGATCCAATAGCCCAAGAATATATAACCTGCTATAAGAAGGGCTGTTGAAATAACCTTTCCAAATAATAAAAGGTCCTCTAGTCCCTTCAATATAAAACGCCTCCCCTATTTCCCGGGAAATAATTGGACAGCTGATTCTTGAAGAAGAGAACCCAATTTTTCTATCTGTTCCATGGATAAACCACGAATAGAAAGACGTAATGCGTCCCCATCTCCCGAAATCCGTGCCTGAAGACCATATTGTTTTGCAAGGTGTTCGAACACAGCTGGACATTTCTGTTTACAAAAAGTCTTTTCCTTAGATTCCTCCCAAGAGCCCTCCTTAAATCGCTTCACAAGCAATTCCAATTGCCGAACAGAAAGATGCTCTTTCTGTACTCGCCGTGCAAGTACCAGCATATGTCCTTCAGATTGAAGGCCAAGCAATGTTCGAGCATGGCCCTCTGTAATATCTTCTTCTTCAAGCATTTTTTGAATAGAAGAAGGTAATTGCAATAAACGCAATTTATTTGTTAGAAGGGTGCGACTCCATCCTATTCGTTCAGCAACTTCTTCTTGAGTAAGAGAAAATATGTCAATAAGTTCTCGAATAGCTCTAGCTATTTCTAAGGGTGAAAGGTCTTCCCGCTGGATATTTTCAATAAGAGAGATCTCCTGTACTTCCTGATCTGTCCCATTAAAAAAACATACTGGGACTTCGTTAAGGCCTGCTATCTGAGCCGCTCTCCAGCGTCGCTCTCCAGCTACAATGTTATACATTTCTCCCACTTTACGAACCACTAACGGTTGGATCACTCCATGAGTTCGAATGGATTCCGCCAGCGCCTGCAAATTCTTTTCATCCATACTTTTACGTGGCTGTTTATCATTTGGTTGAAGAAGAGAGAGAGGAAGTGTTTGTACTTCCCGCTCATCGTTATGGATGGACGATACATTCTTAGCCCCTGGCAAGAGGGCTCCTAACCCCCGTCCTAGTGCTCTGCCTTTGCTTCCAGCCATCTTTTTGCAACCTCCCTGGAAAAGGTAGAATACGCTTGGGCTCCAGAACAGTTGGGTTCGTAGTATGCAATGGGCATCGCATGGCTTGGAGCCTCAGAAAGCTTAATGTTTCGAGGAACAACCGTAGAAAAAACTACCTCCCCGAACTGTTTCTTCACTTCCTCTACCACATCATTCGCTAAACGAGTACGGGAATCATACATTGTAAGGAGCACTCCATCTATATTCAAATCAGGATTCAGACAATCTCGAATAAGCCCGATGGTACGGGCTAATTGACCAACGCCTTCCAAGGCATAATACTCACATTGTATAGGAACTATCAGCTTGTTCGCCGCAACAAGAGCGTTAATAGTAAGCATGCCAAGGGAAGGTGGGCAGTCGATAATAGCCACATCAAAATCTTTTAGGAGAGACATGTGACGGCGTAAACACGTCTCTCGACTAATAATGGAGGCCAATTCTACCTCAGCTCCTGCTAAATCGATAGTTGCTGGCAACAGAGTTACGCCTTCCCAAGGGGTAGGGGATAATGCTTCATGAATAGAGACTCCCCCTAAAAGAACATCATAAAGGCTCGTCTTTATAGTGTCTGGCTCCACTCCTAATCCGCTTGTGCAGTTTCCCTGCGGATCCATATCCACTGCCAGAACAGAATAGCCAAGGCTTCCTAATTCTGCCGCAAGATTGATGCACGTGGTAGTTTTCCCAACTCCACCTTTCTGGTTGGTAATAGCTATAGATAGCACAGTGTCACCTCCACCAAAATTTTTTTTCTGCCATTCCAGATCTCCGTGGAAACTCTTTAGGGCACGGTAATACTTTTTCCCATTTAAGAAGATAGTGTTCTTTTTTGTTAATGCTATACGGAGAAATGTCTGTTGCAGAAAGCCCTAATCGCAAAAACTTCCCCTCTAAAGGGGCTATCTCTTCCTTGTAAAGAGGCCCCTTAAAAGCAAGCACCCCCCCTCCTTTTGCTACAAAAGGAGATAGATATTCCAAAAGGACCCCTGTTCCTGTTACTGCCCGAGCGCCAGCTAACATATAACGTTCCCTCTGTTCTCTTGCATACTCTTCGGCCCTGGCACAAACAATATCCACATTGGTTAACCTCAAAAGTTGTACAAGCTCTTCAAGGGCTTTGCACTTCTTCCGCACACTATCAAGAAGAGTTACGTGTATATCGGGCCTACATATAGCCCATACTATCCCAGGGAGCCCTCCACCAGTCCCCACATCAATAACCTTCCCTTGATCAGGGAGAAAAGGAAGAGAAAAAAGACAGTCAAGAACATGTTCGTCCCATAGGGTTTCAGGATCCTGCGGTCCTGTCAATCGCACCCGACCAGAAAAAGAAACAAGACCCGCAATATAGCGATCCAAAGCTGGCCGGAAAGGTTGAACCATACAAAGAATCTCTTCAATATTTAATTGGACTGGCAATCAGCCAACCTCCTCTAATATCAAATAATATTCATTCATTATTTTTGTTATCATAACCCTTAAAGGGAAGTTTTCCAAACAGATGGAGGGACGCTTATGCGCTTTTTTGAAAAACTTATTTCTCTAGCCAAAGAACAGAAAGATGCTCCTGTTCGAGAAATAATTCTTGGATGGCACGCAAGTATTGTTAGTTTTGAAGATGGAAGATGGGGGCTCGGCATGGTTCCCCCTGGAGAAAAAATCCCACTATCCTCCAGAGAAGAACACACCCAAAGGCTCCTTGCCTCTACTGCTCATGATCTCGTATCTCTTTTTGCATCCCCTTACCCTCAAGAATTCGCAGCTGCCTCTGCTGCCGCTGCAGCACTCTTGCCTCCAGAAGGACCTTCTCTTCCTCTCGATACCATAGCAGGAATTCCAGCCGGCGATAACGTTGCAGTTATGGGATACGATCGAACACTTACTCCTTTCCTGCGAGATTGGGGATGGTCTATGGTGATCCTTGATGACGAAAGAGAGGCTCCTGATGTTTTCCCTGAAGATGAAACCCCTCAAAAATTACCTTTATGCAAGTGGTGTTGGCTCTCTTCAGACACTCTTCGAAACAGGTGGTTTACTTTCATTCAACCATATATCTCCCAAATGAAAGGAGTTTTTCTTCGAGGCCCAGGCCTTCCATGGCTTCCCCATCTCTTCAAAACAGCAGGGGTAACACACCTTATTCTGCCCTCTATAAATAAATACGAAATCTCTTCCATTACATCTTTTATTGCAGCAGGTGGAAATCCTTGGCTCTGTCGACATATTACGTGGCGGGTGCATATCTTATGAATGTTAAAAAAAGAACGCAACGCTTTTTTGTGTTATGGCTTCTTTTTGTTGTTCTTATCTCCATCTTCGTTATTTCTTCACAAGCTTCCTGCACGTCTTTCTTTTGCCCTGTCTCTGTGAGGAAAGTTATTGACGGAGATACTATTTCTGTGTCTCTCCCCGACGGAACAGAAAAACGGGTGCGCTATCTTCTCATAGATACACCAGAACTCCACCACCCCCATCGTGGAGAAGAGGAACTAGGGGAGGAAGCCCTTCAGATGAATACACAACTGCTCCAAATGGGACAAATCCTCTTAGAGTTTGACGTTGAAAAACGGGATTGTTACCAACGTCTTCTTGCCTATATTTGGTGCATTACGAAAGAAGGAACATTTTTAGTCAATGAAGAGCTCGTACGCCAGGGTGTAGCAATGCCTTCTACCATTCCTCCTAATGTTAAGTATGTATCCCGAATTCAAAATGCTTTTCGAGACGCTTGCGAGAGGGAAGCGGGCCTTTGGAGACTAGCTCGTCATCGTCGTTTCACTGCGAAACAGATATGGGAGTTCCTTCCTTTCCTGAGAGGACATTTTGTCTCTTTTTCTGCAACAATTCAAGATGTAAAAGAAACGCCTTTACGTTATATTTTCCGTGATGGACGCCTCTCACTTATCATATATAAAAGCGAAAAAGATCTTTTTCCTTTAAATAGTATAAAAAAAGGGACTCACATAGAGGGGGTAGGGAAGGTGATTTCAGGAAATAGCGGAGGTGAAATTATTCTAAATAGCCCATTACAGCTGTTTACTCTTGTCTACTAATGGGAAAGAGCCTAGTGGCTTTATAAATGATTTCCACATCTGGACAAGTTATCCACAATCCTTATAATGCACGGGGTAAGTGGGACTAAATCCACGACTTCTCCACTGGGTTATCCACTTATCCACATATCCACGCCCTTTAAAAAGGCTCTATATGTGTGTAGTTTTAAACTGAATAATTAAAATTATCAAACGAGTATTCTTTACACGTCTTCCCGATGACAAAATCTTCAAGAGAGAGTATCGTGAACTTTATATATATGTGAACTAAGAAAGGGTAAGAGGTGGGCAATGAAAAGATCCATTTATTTTGTTTTACTATTCGTCCTCATTTGTTCGATAGGAGGTATCTTTTTCCTCCCCTTCGTTAAAATTGATCTCGGGACTGCATCGCTTCGAGCAGCTTTGGAAAAAATCTTGGAAACAGCGACTTCTTATTCTATAGAAATAGGAGACATTCATGGGAACCCCCTTGGAGGGTTTACAATAAATGATGTTGTTATATCTAACGGTCAGGCTATTGTTGGACAGGTTAGCACTCTTTCTATTCGGCCCTCTCTATTATCTCTTGCAACAGACCACCCGAGATTAAAGAGACTTCGTCTAGAAAAATTCTCTCTTTCCATAGACCACTTTCTATCTTTTAAAAAAGAGGAAGCTAGGAGATGGAACCTACCTCAAGATATTGTTATGGATATCATCGTATCCCAAGGGAAAATTACCAGCTCTTCTTTAGGTATTGTAGATATTGGGAGAGGCAAAATATCAGTAAATAACCAACACATTACAGTAGACGGGCGGGTGAAAATAAATAACGCCCCTCTCTGGATCAATATGGAAGGGCAAGTAGGGGAGAGAATTTCTGTTAAATATATGAATTTTAAAATAGCTGAAGGGACTATCCAACTTTCTGGATATGTATGCCCGGAAATAGGGCTTGCCGGCAAAATAGAGAATGTGAATCTCTCAAAATTCATGCTCGCTTTCCCTCCGGCTAAGAAGACTATTGATCGTCCTTTAGAAGGGACCGTTTCTTCCAGCATTATTCTTCGCGGCCGTTGGCCATCCCTTGTTGCGGAAGGGCAGCTTTCCGTGGAGAAGGGGCACATTTGGGGATTCGACGTTTCGCAGGGAACAACTCGTTGGGCATGGGATGGTAAGACGTTAAGTTTTCTTGACATAAATGGATTGTTCTTTGGAAGCAACGTACAGGGAAATATCGTTATCTCTCCTCAAAAAATGGTTCAGATAGACGTAACGGGACATGAGTTAAAAACAGCTGAATGGTATGGCGTTTTCCCCTGGCTTCGTTTTGCACAAGGAACTCTCGATACCCTCCGCGTAGAGTTGGCAATACATAATGGGAAGAGAGAAGGAGTCACCACCTTTACTAGCACGTCTGCTGTCCTTTCCGGCTTCCCTCTAGAAAAGCTGACTGGGAAACTTTTTTTCTCTCCAGAGCACCTCATAACTGTAGATGCTTCGGGGTTGTGGCATGCTACTCCAGTAAAAGGGAAGGGCACTATTACTATTAAAGAAAAAGGGGCGAACCTTGATCTTGCATTCGATGTGCCGAAACTTTCTCTCAAAAATATACAAAAAATAACGCCGGAATTTCAAGCTCTTCTCCTCGAAGGGGATGTATCTGCTGCTGTTTCTCTTCAAGGTCTTTCTACTTCACCAGAAATTCAGGGAGAGATCCGATCTAAACGGATTCGAATAAAAGGTAATATCCTGGAAAGTTTTGCCCTAGATTTCATACAAAAGGGAAATATTACTACTATTCCCTCTTTCGCTGCTCTTTTTCAGAAAACATCTATTAAAGGAGGGGGGGAGATACAACACCTCTTCGCAAAAGAAGAACCCATTTGCAACATAAGAGGAAACATGAACAACCTGTCCACTGCTGCTCTTGAGACTCTTCTACCAGATATAAAGCCTCTTCATGCTTCAGGATCTCTATCGGCAACATGGCAAATTTCAGGTTCTCTTAAAGATCCTATTTTTACTATAAATGCAAAAGGGGAGAACAATAAAATTTTTGAAAAGGTTCCTCTTCAAGACCTTGAAATGTCGGGAAAGTATAGAAAAAATCTATTTTCGCTAGACGCAATCAGAGGAAGGATATGGGGAGGGCTTTTTCTGCTTTCCGGTACCTTTGACATAGCTCAACCTGGAATAGCTCTCAATATAACAGGGGATATACGTCACATGAAAGTAAACAAAATGGGTCCTACCTTGGCAGGCTGGCAAAAAATGGATGGGGAAGTAAATGGAACTTTCAACATCCTTGGCACCTCGAGGGCTCCTTTATTAACAGCCATCATAGAAGGAGAGAACATGACGCTTTCTGGCCTTCTTTTCGATAAAGTTACAGCGAAAATAGAAGGGACGCCAACAGAGTTACAAATAGAAACTGTTACGGCCATGCTAGCGGGGTCATTATTGGAAGGGGCAGGTACATTTTCTGTGGGGAAAGGGTTAAATATGAACATTACCATCCCTCCCACAAATCTCCAGGCAATAGTGTCACAATGGCTTTCTCAATCACCTGTAGATGGGAACATCGCTGGTGAGATTTCTATTTCTGGCCCCCTACAACGGCCATCTATCTCGGCTACAGGCACATCTCAACATATTCGTATTGGCGGACTTGTTCTGAGTGACGTCTCATTAAAAGCCCAACCCCAAAAAGACGGAGCTTTTGTTTTTTCCCTCGATGGAATATATAAAAATGTTCCTGTAACCATTCTAGGCGGAGGAGACCTTGCTAAAGACGGATGGGAAATTTCTTTAACGACAGGAGAAAAAGGCATTCCCCTTGAACTTCTCGCTGCCAATGGAAATGGGAAAGGACGCTTTTCTGGCTTCCTTAACGCTTCATGGAAAGGGAAAGTTAGCGAAAAAGGCCTTCGTGGCAGTGGGCTTATCTCTTCTTCAGAGATGAAACTATACGGCTTTACTCTTTCCAGAATTCAGCTTCCCATTGAAACAAGTTCTGATGGGAAATTTTTAATTACAGATGGGGAGGTTCAAGCATACGGAGGGGAAGGTACAATCTCTGGGAGTTTCGATCCTCAAAAGTTTAGGTGGGACGCAAATGTTATAGTAGAAGGGCTTGACTTGGAAAAAGCCTCTATAGACTGGCTACCACCAGAAGGGAAACTCTCCGGGGAAGGGACCCTCAAACTTGATGCTTCTGGCACAATGGGGCAGTTAAAGTTTGTTTTCGGAAGTGGCTCTCTCTATATAAAAGAAGGGGCCATAGAAGGATTCCCTCTTGTTAAGAAAGTAAGCGGCACAGATAAAATTGGTTATCGTTCGATCATGGCTAATTTCAATCTCGACGGAAGAAGCCTTTATCTCCTTCCAGGAAGCAGGATTTCCGCTTTTCCTAATGATCCTGTTTATCGCTATTTAAACGCAAGCGGCTCTCTTGGATTTGGAGATAAAACCGTTTCGCTAAAATGCATGGGAGACATTAATTTGAAAGCTTTAAATGCCCTCCTTGGCGGTATCAAGGGACTCATAAGCGTGGGAGACAATATTACAGACCCCCTGTTGCTTCAAAAGTTCCTATCTGGACTTTTAGGCGGGTATTACTCTGTACGAGATTTTCGTGAGGCTAGTTTTACACTTGAAGGGACATGGGACAATCTTAAAATGTACGATTTAAAAGTCTCTCAGCCTGTTCAAAAATCGCCTATACCGACAGACAGCTCCTTCACACGGGAGAAAAGAGACGATGAAATTGACGATATAACCATTAAGCTATCTTTTCCGACTGGAGAGGGGAAAGATAGCTCGCTCAGCCCGGGAGAACAAGTAAAAAAACAACTTATGGAAAACCTGTTAAAACAAATAATAAAACCAGAAGAAATTGAAGAGATCTCGCCAAGCCCTAGTAAAGAAAACGATGCTGGAGCATCTTCTTCTAATGGCGGGCTATAAAAGAACAGAGAAAAGAGACGTTGTTAACCAGATCGCATGAGAGAACAGAGAAAAGAGACATTGAAGGGAGTTTTTATACATGACCATTACTGTACGCCAAATGCTTCGAATCCCAGAGTTGAGACGAATGAAAATTGTTGCTGGAGAAAGTGGCCTTGATACGAATCTTGTATCTACGGTCACTGTTCTTGATGCTCCAGATATAGAGAGATGGGTTCATGGAGGAGAATTTGTCATTACCTCTGGATATATTTTCAAAGATGATCCTACAGCCCTGGTGCAAGTAATCGAGAATCTAAGTAAGGGAGGAATGGCTGCCATTGGCATAAAGTTGGAACGCTTTTTGAAAACTCTCCCAACTGAAGTAATAGAAGCAGCAAACAAGCTTCGTTTCCCCATTATTAATGTACCTATTGATTTTGCTTTTAGCGATATTATTAATCCGGTACTCTCTAATGTAGTAAACGCACAAGCTCAGGAGCTGCGTTTCTCCGAGAAAGTTAGTCAATCTTTCTACGAGCTTATTATGAACGGAGAAAGTATCGACGAAATACTCGACAACCTTCAGTACTTTATTCATGTAGATTTAGCTTTTGTCGATACGGTATTTGGACAAAATTATTACTGTGCCCAATCTGAGGACTTTGTCGACCGTATCCGGAGAACAAGTTTACCCCAACTTGTGCGTGAGATCCCTAATCGACAAGCAGTTATTGGAGATAAAACATACGGGTATCTTTTCTTCGATGTAGAGGACTTAGGGACCCTTCCTAAAAGTTGGGACATCTCTATTTCTCATGCTATTACAGCTATTTTAATTTGCACTCAAAAACGGATCGCTAAAAGTGAAGCTGAGAAACGATATCGTGATGAATTTGTCCAGGACATCCTTTTAAAAAATGTCCGGTTTGAGAAGGAGGTCTGGAATCGTGCTCAACTTTTCGACTGGGATTTACGCGGCCCTCAGGCTGTAATGGTAGTCGATATAGATAACTACAAGCATCAGTTTGAGACAGCTCGGCAAATTGACGAAGCAGTAGCTACTCTTGATGAGGTAAAACAGCGGATTTATAACATTTCTACCTCTATCACAAAAAAGGATTTTCCTAACGTTCCCTACGCAGAGATGAGCGATTCCATAGCTTATATCATTCCATCATCTCTACGTGACTACGATGAATTTAAAAAGAAACTATTAAGAACGCTTACGTCAATCCAAGAAGAAGTTTCGAAAAAAACACATTTTACCGTTACTATTGGTGTAGGAAATACAAAAGATAGTATATTTGCTTGCCACCAAAGTTATGAAGAGGCGCAAAAAGCTCTGGAAATGATACGAACAACCTGTGGCGGCGGACATGCTATTTTCTGGAGAGATCTTGGCGTCTATAAGCTTCTCGGCAACCTCTATAACACAAAAGAAGCCGTGGCTTTCTATTACGACTATATAGGGAAACTTATCGAACACGACAAAAAGAAAAAGAATCAACTCGTTGAAACCCTCGAGACTATTGTACGTTGCAACTGGCAGTTGAAAGCCGCAGCTCAAGACCTTTCACTCCATTACAACACATTGAAATATCGTTACAGAAAAATTTGCGAGCTCATAGACCTCAATACGAATGATAGTGAAGATCGCCTCAATGTGGCTCTTTCATTAAAATTGTATCTTATGGACAAATATCTAGATAAATAATTGTCTTTTAGTTTCTATAAAAACTAAAAAAGAAACGAAATCGTCCCTTAGGAACATAAACTTGAACCTTATATTGTTTTTGAGGGACGATGTTTATTGCCTCCATTACAGATACAATTTCTTGTGAAAGTTGCGACTATGTTTTGTTTCGTGTGAGCGCGCACACAAACGAATATGCAAAAAACGCTGTTGTCGTTGGAATACTGTGGAGGTGTTTTTGTTATGCCAGAGGCTGTTCTTCAAATAGCAAATAGTTGGCTCATTTGGGGCATTGCTATTGCTATCATAGTCATCGTTCTAATACAATCTCTTTTGTATATCCGCCTTTCTTTCAGAGCTGCAGATCAGATTGGATTTCCCCGCGAAAAATGCGTCCGCGGCCTTCGAGCTGGCGCTATTTCTGCCATTGGGCCGTCCATAGCTATTTTTATTGTTATGGTAGGTATGATGTCTGTTGTTGGCGGGCCTATTACATGGCTGCGGCTTTCCATTATCGGAGCCGCTCCCACTGAGTTAACAGCGGCTACTATTGGAGCCGAAGCGCTTGGCGTTAAGTTTGGGTCGGCAGATTACGACTTAACCGCTTTGGCCACATCGTGGTGGACCATGACCATTAATGGTACAGGTTGGCTTATCTGTGCCGCTCTCTTCACTCATAAGCTAGAGGGTATGCGAGAGAAAATGGGGGGCGGAGATCCTGTATGGCTTGCTATTATGTCTGGTGGCGCTATGTTAGGGTGTTTTGGATTTCTCAATTCTCGAAATATAGTTTCTGGACTTCGAGAACTTCAGTCTGGCCTGGCTGGTGGCGGTGGCCCCCTCTATGCTGCTATCGGAGGGTTGCTCGGCATGGTTCTTATGATGCATTTAGCAAAAAAACTTACTTGGCTCCGTGAATATACCCTTGGTATCGCCATGCTCATAGGAATGGCTGTAGCTGTTATTCTCGTCTAGCTAAAGGAGGCTCTATTATGGTCAGTCATGAAGAATTCGACAAAATATGGAAAAAGCCAGCTGTAAAGATAGGAGTTATAACTATCATAGTTCCTATGCTGATGTGTTTTTTACCTAACGTATATTTATTCCTTCGGTTTGGGGCTTTTCCGCCTCTCTCCGTAGCACTTAAAGCCTGGGCTATGATTGCTACCATTTTTGGGGCATTTTACATAGTGGAGTTGGTGTCTTATTACCCTATATTGGGTCTTACAGGTACCTATATTACCTTCCTCACAGGTAACATGGGAAATCTCCGCGTCCCTTGCTCCGCCGTCGCACAGGAAGTTGTCGGCGTCAAGCCAGGGACACAAGAAGCTGAAATTGTTTCAACCCTTGGTCTCACTGACTCAGTGGTAACGAACCTTTTTTCACTACATTAGCGGCGGTAGCTGGAGCAACATTGCTTGCTATCTTCCCGGAACCTATAGCTATTGCTTTTAAGCAGTACACTGTAGCGGCTATTTTTGGTGCAGTTTTTGGCCAATTTACATTAAAATATCCAGCCCTTGCAGCAGCCGGACTAGGTATCCCCTTGCTCCTGTTCATTGGAGGGCCCGCTATCGGCCTATCTTTTTTAGCGGAGTCATGGATTGTTATCATTGGTTCTGTTTTTGGCACTATCGGCTTTGGGCGCTTGCTCTATAAGAAAGGGCTTTTACATTAAATTTTACATTTCAGATCACATCACACAGGATAAGAGGGGGAGTCACTCTTGGAAACAACAAAGAAAGAAGCATTGGCGTTGCAGGAACAGGTTGTAGCTTGGAGACGAGACCTGCATCAAATCCCCGAAACAGAGATGGATACTGTTCAGACCGAAGCATATATCTGTGCTTGTCTGGATGAAATGGGCATTCCCTACAGAAAGGGAGTTGCAGGACATGGAGTTGTTGCCGTACTTAAAGGGAGCAAGCCAGGAAAAGTATTCGCCCTTCGCGCTGATTGCGACGGTCTTCCCATAAAGGAAGAAACAGGCCTTCCCTTTGCTTCTAAGAACGGGTGCATGCACGCTTGCGGTCACGACGTACATACAGCTATGGCCCTTGGAGCCGCGAAAATCCTTGCTGATAACAAAGATCATTTGGAAGGATCTGTAAAGTTTATTTTTCAGCCAGGAGAAGAAGGTTGTAAAGTAGGGTATGGTGGCGCCAAACGCATGATAGATGATGGCGCTTTAGAGGACCCACGTCCTGACGTTATAGTAGCTCTTCATACCGGTTCTCTTTGGAATGATGATCTTAAACCAGGCGATATTGGATATCGTTCAGGAAGCTTTATGGCATGCATGGATCGATTTGAGATTGTAGTGAAGGGGAAAGGAAGTCACGGTGCGTATCCTCATGGTTCTATCGACCCAATCAGCATTGCTTGTCATATCGTAACTGAACTTCAGACAATCGTAAGTCGCGAGATGAATCCTGTAGAACCAGCCGTTATCTCTATTGGGGAAATTCATGCCGGCTCCGCTTTTAATATTATTCCTGGAGAATGCCGTATTAGTGGAACTGTAAGAGCTCTTACCAACGACACCCGGAAAGTTTTAGCAGACCGGATTGAAACTATTGCCCAAACAGTCGCTCAGGGGATGCGAGGAGAGATTGAATTCCGATATGGTTGGGAAGGGCCTTCTCCTGTTGTAAACGACCCTGACGTAACAGAGGAACTTCGTCAGGCTGCCGTAGCTGTTCTTGGAGAGGCGCACGTAAAAGAGATCAAAAATCCCTCTATGGGAGGAGAAGACATTGCCTTCTTCCTTGAAGAAGTTCCTGGCACTTTCTTTTTCCACCCGAGTTGCAATGAGGAAAAAGGACAGATTTACCCTCACCATAACTCGCGCTTCGCAGTAGATGAGGACGTGCTATGGATTGGCTCTGCTGTCATGTCAACCATGGCTATAAACTGGCTTAAGAAACATAAATAAACTTCTACAGACAAATTACAGGGGCGGGCAAAAAAGCTATTCTGCCTGCCCCTGTTTTCTTTTTCTGCTATAAAATTATTGAAGATCCATAGCAGAAAGGGGTTCGAAAAATGGGCCTAAAAAAGAAACATATAACTCTTTTTTTGAGTTTCGCTCTTTTTACATCTGCACTTTGGGTTATCCACAGAGAGTTAGGTCATTTTTCTTATTTCGATATTCGCAGAGCCATTACGGCCATCCCTTCGCAACGAATTCTGCTCTCCTTTTTCTGTTCTATTGTCAGCTATCTTCTTCTTACTGGAAACGATTTGCTTGCTTTGCTTCATATCGGGAGACGGATTCCTTATGGGAAAACAATTTTTGCCTCCTTTTTAAGCTATGCTATTAGTTACAATGTGGGTTTTTCCATGTTCTCAAGCGGATCCATCCGTTACCGCCTTTATTCACCTTTAGGACTCTCTCTTTTCGATGTCGGGCAAATCACCGCTTTTTGCGGCATGAGTTTTTGGATTGGAGCGTTAGCTCTTGGTGGGGGAGCGTTCCTCCTGGAACCACCAACTCTTTTTGTTACATTGGGAATACATTGGAGTGCTCGTACTGTAGGGATACTTTGCCTCTCTCTTCTTTCCGGGATATTTCTTTTAAGTTTTTGGGGGAAGACTATCACATTGGCAGGTCATACTATAAAATTTCCTTCAACACGTCTTCTAAGCAGCCAACTTGTTTTAGCCACTTTCGACTGGCTCTCCGCGTCTTTAGTTCTGTTCCTTCTTCTTCCTTCCTCTCCAGATATGAACTATCTATCTTTTCTCGGACTTTTTGTCATATGTGAGTTATCAGGAGGGATGAGCCAGGTTCCTGGCGGGTTAGGCGTCTTTGATTCCCTTTTTCTTGTACTCCTGTCGCCTCATTATTCATCTCCTACCCTCATGGGGGCTCTCTTGATATACCGACTTATTTACTATATTCTTCCTCTCCTTATCGCAACTTTTAGCCTTATGTTTTTAGAAGCATCAGTACTATTAAAAGGGAAACCCATGGCAACCTCTATTTTTTCTGCCGTCAGTCCTTCAATACCCATTATATTTTCTATCCTGACTTTTATAAGCGGTCTCATTCTTTTGGCATCAGGAGCTACCCCTGGTATAGAAAATCGACTCCTTTTTTTAAAGAAAATTTTCCCTCTTGCACTCCTTGAAACCTCTCATTTCTTGGGAAGCATTACTGGCCTTTTTTTGCTCTTCCTCTCAAGAGGGTTAGCGTTGCGATTACGAGAAGCCCATACTGGTGTTGTATTGCTCCTTATCAGTGGGGTAGCATTCTCTCTCTTTAAAGGTGCCGACTATGAAGAGGCTATTGTTCTTCTCATCGTGGCCATCTCTCTTGCTCCTGCTAGAAAAATTTTTTATAGACGATCCCGTTTTATGGAACAGCCCTTTAGTTTTACGTGGTTCCTTCTCATCACTACAGCAGTGGCGAGTATTGTATGGTTAGGGTTATTTTCTTTCAGACATGTTCCTTATAGTCATGAACTTTGGTGGCAGGTAGCCTTTGAAAAAGACGCCCCGCGGTTCTTAAGAATGTTTCTGGGGGTAACGATCCTAACGTTATGTTTCTCCCTCTGGAGATTAAGTCGACCAGCCCATGTAAAACCCTCAACGCTTACTGCTGAAGATCTCTCTCTAGCCCGTATGCTCGTCTCCCTCTCTCCAGAAGCCTCTTCTGCTCTTGCATTGACAGGGGATAAATATTTCCTTTTTAGCTCCAACAAAAATGCCATGATAATGTACCAAGTACGAGAATCTCATTGGATCGCAATGGGAGACCCTATAGGGGATGTGGATGACGGTAAAGAACTCATATGGCTCTTTACAGAAATGGCCGACAGATATGGTGGTCAGGTAGCCTTTTATGAAGTAGGAGAAACATTTATAGATACGTATATCGAATTAGGTTTTTCTCTTATTAAAATTGGGGAAAAAGCCCTCGTTTCTCTGGAAGACTTTTCCCTTGAGGGGAGCCATTTCAAAAGTCAAAGACATACTATTTCGCAAAAAGAGAAGGAGGGTGTGATTTTCAAAATCTATCCGCCTCAGGATGTACCGTCCATCCTTTCACAATTAAAAGAGGTGTCTGATGGGTGGCTTTCTACAAAAAACACGAAAGAAAAAGGGTTCTCCTTAGGTTTTTTCTCCGAATCCTATATTGCTTCCTGTCCGGTAGCTGTTTTAATTCAAGACAATACTATTATAGCTTTTGCCAACGTATGGGAAGGTGCGAACAAGAAAACGCTTTCTATAGACTTAATGCGGTACAGACCCGATACATCTCCAGGACTTATGGATTACCTGTTTTTAAAACTCATTCTTTTTGGGAAAGACAACGGTTTTAAATGGTTCGACTTGGGCATGGCTCCGCTTTCAGGGCTCAGAGATCATCGTTTAGCCCCTCTTTGGAATCGGCTTGGTCATCTAATCTACCGTCATGGAGAACATTTTTATAACTTTCAAGGGATAAGACAATATAAAGATAAATATCGCCCTATCTGGGTTCCTCAATACCTTGCTTTCTCCCCGAAAGGGCCCCTCACAGGTTTTCTATTAGATCTATCTCTCCTCATTTCCGGAGGCTTCCGCGGGCTATGGGGGAAATAAGAAATGCCAAGACATACCCGACAGCTGCTACGCATATAATCACAGCGCCTGCTGTTACATTGAAACGGAAAGAGAGCCATAACCCTATCGTAGAAAAGAGCAGGCTCAAGACAAAAGCAATGCCCATCATAGAAAAGAGGGAATGAGCCCACTGTTCCGCTATAGAGGGGGGAATCGTCAAAAGAGCTATAACGAGGATAAGCCCAACCACCCGAATTAAGAGAACAACAGCTACGGAAATAAGGATAATTGTAACGAAGTGCAAAAGAACCACAGGCACTCCTCGAGTCTTTGCGAACTCCGGCTCATAGGCGAAGGCGAGAATTTCTCGGTGAAAAGGAATACCTAAGAGAAGAGAAATGGCAACCAGACTACCCATAGACCATAAATCACCTCGTGATACCGTCAAAATGCTTCCAAACAAATAGCTCATAAGATCAGAGCCGTATCCAGGTGTTATATCTATAAAGATAACCCCTGCAGCCATACCGACAGCCCAAAGGACACCGATAATCGAGTCGGATCGAGAGGGCTTATGGAGGGTAACCCATGCCATTATAAGGGCCATGACAAGAGAAAAGCCAATAGCTCCCAAGCGAGGTGATATGCCTAGAAAAAAAGCAAGGCCCACACCGCCGTACGCAGCGTGAGCAACCCCTCCAGCAATAATAACCTGGCGACGAACAACAACAAGAGTTCCCATCATACCGCAAAGTACGCTGGCAAGAAGAGCCGCCCCAAAAGCGTTTTTCATAAATTCAAACTGTAACATATCAATCATGAGAAGAGAGCTCCTTTGAAGCATGGTCGTGGCGAGCGAGCACACGATGAGGAACGCCATGAGCAACGAGCTCTACCGGACACTGTCCTCCATATTCCATAGCCAACATTTCTTCTGTAATCTCACCAGCATTGTGGTAATACACATCGCTACAAACACAAGCCACTGCCGTAGCACCACTGGCTATAACAGATAGGTCATGACTTACCACTAAAATAGTGAGACTCCCAGCCAGAGAAGCCAATTCTTCATAGAGAACACCTCTCGCTTCTGGGTCAATGCTCGCCATTGGTTCATCCATTAAAAGAATCTGGGGTCGAGAAGCGAGAGCTCGTGCAATAAAAACTCTTTGGCGTTGCCCTTGAGATAATTCTCCCATTTTGGCACAACTCTGATCTGCCATACCTAAGCGAGCGAGAGCTTCCATAGCAATTTCATGATCTTCCTGAGAGAAAAGAAATCCCTTTCTGCCTCCCCCGAGACGCCCCATTAACACTACATCAAGAACACTTATAGGAAAATCTCGGCTACGGCCGGTATCTTGAGGGACATACCCAACGCATCCCGTGGAGTGGCCAGGCGTTCTCCCTAAAACCTGTATTTCTCCATACGTAGGCTTTACAAGGCCGAGAATTAACTTAAGCAAGGTTGTTTTTCCTCCGCCATTAGGGCCAATAATAACTAGGAACTCACCTCGTGGCACAAGAAAAGACACGTTATCCAAAACCTTGTCACCATTTTCGTAATGAAAAGAAACGTTCTTAAAAGAAATCACATAATTATTGTCACTCATCGTAAACTTTCCCCTATAACTTGAGCTGTGTGTAGCATTCCTTCCGCCCAATTGATAGGTAGAGGGTCTATAACAACAATAGAAGCCCCAACCTCACGAGCAAGACTTTCCGCTATCTTTTTAGAGAACTGAGGAGAAACAAAAATAGTAGAGAGTCCTTCTTCTTTCATTTTCTGAATAAGAGCGGCGAGATCTGCCGCTTTCGGCTCTTTGCCTTCTATTTCCATAGCAATCTGTTCCAGGTCGTATTCTCGAGCAAAATAAGCCCAGGAAGGATGAACAACAACAAATTTATTCTTTGTTTTTCCCTGAAATTCTCCTCGAATTAATTGATCTAACTGGTCTATTTGGGAACAGAAAATGCTATAGTTGCGATTATACTCTGATGTATGGGCAGGGTCCAAGGCAACAAAACCATCTCGTATCGCTGCTGCCTGAATCTTTACGAGGGATGGAGATAACCAAATATGCGGATCCACAAGCTCATGATCATGACCGCTATGATGGTCACTTCCAACAAGTCGCTCTATGTCCTTTTGTGTTTTTACTATTCGCAGAGAGGAGCTCAATGACTGAAGCCGCGGAAGCAACGCTTCTTCAAAGGGAAGACCTACCGCAAAATAAATAGCACCGTCAGATAAAAGCTTCATTTGAGAAGGGCGCGGCTCGTAGGTATGCGGATCGTTTCCAGGACGGATAAGTACCTGAACAACAGCATGCTCGCCAGCTATTTGCTGAACAAAATAGGCTTGTGGTGGAATGGAAACAGCTACATGGATTTTCTCATCCCCACGAAGAGGCCCAACGAATATAAGACCTAAAAAACACGCAAAAAACATGCTTGCGATTTTCCATCGAAGCATCATAAGCATCACCTCATTACGACCTACGAATATACTGTTTATTTTACAACAGAAATGAGGTGAGGCGAGGCTTCCTTTTATATGCATATGCTGTAAAGGAAGCCTCTAGTCGTTCTTTTATTCTGGATAGGGTCGGTCTTCACTATGGATTCTTTTTTTATCCAAGCAGTGTCCTCGACCTCGGAGCTTCTGTTCTTCACGATAAATATCTTCAAGGACTTTCAGGTAGCGAATTTCCCATTCTCTTTGATCCATGTTCTTCCTTGTGGATTCTCGAGAAAGATAATCTCGCTCCTTTCGCAGAGAATATAGATCCCCCATGTTTATAAGCCCTCCTTTACGTTTCCCGGACCGAGAGACGAATTCGAATCTGTCCCAAATTCCGGGCCGCTTCATTTCCTGCCTTAAGAAGGACAACTCCATTCCCTTGTACCCCATATATCCCCCAAATTCCCGAAAGAAGCTCTACTTCCTGTGCTCCAAGTTCCACAAAGCCTGCAGATTGTCCTCGAACAGGGGCATCAAGTTTCAGAAAAAGCTGTACCCCTTCAGGGAGAATCCCTTCTATCTGACCAACAATTTTCCGTGGGGTAGTTCCTGTAGCTGTAACAATATAAGTTAGCGGAGACGTCTCGCCTTCATTACCAATATAGCTGTTAAGCGAGAGAGGATTCTGAAGAATAGAGATGGCATTTTCCTCTGGAACTTCTATAGAAATTTGTATTGTAGCCACAGTTCGATCTACTCCTTCCACAGGGCCACAAGCGAGAAGGAAGGCAGCAATAAACCCCAAAGTAAACATTCTCCAGACCATCATCTTCACCTCACTTTCCTTCCCGGCCCATTACAATCTTGCCTTCTTCAAGAAAACGAATGGTTCTCTTTCTTGGGAGAACCTTGGCTTCAAAGCTTCCCACTTCCCCCGGCTTAAACTCGAAAACCTGCTCTGTTTGTTCTAGATGATAAGATGAAGGAATATTTATATCGTAAATCTTTAAAGTCCACTTCCCTGGGCGTAACCCTTCGAACAAGAATTTTCCCCACTCATCTGTAAGTCTTCGATGAACCTCTTCGCCATTCTTCATTTCTACCAAGACACTTTGAAGCCCCCCTGCCTGTAATGCCCCATCGTTGCCGAGAGTATCCCCTACGAGGTATCCTTTTTCTCCTTCTAGCGTAGCCGTTCCATCTTTCCCAGCTTCAGGATCTACAAGGACTACAGCACCATTGAGCGTTGCTCCATCAGTTATTCCTATATCCATAGAAGTAATCTCTCCATACCCCGCTATCTCCACTATAATCGGGGTCTTCACATCTGGAACTCGGCTACCACCGAGAGAAGCTCGATCTATCTTCAAAAGGTAGGGGCCTGGCGTTAACGACGGGAAAAGAAACACTCCTTTGACATCAGTAACCGCGGTCTGCTCTTCGATGGCCAGAACAACATTAGGAACTCCTCTTTTTTCATCTCCTACGTTTTCATAAATGAGGCCCTGCAGAACACCCACATTTTTCTTCTTAGCCATTTTTATATCGAGAGGAATAACGTACATAATGGAGTATGAAGTCTCCATTTCTCCACTGTTGTCGTTACGTTGAATTCGGAAACGTAGAATGCTTTCATCAGCGAAAGTCTGCTCCGCCATGAATTCGTATTGCTCACTGTTGTCTACAAAATCATTATCATCATAAGAATAGCGAGTATACCAGCACGAAAGCCTTAAACTGGGAGTTGCATCCCATATAATACTTATCCCTCTGTTTGTCGATGCTCTTAAAAGATAACTATCTTCAAGCACCCTATTATCACCAAAGCCTCCATACAGAGAGACATATAAATCTGGAGTTAACTGATAACTTAATGAAACATTGTAATTCCATGCGTGGGTGCTCTCTCCTCTCAGGAGATCATCCTGATCGGCGTAACGAGCCTCTACCGAATAGCTGTACTTCTCCATATTTCTCCCCACTCGCACCCACCAAGATTTTTCATAAAAATCATATTCTGCGGGAAGAAGGTTGTCTTTCATAGAAAAATCATCATATCCCAATGAAATATACCAACCATCTGAAAGTTCATAGTCCATATAGGTTTGGAACAGCTCTTCAATAATCTGTGTTGTATTATTTTCGCTACGCATATTTAGATTGTTTTTATATTCGTACCACGACACATTCCATTGCAAGCGATCGCTTAAAGGAAACCCAAGAGAGGCACTTGTATAGTCGTAATCGTGATAGTACCCCCAATAGTCGGTACCCGCCCTCACTCTTGTAATGGAGTAGGGCATATTTTTACCCATGCGGCCTCTCAAATAAATACGATATGCTTCATCATCATCAAGCGCTCTCTCCCTATCGGTATCGCAGAATCCATACTCCAATTCGAGAAGCGTATGCTCCCATGGTCGATACTCGGCGCTCACGCTCCACAGCTTGTCTTCTGTAGAAGGTTTATTTTTATAAGCATCTCGCCTTTTCTGAAGCATATTCAAACGTATCTCAAGATTCTCTTGCATCTTCTGACTTATGTAGAACCCGAACTCTTTCTTATCAGGGTACCCCCAGCGGCTCTTCATGTAGTGACCTCCACCGCCTAAGCCAAGCCTTTCCGGTTCATATGAAAAACCTATGCCTCTACCATAGGAAGAGGACGAGGTCAGGCGAGAGAGGGGATACCCCTGATCTCCGAGAAAAAGAGAAAATGTATCGGTAAAATAGGTGAGCCAATACTCTTCTACGTCACCATAAAGTCCTTTGTCATCTGTATCAGGGCCCCTGAAAAGGAAATCTACACCCTTGGTACGTTCTTCATCGAGATACCCGTACCCGCTCCATTCGATATTGGCTCCATCTCCCCCCGAATTGCCCATAACGCTGAAAGCAAGTTCTGTTGGCAAGACATGGAAAATATCCAACTCTCCGCCACCCTTTGGGATAACATCAAGATCTACTGTTAGAACTGCTGATTCTGGCCCTTTATCACCAGTTGTAGTAGCCCGCACTTCCACAAAATGGAAACGAGATGTACTTTCGGCAAAAATTTTCCCCTTTAATTTTAAATTTGCACTCTCTCCTGCTTCGAGAGCCACATCTGTGGGAGTAACAGTTGCGGGGAAGCGAGGGTCGCGATCGGGTAAATCTATATGGATCTCCCGAGATGTATTTGCCTTATTTAAAACTTGAAGGTCCACCTCGTAACTCTGCCCTGCAATAATGGCAACAGGCTTTCTAACGAGAATAAGGTCAAGACCTTCTACAGTTAAAACAGAGACTGTAAAAATTTCTTCATCATAGACGCCGTAATCTCGGCGATTTTTTACAGAATAAATAACATCGTAGTCATTCGCTTTTGTAGAAGCTGGGACCTGGAAGGCCACAACACGAGATATGCTGCCACGTGCCGGAATGGAAAAGCGCCCTGGCGGCACTAAAGGTTGCCAGCCCTCAGGAAGTTTAATTTCTTCAATAAACGTCTCTTCTCTAGTCTGAAAACTTGTGATAAGAACACTCACGCTAATAATGCGCCCTGGCTTTGTACTAATTTGCAAAGGGGAACGGGCCCTAACCTCTACGCCATATCCCTTTCCTTGAGCCCATGCGAAACTGGAGAATAGGCAAAGCAGCAAACAAACTATGCCTATTGCCAGTCTTTGCTCTCTGCCTCTCATCATGCCCACCCCCCCTATTTTACGACCAGGGCATACTGAGCACCAAAAGCTTCGTCTTCTCCACCATCCGCTACAAGCAAAACCTTATAATCCCCAGGCTTAATCCCTTTGAGAGGAATTTCAAACCGACATGAGGAACCAGGATAAATCCATCGCCGTCCACCTTCAAATTTTCCCGCCTGATTCCCCTGTTGATCGTATAGTTCTGCCCATACAACAGGGCGAATAACGCGTTCCCCTGTATTTTCAATATCAAGATCAAGAACAGGCATGCCTTCTACCGTTCTTAATCTCTTATCTATAAACTGAATTTCCTGTACTCCAGATGTACCTACATCAGTGATCATTTGAATGGCATATTTAAAAACGGTAGTAACGTTGTAAGCCATATCTTCCTTTGACCCATCCGGAACCTGTAAACGTTCCTGTCCTATAGGCTCTACTATAATGAGGCTCCAATAGGTTCCACGAAGACTTTCTTCCTTGGGAGTACAAATAACATATTCAAAAGTACCGATGCTATCTGGAGGAATAATAAGCTGTCGTGGACTGAGAGCCATCCAAAGAGCATTGGATCGATTATGACTCCCTGGGGACGGATATTCGTTCCGTCCATCAGCATAACAATGGTAATCATTCTGATTAATAGAAACCTGCACAGATTCTTCTTTGCTATAATTTCTTATGGCTATTTGTCCCCGCACTTCCTGGCCGGGGGATACATTGAAACGATAGGTAAGATCTCCCACTATATCTATATTGGCAAAGCACTGCCCTCCACCACTTGGTAATGCTAACAGGGCCATAACACAGACACAAAGGGTTTTCATTATTATTTTTCTCATCATAAATCCACCACCGTAAAAGCAATGTGTGGAGCATAAATCCCTTTCGGTGTTTCTGGTGATATTCCGGAAACCTTAAACTGCACTGTTATATGACTACGATCTCCCGCTCCTGTAAAAAACAACGTCCCCGCAGGATCAACAAGTTGATAGGATGTACCGCCACGTATCCATCCAGCCCCCATACCGTTCCCTGTCCGACGAATCCATATTTGAATTCCCTCAGGCAATGTAGCTCCTTCTATGAGCTTGACCTCCACATTCCACATATCATCTTGCCCCTTAGCATTAACAATACCCAATGAGGCTATAGAAGGATCACTCTCGCGCGAACCTCGCCCACTAGAAGCTGATGCCCCTATAACGAGGGACGACCAGCCACTTAAAGCGATGAGCTCCATCGCTTCCGAGCGCTCACTCAAAGGAGAAAAAATTACGAGAAAGACGAGAAGAACAATTCTCGATGTTACTGTAGTCCCACTCATTTTTCGTCTCCTCCTTGACTAAAAAGGGCAGCGCCCTCATGGAACGCCGCCCTCGTCCCTCGGATACCTCTTATGCAGATATCCTCTCTCCTTCTTATACGTCCTGAATGAGAAGGGTTAGGACTCTAACTCCGGAGCCTTTCTGAGCATCAGCGCCGGCGCAAAGTTTCAATCCGCCCTTGCCCCAAGCTCCGCAAATCTTGGAAATCCCGGTCACGAGATCCACATAATCTGTGGAAAGCTCGGTCCAGTTAGGTGTTCCAACAGCACTGGTTCCATAAGGAGCTCTCAGTTTTGCCCACAGTGTTACGTGCTCGGGCATATTGACGTCGATCTTGCCAACAATCTTTCTCTCATCAGTACCTGTAGCAACGACGGCGTACCAAATGCACTCCTCATCACACCATCCATCGCAGCAGCCGATGTAGGTGGCCATGCAGATCTCGTCCTGCCGAATCTGCAGGCAGTTAATGGGAATAACTCTCCAATTGATTTTCAGCGTATCCCACGGTGAACATCCCGAGGGGTTACAACGTGAAAAACCAGCCTCCTCCATGGTCATGGGGGCTTCCTCGGCAAACACAGCACCAGCCGCAAAAACGACCATGGCTGCTACTGCAAACAGAAGAAACAATCTTTTCATCTTTTCTTCCTCCCTTTTCTGCAGATACCCTATTTCTTTCGTGCCCCTTATTTCTCCCTTAACGCCAGAAAGTTCATGCTTATCAGGTAAACCCGCATACGGCGGGCATAGTCATAACCCCCTCTCTAGCGATATTGCTTGAGCCGGATAGCTCGCATTAAGGGTACTGAATTTTTGGAAAGTATTAAATCAGGATAGGGCTGAGAAGAAGGAGGAGATTCCCTTACAAAATTTTTTGTTTTTCTGGAAAAAGGGGGGAGAAATACTTAGAAAAGGATCAGGAAAACACTTAAAGCTTCTTTAAAGTCAGTCTATAGAGGTAATGCCGCTCTTTATGGCATATTTTGTCAGCTCTGCCACAGATCGAAGGCCTAGTTTACGCATAATGTTGTATTTATGAGTTTCTACTGTCTTTACACTTACGTGAAGACTCTTCGCTATATCTCGATTCCCTTTGCCTTCTGCGATTTGTTGCAAAACCTCTCTTTCTCGAAGACTTAAAACATGACCAGACGATACGCATTCTTTATCCTCGTTTAAAAAATCAAGGTACTCTTCCACAACAACTTTTGAAATGCTCGGACTCAAATATACTTTCCCTGCGACTATGGCCCGAATTGCCTCTGCCAGTTCTCGAAAAGCACATTCTTTTAGCAGAAATCCGGAAGCTCCTGCCCTCAGCATTTCCGTCACAAACTTTCTATCGGCATGCATAGAAAGAGCTAAGACTTTTACTCCCGGCTGCTCTTTTTTGAGGCGGCATGTAGCTTCAATTCCATTCAATTCTGGCATAATAACATCCATAACGAGCACATCCGGACAATGAGCAACAGACATTTCTATAGCTTGCCGTCCTGTTTCCGCCTCGCCTACAACTTCCATATCATTTTGGGTGTTTAAAAGAGTTCGCAAACCATCTCGAAGAATTTGATGGTCATCAGCCAACAGAATCTTCACTTTTTTCAATAAAGTCACCGGCCCTTTCTTCTTCGTTTTCTACTGGAACAAAAAGGGTGACATTCGTTCCTTGCCCTGGTGACGATTCAATTTGCATAAAACCTCCAATGTAGTTTACTCGTTCCTGGATATTCAAGAGCCCGAAGTTACTCGGATCTCTCCCTAACTCTCGAAGAGAAGAGAGATCAAAGCCGACGCCATTATCCCGTACTTCTAAAGCGACAGTCCAACGGTCAAAACGAGAAAGGCATACAGACACCTCAGATGTTCGAGCATGTTTCACTACATTCATTAAAAGTTCCCGCAAAGCTCGGAAAAGGAAGATTTTAATGTCCATAGCTATATCATCCGACATTAACAAATCTTTAAAGACAATACATAACCCGTGCTCATCTCCCATTTTCTCTATAAGCCACTCTACCGCAGAATGGAAACTCAACTCGTAGAGCATAGGGGGACTCAAATCAAAAATAAGAGTCCTCATTTCCACGATGGAACGATCTAAAAGAGCAAGGATTTCCTGAAAAATCTCTTTTGAACTTGAAGAATAGGAGTTATAGCTACTCAGCATTTCTAACTTTATTCTGATAAGGGCCAAATTTTGTCCTACTCCATCATGAAGGTCTGTCGCTATACGTCGGCGCTCTCGTTCTTCTGCAACATATAGTTCCGATGTTAAAAACTGCAACTGATGTTGGTTAAGCCGTATCTGCTCTTCTAATTTTTTTCGGGCAGTAATGTCATTCCAGCTAAGAACACAATATTTTAAACACCCGTCCCTTTCGCGAATAGGGACAGCTGTCACCTCGCCCCATATTTCTTCCCCATCTTTACGAATAGAGAGCTTTTCTTTTCTTGTCATCCCTTCATGTATTGCCAGCCGAAGCTCCCCCATGTTTAGCCAATAGTCGCTCCGCCACCATGGATAAGGGGCTGGGCGCTCTAAAACATCTTCTGAAGAGTAACCAAATACATGTTCAAAGGCCTCATTAACATATTGAATTCTCGTGTCGGGACCAACGACAAAAATAGGGTTGGGGTTTTGAGCTAAAATCCGTCTAGAAAAGGCTTCACTATCGCGAAGAGCTTCCTCAGCCTGCTTCCTCTCTGTGCTATCGCGAGCAATGGAAAGAATGGCAGGTTTACCTCGAAGGCAAAAAAGATGGGCACATATCTCCACAGGGATAAAGGTCCCATCTTTTTTTCTCAGTTGTGTCTGGAATACTACCTGCCCTTTCTGGAATAGAGAAGAGATAACATGGTTTATTCCCTCTCGTCTCAACTCGCCCTCAATGGCCAAGGGGGAAAGGGAGAGCAACTCCTCGCGACTATAACCTAGCATTCGACAAGCTCCCTCATTCACTTCCAAAAAAAGACCTGGTGTACTTTTATTTACTATTTCATGAAAGAAAGCAGCATCTCCCATCGTATTAAAAAGCTCCGTCAGCGTTGAAAGACGCTCAGCAAGTTTTCTTTCCCGATTTGAACGAGCTGTCACATCTACACCTGAACAAAGGATACCTGATAGCCCTGAAGCAAAAGAAACGGTAGTACAGCTCCATAAAACAGTAGCCGTCTCACCATCCCTTCCCCGCATTTTTGTCTCACAAGAGACAGATGCGCCCTTCATGTCTGCAAAAACATGGAGAGACGAAAGAAGCCTCTGTCGCGTCTCTATATTAGGATACAACAAGGAAAGCCAGCGACGGGATCCCTGAACAGCTTCAAATGTGTACCCCGATACTCGTTCCAAAGTCTTATTCCATAAAATAACCCTGCCTTCCTCATCAAAAAGGCACAATAACATATCGGGATGGTTAAAAAAACTATCGAAGCAGACCGACTTATATAAAAGTGCTTCTTGGGAACAAAAGCCTTTTTCGGGGAGTTTATAAACTCGATCTCCCCTTTTCTCCACATCTGGATTATTTCCCAGCGGAAGAGCGATCTGCCGGGGGTTCGCATCGGTAAACCCCCCTCCCCACTCTCTCTCTTTCATCTTCGCTCACTCCACAGGAAGCCATACTAAAATTACTTATATTAAATTACCCTTTACGCATTTACCTTTAAAAACAGTACATTATTAAATAACAAGAAACAATAATTAAAAAATAAGAATATGTTAGAATATTTTTATGATACCTGAAGGGGTCTTTTTTTTCAATATCGATGACGTAGTTTCATTAATTGACAAATGATTCACTTCTTTTTATGCTGTTTATACAATTCTTTTTGTCGGAAATGATTCTACAAAGGAGATCTTATATGTTGAGAGAGCAGATTGCAGCAAAAATAAATGAATTATCCCCAGGGCAACGCAAAGTAGCTTACTTTATTTTGGAAAAGCCACGAGAGGCTGCTTTTTTAACAGCATCTCAACTTGGGACCCAGGTAGGAGTTAGTGAGGCCACTGTAATACGTTTTGCTCATACGTTAGGGTTATCTGGCTATCAAGAACTGCATCAAGCAATCAGCCACATGCTTATAGATCATCTTACGACCCTTGAACGTATGGAGAAGTATCGGACATCTGGAGAAAAGAGTCTCTTCGACACCGCTATAGGAAAGGATATTAACTCCATGAGACTTGTTCAATCTCGTCTCGATGAGAAAGTAATCCGCAACTTAGCTGCTCTTTTTACCCAAGCTCCTGCTATCTATATCGCAGGGTATCGAAGTTCCTATACTCTTGCTTATTACCTTTCCTTTTACCTATCATGGATCCTCCCAAACATCAAATTAATGCCCCTTGATATGCCTTACGAGCTCTTGGTGAATGCTCCCCCAGAGAGCGTTGTGACTGGTATCAGTTTTCCACGGTATTCCACATGGACCCTTAAGGTCCTTCGCTACGCTCGTGGAAATAACCTACAGACTGTAGCTATAACTGACGAATATACAAGCCCTTTAGCTACATATGCCCTTCATGTTGTAACCATACCTTATACACCTATTTCATTTATTGATTCCTTTGCTGCGCCAATAAGCGTTTTGAATTGCATTATACTCAGTATCGCTCAAGAACTAGGAGATACACTTTCATCCCGTCTCGAAATTCTTGAACGATATTGGGAAGAGAACAATCTATATGTACCACCTACTTTTAAAAAAAGGGGGGGAATCTACATCGGGGAAAATAGTATTGTAAATATCGCAAAGGAAGAGGAGAGAGAGTAGAGAAAAGATTACAAGAGAGGAGAGAAACTAAAGAGAAGAGAGAAGGAGGGATTGTAAATGGGGAGCCACATGGGCACCATTTTGCGAATAGATCTGTCTTCTCACAAAATATCGAAAGAGCCGGTGGATGAAAAGCTTCTTCGCGCATATATAGGTGGACGTGGATACGGTTCAAGAATTCTTTTCAATGAAAATCCTCCCAACATAGATCCCCTCAGCCCTGAAAATCGCCTTTTATTTGTGACTGGCCCCTTAACCGGCCGAGGAGTACCTGCTGCCGGACGATATATGGTGGTCACTAAAAGCCCTCTAACAGGCTATATCGCATCAAGTAACTCTGGAGGCTATTGGGGAGCAGAACTTGCAAAAGCTGGCTGGTTTATGATCATAGTTGAAGGGAAAGCAAATCATCCTGTATATATCCATATTTATGACCAGAACGTCGAAATACGAGATAGCAGTCATCTTTGGGGGCTTAACACCCATGAAACTACCGACCGAATTTTAGAGGAGATAAAAGATACGAAGGCAAGAGTACTCTGCATCGGACCAGCAGGGGAAATTCTTTCCCCTCTAGCATCTATCATGAACGAGAAAAATAGAGCTGCCGGCCGAAGCGGTGTTGGAGCAGTCATGGGGTCTAAGAATCTGAAAGCAATAGTGGTACGAGGTACATCTCGACCTTACGTAGCTCAATCCGAAGAACTTTCAGCAGTTTTGAAAGAAAGATTGGAGAAATTAAAGAAACACCCAGTAACAAGCCAGGGACTTCCTGCATATGGCACTGCCATTCTAGTCAATATAATCAACCAGACTGGAGCGTATCCCCACCGAAATTGGCAGGGATCTTATATGGAAGATGCAGACAAGCAATCTGGAGAAACTCTCGCCGAGAAATATCTTACGGGAAATTACCACTGTTTCGGTTGTCCTATTGGCTGCGGACGGATAACAAAAGTAAAAGAAAAGGCTGGGGAAGGGCCAGAATATGAGACTATTTTCGCCTTTGGAACTTGCTGCGGGATAGCGTCTATTGAACCTATTATTCAAGCTAGCTATATTTGTAATGAATATGGGCTCGACACTATTAGTACCGGAGTCACTATAGCTGCTGCCATGGAGCTTTACGAAAAAAAGTTCATTAAAAAAGAGGAACTTGAGGGGGGACCAGAGCTTCTGTTCGGGAATGAAGAAGCCATAACGTATTGGACAGAGAAAATGGGGAAAGGAGAGGGGCTTGGCAAAAAACTAAATCAGGGGTCTTGGCGTCTTTGTACCATGTACGGACATCCTGAACTCTCCATGACTGTAAAAAAGCAGGAAATGCCCGCTTACGATGCCCGTGGTATTCAAGGGATTGGTCTTACATACGCAGTAAGCAACCGGGGAGCATGTCATGTAAGAGGGTACCTTATTTCTCCAGAAATTCTCGGAGCGCCAGAAAAGCTTGACCCAGACGATATCTCTCAAAAACCCATGTGGGGGAAAATTTTTCATGATCTTACAGCTGCCATTGATTCTTCCGGAATGTGTCTCTTTACATCTTTTGCTCTAGACGCGGCAGATTATGCTGCATTTTTAAAAGCTGGAACAGGATTTGACTACACCGCTGACGAGATCATGACCTGTGGTGAAAGAATTTGGAACCTTGAAAGACTTTTTAATCTCAGGGAAGGGCTTAACCCTAGTAAAGAAGATACATTGCCACCCCGCCTTCTCAAAGAGCCTATTCCTGAAGGCCCTGGGAAAGGAAAGTTGAGCAGGGTTCCAGAAATGCTTCCTGAATACTATCGCTTAAGAGGATGGGATGAAAAGGGTATCCCAACGGAAGAAACACGAAGAAGACTCGATCTCCTTTAGCTCATGGAGAGGAAATAAAGAAAGGCTAAAGAAGCGAGGGGAGCAGCTGCTCCCCTCGCGCTCTCTTCATCTATTATGCAGGAAGAAGCCCCGCCCGCTCTTCTGACTCTTCAAGTTTTTCAGGTCCTTCCATGTCCTTCATATCTTCCATCTCTTTTTTCAGCTTAAACTGCGCTACAGATTTCTGCATTTCTCCGCTCAGCTGAACCAACTCTTCTGCCGCTTCAGAAATAGACTGAGAAACTCGTCCCTGTTCATCCATAGATTGGGTAATAGAGCCGACCTGATCGGCTATTTCCTGGCTTGTTCGCGCTACATTATCCATACCAGCTGTCATCTCCTGAGCACTTGCAGATTGCTCTTCCATGGTAGCAGCAATAGTCTGAACGCTTTCTGTAACGACCGCTATTTTTTCTACAACATCGTCAATCACTGCCTTTGTTTCAGCAGCTTTATCAACAAGAACACGCACTTTTTCTTCTGAACCCTTTTGATCGGAGATAGCCGCCTTCGTTCTATTAGCGATTTCTGAAATAACGTCGCTTACCTGAGATGCAGCACGACTTGATTCCTCCGCAAGTTTTCGAACTTCTTCAGCCACAACAGCAAAACCCCGTCCCGCATCTCCCGCCCTAGCCGCTTCAATAGCAGCATTAAGAGCCAAAAGGTTCGTCTGATCTGCGATCTGAGTAATGGTGTTGACAAATCCTGTAATTCCCTCTACAGACCCCGAGAGCTCGCCAATTGCCGATCCTACTTTTTCGCCGGCTTTTGCTACTTCGTTAATCAAAGAGGCAATATCATCAACAGCCTTCCCTCCGCGATCAGCTACCTCTGAAATCTGGGAAGCACTTTCCCCTGCTTCTGCAGCTGTCTTCGCTCCTGCCTGAGCGCTGGCAGCCACTTCTTGAACACCGGCGTTGGCCTGTTCCACTGCTGCCGCTGAATCCTGCGTATTTTGGCTAACTTTATCCGCAAGGGCAGCTACCTGTTGAGCCGCAGCGGAACCTTGTTCTGCTGAGGTACTTAAATGTTCCGCCTTATTTAGAACCTCTTCTGCATCATCCCGAATGGCGAGGACCACATGCCCCACACTATTTATAAGCGTGTTAAAAGCACCTACCAATTCCTGAATTTCCATAATGGAGGAAGAGGTATCCATCTGGACAGAAAGGTCACCCGTAGAACCTATTTCTTTCGCTTTAGACACCACATGAGTAAGAGGATTCGAAATGCTCCGTGAAAAGAAGAAGACGACTATAACAGCTACGGCTACTGCCGCCAGAACTCCAATCAAAATAGCTTTTCGAAGAACAGGAATTGCTGCTAACGCCTCGTCTTTAGGAGCAGTGATACCAAGAATAAAGCCATTTTCTAAAGTGCGATAAGCAGTAGATACAGATTTACCCTTTATTTCGTGGGAGAAAATACCTTTTGGATTAGCGAGCATCCCTTTAACGTAATCTGCGAGAAGCCCTCCTTCTATTTCAGAGGCTGTAGGCCCATTAAAGGAGTACTCTGGGTGATACATAAAACGAAGATCTCTGTTGAGGAGGAAAGCATACCCCGTATCGTAGAATTTCACGTCCTTTAATGTATCCTGAACAAAAGAATAGTCAAAAATCATGCCAATAACCGCTATAGTTTTACCCTCTATCTCTACAGGCATCGAATAGGGGATCTTTTCCTCTACATCGTTGGTAATAACGTCGCCCCAAACTGGCTGTTGCGTATCAATAGGACGCCAGAACCATGATGTCTGCTGTGTTTTCCTATTAAGAAGATCTTGTGCGGTATATGCTGTTTTATCAGAGAAAGTGAAGATTGAATCGGCATTTTCCCTGGAGAAGGAAACCATGTGCACTTGATCTGAATCGAATTCCTCAGGGTTAAAACAGATAAAAATTTCCCTCGTTTCCTCTACCTGGCTTCCCAGTTCCGAAATGAATTGAACGTTAGTGGCAGCAAACTGAGCTACATAAGCTTCCATTCCAAGGGCCTTAGCCATTACAGGCTTAAAACGGGTTCGAACAGTCGCATTAAGGGCCAACAAGAGGCCATTAAATCGTCCGAAAGTATTATCCAGAGCACTGGCGATCCGTTCCGCTTCGGCATTTTCATATTCAACAGCCGCGTTTTCAAGAGCCTGAGAGCTTTTTTGAACAGCAAAAAAGCCTACGCCAACCACAGCAACAAGAATCAGAGCAACGACAATAGCTGTAACTCGAGTGCCAAGTCTGTTAAAACCCATAAAGTTCACATCCCCCTTGAAGAAAAATTACAAGATTCATTATACATACAGTTTAATCTAGAACGATTAAATCTCAAGTCTTGAAGTTCTTTTTTTATTTTTCAAAAAAATAACCCCAACCCCAGAGAGCTCTGCATCTCTCTGAGATCGGGGTTTCCTCGTTTATGTATGGGAGGTCAAAAATCCCTTGATCGTGTTATTTCAAAGGAACGAGGCCTGTAGTTTTTCCTTTTTCTTCTGTCTCTGTTTCCACTACAAATTGGGAGATGAGACGGAGTAAACCATTTGCAGACCGAGACATATTTTGAGATTCCAAAGCTATGCCCTCTGCGGCTTTCGTCGTATCTCCAGAGGCATTTTTTATGTTGCTCATAGATTGCACTACTTCCACTGTAGCATCGGTAACTGTCTGAATTGCGCTTGTCATTTCCTCACTGGAAGCTGCCTGTTCTTCTGAGACAGCCGCAATGCTCTGAACGGATTCAGATACTCTCGCCACGGCCGACACGGCTTCCTTCAGCTTCTCTTGGGCAGCCAAAGCTTGATCCATAGTTTTTCCAAGAGTCTTCTCGCTCTCCTGTGCTGCCAAAATGGAGTGCTGAGAGCTTGCCTGAAGCCCCTTAATAAGAGCTTGAACTTTCTGCGCGGCTAAGGCCGATTCTTCCGCTAATTTTCGAACTTCTTCAGCTACGACGGCAAAACCACGTCCCGCTTCGCCAGCTCGGGCTGCTTCTATAGCGGCATTGAGAGCTAGGAGATTCGTCTGATCGGCTATGGAGGTAATAGTGGCGACAAAACCTGAGATATCGTCTACAGAACGTGCAAGAGCAAGGATCGTTTCTGCCCCTTTTTGAGATTCTTTTACAGCGAAAGAGATGCCTTCTATCATCCGGTTCACATCCTCTACTGCTGTTTCCGTCATATTCACCGCTTTCGATGACCCTTCCGCCCCGTCAGTAGCCGATTTCGCAGCCGCCTGAGCACCAGCAGCTACTTCCTGAATAGAAGCATTCGTCTCTTGCAACGCAGACGAACTGTTTTCACTTCTCTCCAAAACCTGGTCGATGGAACCGGCAACTTCCTCCATGGAAGCAACTGTTTCTTCCGAGAGAGATGCAAGTGTTTCTGCTCGTTGAGAGGTTTCTACGGCTTCATGGCGAACAGAAACAATAAGTTCCCGAAGACGATCCACCATTTCGTTGAGATGGTTAGAAATACGAGCAATCTCGTCTTTACCTTTTGTGTTAAAACGAGTTGTCAAGTTCCCTTTGGCAATACAATTTGTTGCTGTTTCCATATGACGAATAGAACGAGCCAGTCCTCGAGCAATAGTAAAGACAAGAAGAGCCACAACAACAACTGCTACTACAGATACTGCCAAGAGCATCCATGTCAAAGAATGAATAATATGCGTGATAACTGATACAGGGAAAAAAACAGCCAGAGGCAGCCCGTGCTCTGAAGGAGCATAAAAAACCATTTTCTCTTCATTACCATAACTATAGGTCGCCGAACCGGTTTCACCTACAACCATCTTTTGTGCTACAGATTTTAGTGCATCAGGGAATTTGCTGTCTTGAGTCAAATTTGCTTTCATAATATCTTCAGTATGAGGAGATGCGATAATAGTTCCCTTACGATCAAGTAAAAAAGCTTCTCCTGTACCATAAACCTTCAAGGAAGCAACCATCTCTGCCAAGGTTTCAAGATTAACATCCCCCCCAACTACTCCAAGAAGGGTGCCCGATTCACTGTAGATAGGGATTGCTATAGATAAAACCAAATCTCCTGAAATGGAATCTAAATATGGATCTGTAATGATCATCTTTTTAGCCGATACAGCCTGTTGATACCACGGACGAGTCCGAGCATCAAAATTCTCTGGTTCTTTCCATTCTGTCCCGTCAGAAAAACGGCCATCTTCTTCCCGTCCCATAAAGATGTTAGTGATTCCTTCTTTCTTATTTTGCTGTGTCAGACATGAAAGGAAGGACTCTACAACATCTTCATCTGTAATATGATGATACAGCCAGTTATAACGTACTGATTCTGCTACCGAATCAAGAATGCCTGTTAAACGATCAAAATAGCTATCAATAAGTCCTGATCCCTTTTGTGCCGTTTCCATGCCAGTTTTGCTGATAGTGTCTACTAAAATAGCAGTCCCTCGATAGTACGTAATGCCAGTCATTATTGCAATTACAACCAAAATAGCAGCAAGCATACCCCAAAGTCTGGCTTTAATGGTCACGTTGTCTGTTCCCCTCCTTATGATCCCAAAGAATATTAAAAATAATAGCGCAATTCCTATAAATCCTCGTACAATTAATTTATTAGTCTAAGGATTTAAAAAATCCAAGCAAGAAAAAAACTAAATATTTTTTGTTTTATCCTTTTATTCCATAAGAAAGGGGGTTACATTTTTGAATCTACATAGGGGAATATAACCTTTTTTGAAAATAACAGCATGCTACTTGAGGTATTTAAATTTTTTTAGAGGACGCCCTGTCGGGCGATATTCTAACGTTGAAACGACGCTGCCTATTTTGAGAAGATAGTCGAGATACCGCCACGTAGTCGTACGGGAGAATCCTGTGGCAAATGCTATATCACCAATAGTCAAAGGAGCATTAACTGTGGACAGAACTTCTATCATATGGTCAAGAGTTTCTTGCTGAATGCTAATGGGAAGATGATTACATAGGTTTTTTTCTCCACGTAGAGGGAAAAGATCATCTATATCCTTTTGGGTACATAAAGGGGGGAGGGTCCTGAAGAAAAGTTGTCTGTCTCTAGAATCGTAAAGAGATTGCCTAAAACGTTCAAAAGAAAAAGGCTTGAGAATATAATCAAAAGCACCTAAGCTTAAGGCATGTTGAATGGAAACTCTATCTGGGAGAGAAGAAACAACTACAATAGCTGTCATTGGAGAGATACGATGAATTCGCCCCACCGTTTCCGCCATATCTGAAGCGAAACCTGCAGGCTCTACGAAAATAACGTCTATCTTCTTTTTTTGCAGAAGGAGACAGAGCTGCGGCAGGGTAGAAGCTATTCCCACAACAACAAATCCTGGAACTGCAGAGATATATCGCTCCATTACAGAAACAGTCATAAGATCTTGATCAGCAATAAGAATATGAATGGGCTCTTCTTTCATTCTATTGTAGACAATCCTCACTTTTCGTTTTCATCTTCAATATTTCATTCTAAGGCTATATAGAAAAAGTATATACGACCAACTTCCCATTTCCTCTTTGTTTACAGTATTTTATTATAACTTTTTACTATAATTTTTTATATCCTTTCACAAAAATATGGACGCAAACAAGCTATTCAGGTACCATAAGGCAAAATATTAAATTTAATAAGGCTTGAAGGGCGTGAGTGTTATTATGCACGAACTGTTCGAAAAAATGTCTTTTCTTCTTCATGGCGGCATTCTCGATATGCTTGCCGACCAAATGTCAAAGACATCTCCACAGGCCGTAATCCTTGAACCACAAGGAGAGGATCTCTCTGTTCTCGAAGCCATAGGCATCACCCCACCAAACTTGATCATTTCCGGAGAGAGGTATTCGTTGGAACAAACGTTCTATGGAACTCCTTCTCTCTCTATGACGCCATTAAATCTCTCTTTAATGAATAATAAATGGGGGTGGGGAATTCCTTTGAAGGGAAAGGAATGGACCTTCTATTTCCTTTTTAGTCACCGCCCTTCTCAGCAATTTCTCAATAACTTACCTGCTATTGAAGGACTGATAAAGCTCTGGCAAGATTTCAACGGTCGGGAAGCAATGGAACAACGCTTATCTCGCCTTGCCTACATGATCCTTGCCACAAAAAATACCCTTTCTTCAATTTTTGAACCGATGCCCCTCGACTACTTTGCCGCCTTTCTAAGCGATGTAATACGAGAGAGTCTGTTTCCCGCAGATTTGGCAATCATTCATGACGATGGAGAAAAACTTACCTCTCTGGAAGGAGATATTTTCAATCTTCCCAAGCGGGACGCAAATCTGTTTACTCGCCTTTTTACCCCTTCACCTATACCTATTGATTCTGATCACGCTGAGATATTCGGAGAGGAACGATATTCCAGACTTGCCCATAAATGGTCTGTGCTTTTACCTATTCCCAGCATGAAGCAAAAATTATATTGCCTTCTGAAGTGGAATCATTCCTTAGAAAAAGAAGACCTGAACTTCCTGTAACTTCTAGGTAACGTAGCTTCTAAAGCACTCTCTATATCGTGCCTCCATGAAGAACGCGACGCAGCCTTGAAAGGATTATCGGAACAGGCTTATGCATTGCAAGCTCTTCATCAAGCTACTCTTCAACTTATGGAACAACCTGATATACATCATCTTTGTAAGGCCATCTTGGATATGTTCTGTGAAATATCCAGAAGCCACCAAGGTCTTCTTATGCTGTGGGATATGGAGGAACAAAGCTATACCCTTCGCGGAATATATTGTCATGGCAAAATAAAAGCACCTACTCGGTCCATAAAACTTCCTTTTTTCTCCATGGACAAAGGAAGTATGCCTTCCTCTTTTTCTTTAGAGATGGCAAGATCTTATTTCCATTATCTCAAAGTACCTGAGCTTTTAAACTTCCCTGAAATAATAGGAGCTCAGTGGGTCATTCCTCTCATTCATAAAAAGACAAAACTCCTAGGATTTGTCGCGTTATGGGAAAAAGAAGAGGGGGATGAATCCGTTCATATCTCCCTTTTCGAGACTCTTGGGCAAACAGCCTCCGCTGCTATTTGCTGCTTTTACAACAAATCTTTTCCATTTTAGATATTCTTCCTTAAAATAGCAAAACATAAGGAGGTAATAAAACGATAAGAGACTGCCTTTTATAAAGACAGTCTCTTATCGTTATCAAAAGACTTGATTTCTTATGTTCAGATTTATTTGCTTTTACTCCATACGGCCCCCCAAATGAATAGCTAAAAATCTTTCCATGGCTCGATAGAACTCAAATCGGTTTTCTTCGTTTCGGAAACCATGTCCTTCATTGTCTTTCACTATATACTCCACATAAATGTTCCGCTTGCGGAGAGCCTCCACTATTTGATCAGATTCTGTTTTTTTCACCCGAGGATCATTTGCTCCTTGAGCAACTAAAAGAGGTGATCGTATTTGATCAGCATGAAAAACAGGTGATGCCGCCTGAAGCAGAGCCTTATCCTTCTCCGGATGGCCGATCTGTTCATACATCATTTGTCGGCCTAACTCCCAATATGGCGGTATGGTCTCAAGAAGCGTAAAGAGGTTGGAGGGCCCCACATAATCCACGCCACAAGCATACACATCCGGAGTAAAAGCCAAGCCTGCAAGAACTGCGTATCCTCCATAAGAAGCACCGTAAATACCCACTTTTTTCGGGTCTGCTATACCCTGGCCTGTAAGCCATTTCACCCCGTCGGTAATATCGTCCTGCATAGCGCGTCCCCATTGCTGGAAACCAGCCGTCCAAAATTGTTTCCCGTATCCAGTAGAACCTCTAAAATTCATAGATAGTACGGCATATCCTCTATTGGCAAAAAACTGAACCTCAGGACTAAATCCCCATGAATCTCGGGCCCATGGGCCACCGTGAGGAAGAATAATTACAGGGAGGTTTTTAGGCTCAACTCCTACTGGTATCGTGAGATACCCGTGGATAAGAAGGCCATCCCGTGCTTGGTAACGAACTGGCTTCATAGTTGCCATCTCTTCTTCCTTCAACCAAGGACTTAAATCTGCCAGTTTTTCGAAAGCTCCACTTTCCCTATCGTAAAAATAGTAGGCTCCCAGAGTGCGGTCGCTTCCTGCATAGACAAGCATTCTCTTTTCATCTCGACTCATACTTGCTACAACAACCTCATAGCCCGGAAGTTTCTTTTCAAGAGTTATTTGTAATTGTTCTCGATCGGGATCAAAAAAAACATAGTGTGCTTTATCCGTAGTAAAGCGAACACCCGTAACAATTTTTCGTTTCTTTGATTGAAGAAGCCTATACACATCTACGTCAGGATGTTCGTACACTAACTCAAGAAAAGCTCCTGTTGTCGGATCGTAACGATAGATAGCACTTTTATCTCGATTTAAATTTGATGCCACATAAAGATTTCGATTATCAAAAGTAAAGAAGAGAGGGTCAATAGAGTCCTTAAAATTTGTCGTAACAATCGTTCTAAAAGGATCTTCCTCCTTTTCACGATAAAGAAGGCTTGTATTCACTCCATCAGTTTTTACAGCCACGCGAAGTTTCCCTTTATGGTCCGTAAGCCACCCTGCTATGTCTCCAGGATTTTCAGCCACTAAATCTATTGCGCCGGTCTTCACATGTATGCGATAGACATCAAAAACCCTGGGGTCCCTTTTATTCATGGCAATAAGCATTTCGTCATCTACATCTTCAAGATCGTCAACCACTGAAACTCTTACCTTGGGGAAAGGCGTAAGCTCTCGCCGATTTGCACCAGATATGTCTACGGAGAAAAGATGATAATTTTCATCGCCACCTGAATCCTTCATATAAATAATCTGATTATTCCCTTTCCAAAAATAACCAGCTATATCTCGATTTCTTTCATCTGTGAGACGTACAGGCTCTTCTACGCCCCCTATCTTTTTCACAAACACATTAAGCCTTCTTTGCCACGGCTGCATAAAAGCTAAATATTGCCCATCTGGAGAGATGGAAAAAGCAACTTTTTCAGGATTTTTAAAAAAATCTTCAAGGGGAATAATGCGTGGCAAGGCCGAAGCGCTATCAGCGTTCCAAAACAAAAAGACAATAGCTAACCCAGCCACAACGACTATAAAAAGGACCTGTTTCGACATAGCATTCTCTTCCTTTCATTTGCAATTATAGTTTTGAGTTTATCACGAAGTTTTGCGTTTTTAATCCGATAAAATGCTGAAAAGCACAACCCCACTTGATTCAAAGTTGAATATACAGAATACTATTGATATAAAACCAACAGAGGGGGGAGAGTACATGGATTTAGGAATAAAAGGGAAAGTAACCCTTATCATGGCATCAAGCACTGGCCTAGGGAAAGCCATAGCTCGTCGTTTCCTCATGGAAGGAGCTATTGTAATGATGGCAAGCAGAAATGAAGACAAACTTTTGCGGACAGTAGAGGAACTCTCCGATGAAATTGGGGTCACTCCCTACTATAAAGTATGCGATATTGCGCAACCAGGGCAAATTAAAGCGCTTGTACGAACTGCCGCAGAAACGCTTGGTCCTATTTCTATCTTAGTCAATAACGCAGGAGGCCCTCCTGCAGGAACTTTCGAATCATTTGACGATGAAGCATGGCAAAAAGCTTTCGAGCTCAACTTATTAAGCTATGTCCGCACTATTCGAGAGGTATTGCCTTTCATGAAGGTTCAAAAATGGGGACGAATTGTTAACTCCACATCTTCATCGGTAAAGCAGGTTATAGAAAATCTAATCCTCTCAAACACATTCAGACTTGGAGTCATTGGTCTAACAAAAACCCTCTCTCAAGAACTTGCGCCATACAACATTCTCGTCAATGCTATTGGACCTGGCCGATTTGACACTCAACGTATCCGCCAACTCGATCAGGCTTTAGCAGCGAAACGAGGGATTTCAGTGGAAGAAGTGAATAGGGAAGCCCTCGCTCAAATTCCATTAGGCCGATATGGTGATCCTGACGAATACGGCCGATTAGCCGTGTTTCTGTGTTCAGAAGCGAATAGCTATATTACAGGTCAAACAATTCTTGCCGATGGCGGCATGGTAAAAGCTGTTCTTTAGACGAGCAAAATTTTGCTCGCAATAAAAACTAAGGGCCTGCCATTTATGACAGAGAGAGCCCCTCTGCGGAATTTTCTCAGAGAGACTCTCTCTATAATCTGCAATCTCGCCGGAGGGAATTGGATCTCTTCTTCTCCCTAACTCTGCCCCCCATTTTTTTCAAAAAGCTCCACAATATCTTTTAGATGTTTACGAATCGAGATATTTTGAGGGCATACTTTTTCGCAGGCGCCACATTCTACGCAGAGACTTGCTCTCTCGTACTCTTTCACGAAGACAAAATATGTGTCTTTGGCCATTTTTTCGTCACCAAACATAAAAGCTATATTATAGCGATTGAAACATTCGGGAATATTGACCCCCTGAGGGCAAGGCATGCAGTAACGACAGTTCGTACAGTTTACTTTCATTCGTTTTTTATATTCGTCCCTCACTCTTTCCACAATCTGAAGATCGTGAGGAGATAAGGTTTCAGGCAGGGCTTTTTTTGCTGCCGCAATATTTTCTTCCACTTGCTCCATGGAATTCATACCACTCAAAACTACCGACACTTCCGAATGATTCCATACCCAACGAAGCCCCCAAGACGCAGGGCTCATAGATTCATCCCCTTCCTTCCATATATTCTGAATAGGAGCTGGGACATTGAGTGCAAGTTTACCACCCCGAAGGGGCTCCATAACAACAACGCCAAGCCCTCTGGAGGCAGCCTCTTTCAACCCCTTTGTTCCCGCCTGATAATTCTCGTCAAGATAGTTATACTGGATCTGACAAAAATCCCATTTCCACGCATTCAAAATCTCTTCAAAGAGTTCATAATCTCCGTGAAAGGAGAAACCTGCATAACGAATCCGGCCATCTGCAAGGGCTCTCTCGAGAAAAGAAAAAACATCATGTCTTACTACATTCTCCCAACGTTCTTTATTGAGGGAATGGATAAGATAGAAATCAATATGATCGGTCTGAAGACGCTGAAGCTGTCTATTTAGGAACATATCCATATCTTCCGGTTTTTCTACAAGCCATGAGGGAAGTTTTGTAGCTAAGAATATTTTCTCTCTGTAGCCGTCAGCAAGAGCTCTCCCTACAAAAGGCTCGCTTTCCTCATTGTGATATGTCCATGCTGTATCGATGTAATTAACTCCATGGTCGATGGCATAACGAAGAATTTTCGTAGCCACAGGCTCGTCAATATTTCCTTCTGATGTTACAGGCAAGCGCATGCAACCGAAACCGAGAATAGACAAATTCTCATCCATACCAGGCATTTTTCTATAAAGCATCCTTTTTCCCCCTTTCACTCTTCCTTTTCGTATTTACAATACCATCCCCAGTATACCAAAGAGAAACAAAATGTTTCCTTCCAACTATTTGACATATTTTCTTTCTTGGAGTACTTTGTGAATAGTAGAAATGGGACAAAGTGTCTCATTCTGAAAGGAGAGCCTTATGAATATTCTATCTCCTCGAGAAGATACTGTGCAACGCATCGCACGTATCATGGAAGCAATTTGCACTGCCGACGATTTATTGAGTCTGAGGGAAATAGAAGAACAGACTGGCATTCCCCGGGCTACAGTTCATCGCTTCCTTCATTCACTCAAAAGAGCGGATTGGGTCTATCAAGACCCTGCAACAGAAAAATTTCGCACTGGAATTCGCTTCTTTCTTCTCTTTGATCGCCACGCCTACTACGATGAACTTGTCCAAATTTGTTATCCTCACATGAAAAAACTTCTCGCTCAAACAGGACGGACTATTCTTCTCTCCGTACTTGATGGAACTGTGGGGAGATGCATTCTCTCTGCGGAACCGGCCACCGCTCTTAAATTTGTAGCACATAAGGGGATGAATATTCCTTTATATGCTGGGGCCACCGGGAAAATTCTTCTTGCTTATGCCAAACCTGAAATTCAAGAGCGGGTTCTAGCTCAAAAATTAGTCCCTTTTACAGAAAAAACAAAAATAGATCCTCTCATTTTACAGAAAGAGATAGAGCAAATTCAAAAACAAGCCTATGCTTTCAGTCAAGAAGAATGGATGACCAACGCTGGGGACCTTAGTGTTCCCATTTTTGACCATAGGGGGCAATTTGTCTGTCAACTTGGAATGGCTGGCTTATCGTCTAGTTTTGAAGGAGAGGTAGAAAATCTCCTCATTCTTCTCAAAGAAGCGGCCAGTGCTATATCACCTAAATTATGAGGAAAAATCAGGGAGGGATAAGCCCATGTCACAGTTAATAGAGTGTGTGCCCAACTTTAGTGAAGGGCGGAGACAAGATGTAATGGAGGCTATTCTGGCTCCATTGAAAAGTAAAAAGGGATGTTATCTTCTTGATTCCCGCGCCGACGTAGATCACAACCGTTTGGTGGTAAGTCTTGCTGGCCGCCCAGACGCCATCTGCGATGCCGTTCTAAAGGCCGCTAAAATAGCCCGAGACCACATAGACCTTAACGTTCATCATGGGGCTCATCCCCGTATAGGCGCCATAGATGTTATACCATTCACCCCCATATCTGGCATTTCCATGGAGAAATGCGTTGAACTCGCCCATTCTTTTGGGGAGCACTATTACAACGAGTTGGACATTCCAGTCTATTTTTATGAAGAAGCCGCGTTGAAGCCGGAACGAAGGCGTCTGGAAGTGATCAGGAAGGGGCAATATGAATCTCTTAAAGCAGATGTGAAAAACCCCGACCGTCATCCCGATATAGGGAAACCTGAGCTTCATCCTACTGCAGGAGCCACTGTTATTGGAGCACGAAAATTTCTTGTAGCCTTCAATGTCAATCTGAATACCACAGATGTAGAAATTGCAAAATCTATCGCAAGACACCTCAGAGCTTCCTCTGGAGGATTCACAAGCGTCAAAGCCATTGGGCTTGCATTAGAAGAAAAGGGGCTCGTACAAGTGAGTATGAACCTTGTAGATTACGAGAGCACGGCTATGTACCGAGTTTTGGAACTCATTAAGGCAGAAGCTGCCCGATGGGGAGTAACAGTAAATGGCACTGAAGTATACGGCATGGTTCCTTCTGCTGCAATCCTAGAGAGCTCCGCTTATTACATGCAAATCGACGACTTTAAACGAGATCAGGTTCTAGAAATCAAGCTCCTTGAACTTATGGGAAAGGAGGAAGACGCATGATATCTGCTCTCTTCAGAAATGCAGTTATCTACAGCCCGGTAGATAGCCCCGTCCCTCTTTCCGGCGTTACGCAGGGACACGTAACAAGCTATAAAAAAGGGGCTCTTTTCTGTAAGAATGGAATCATCGAAAAAGTAGGGGAGGAAGAAGATGTTCTTCGCCAACTCTCTTCAGACGAGGTGGACATGGAGGTAAATTGTGAGGGAAGTTGCCTCATTCCCGGCTTCGTGGATCCCCATACACATATCTGCTTTGCAGACCGACGGGAACAGGAGTTCTCTCTTCGCATCGCCGGAACTCCCTATCTTGAAATTCTTAAAGCCGGAGGCGGCATTCTTTCTTCTGTACATGCTGTGAAAAAAGCCAGCGAAGATGAACTCTTTGAATCGACCCTCACCCACGTATTGTCCGCCCTGGAGCTAGGAACCACCACTATTGAAATCAAAAGTGGCTACGGCCTCGATACAGAGACAGAACTCAAAATGCTTCGGGTTATCCAACGAATACGAAAAGAGACACCTCTTGACGTCGCTATTACCTTTATGGGAGCCCATGCGGTACCGAAAGAATATAAAGAAAATCCTGACGAATATGTGCGCCTCATGATAGAAGAAATGATTCCAGCCATATCGCAACAGGGAATTGCCGAGTTTTGTGATGTCTTCTGCGAGGAAGGCGTTTTTTCTGTCGGTCAAAGTCGGGCTATTCTTGAAGCAGCCAGGAAACATGGGATGAAACTTCGTATTCATGCAGATGAGGTTCACGACATAGGAGGAGCAAAACTAGCAGCTGAACTTCCCACAATTTCAGCAGAACACTTGCTTGCAGCCTCAGAAGAGAACCTGAAAGCCATGGCTCATGCAGGAGTCATAGCCAACCTGTTGCCTGCCACTGCCTATAGTCTCCGGAAACCCTACGCTTCCGCTCGACGCATGATAGAACTGAGTGTCCCTGTAGCTCTGGCCACAGATTGCAATCCCGGCTCATGCTTCACAGAGTCTATGCCTTTTGTTTTCGGCCTTGCTGTTATGAATATGCATATGACTGTTGAAGAGGCCCTTGTAGGAACCACTCTCAATGGGGCGTGGTCTTTAGGGATGGAAAAGAAGGTAGGAAGTCTGAGCGTGGGGAAACAAGCCGACTTTCTGCTTCTCGACGGAGAGTCTCCTGCTGTTCTCGCCTATCATGCAGGGGTATCTCCCGTCTTTGCCGTCTACAAAAAAGGCGTTCGAGTAGCGTAAAACGCCTTTAAATCTTGTATATAGGAGGTGTTACATATGGAATTAACAAACAGCCTCATTGCTGAGGCCATGACTATTAAGCTTGAGCCAGCGCTTCCGGAATATCCTGATTTTGTTGAAGGCATTCGTAGAGCACCTGATCGTGGCTGGACTCTCTCAAAAAAAGAAACCGCGTTGGCTCTTCGAAATGCTCTTCGATATATACCAGAAGAACTTCACGAAAAGCTCGCTCCAGAGTTTATGGAAGAACTACAGACACGAGGAAGAATATATGGATATCGTTTCAGGCCTCAAGGGCGAATTTATGGCAAGCCCATTCAGGAGTATAAGGGGAAATGTTTGGCTGGAAAAGCTTTCCAGGTCATGATCGACAACAATCTGGACTTTGACGTAGCCTTGTATCCCTATGAGCTGGTTACATATGGCGAAACCGGGCAAGTTTGCCAAAACTGGATGCAATACAGGCTCATAAAAAAATATCTGGAAGAACTTACTGAAGATCAAACTCTTGTTATAGCTTCAGGCCATCCTTTGGGATTTTTTAAATCTAAGCCAGATGCACCGCGAGTCATTGTTACCAATGGCCTCTTAGTAGGAATTTTTGACAATCAAGAAGAGTGGCATCGCCTCATGCAGCTTGGAGTGACTAACTACGGACAGATGACTGCTGGAGGCTGGATGTACATTGGGCCTCAAGGTATCATTCATGGCACTTTCAACACCATTCTCAATGCTGCCCGTCAAAGATTTGGCGTCGGTCCCCGTGAGAACCTTGCTGGTATTTTGTACGTCACTTCCGGGTTAGGTGGTATGAGCGGCGCTCAACCCAAGGCAGCCGAAATTGCCGGAGCTGTAGCTATCGTTGCCGAAGTCGATTATTCCCGCATTGAAACCCGCCATAAACAGGGGTGGGTATCCATGATCACCGACTCTGCCGAGAAAGCCTTCGCCATGGCCCAAAAAGCCCTTGAAGCCAAACAGTCTCTCTCTATTGCCTATTACGGCAACATCGTTACTTTATTGGAGTATGCCGACGAAAACAATATTCATATCCACCTTCTCTCTGATCAAACTTCCTGCCATGCTGTCTACGATGGCGGTTACTGTCCTGCCGATCTCACCTTCGAAGAGCGCACAAAAATGCTTCACGAAAATCAGGAGGATTTTCGAAAGCACGTGGATGCATCTCTGAAGCGCCATTTCGAGGTCATCAAAAGGCTTACCAACAAAGGGGCTTTTTTCTTCGACTACGGCAACTCCTTCATGAAAGCCATTTTTGATGCTGGAGTAAAAGAAATTGCAAAAAATGGGGAGAACACGTATGAAGGATTCATTTGGCCTTCCTACGTAGAAGACATTATGGGCCCCGTCCTCTTCGACTACGGTTACGGTCCTTTCCGTTGGGTCTGCCTGAGCGGTAAACCTGAGGATCTGCGAGCTACTGACAAGGCTGCCATGGAATGTATCGACCCCAATCGCCGCGGTCAAGATTATGACAACTGGGTCTGGATTCGTGACGCTGAAAAGAACAAGCTCGTAGTAGGAACTCAGGCTCGCATTCTCTATCAAGATGCCGAAGGTCGTACTCGCATTGCCCTGAAATTTAATGAACTTGTTCGTGAAGGTAAAATCGGTCCTGTTATGCTGGGGCGGGATCACCACGATGTATCCGGTACAGATGGCCCCTTCCGCGAAACATCCAATATCAAGGACGGCAGTAACATTTGTGCCGATATGGCCTCCCACTGTTTTGCCGGCAATGCCGCTCGTGGCATGACACTTTGCGCACTCCACAATGGCGGCGGAGTAGGCATCGGCAAGTGTATCAACGGCGGCTTTGGCCTGTTATTGGACGGTCGCCCTGAAACTGACGAAATCATAAAGTCTGCCATGATGTGGGACGTGCTTGGCGGTGTCGCTCGCCGCGCTTGGGGGCGCTGTGAACACGCAATAGAGGTAGCAACTCAAGTCAATAAGAAACAGAACAATTCCTATCACATTACCCTTCCATACATACCTAACACAAAACTTATAGAACAAACCGTAGAAAACGCTTGGGAAAAACGATAAGACATAAAAAATGCGAAGCGAGGAGAAAAAATTCTTCGCTTCGCTAATTATATTCGCGTTATTTCCTTAAGTTTTTTGTCGCATTCATCGTGCTAAAATTTTTCTGAAAGATGACTTTTGTATAGTATTGGGGTGAATTGTGGAATGTATTTGCTTACAGAACAGATTCTGAACGGCCTTGCAACTGGATCCACCTACGCCCTCATCTCTCTTGGTCTCGCATTAGTCTATGGCATTCTCGGCGTTCTTCACGTAGCTCACGCTGGGATTTATATGGCTGGGGCTTATATAGGCGTTGGCATATATACTGTAACAGGAAATATTTTTCTCGCCGCCCTTATCAGTATGATAACCTGTGGATGCCTCGGCATAGCTATCGAACGATTGGTGTATTTCCCTCTTCTCAAATTTCCTCCCTATGTACCTCTTATCAGCAGTATCGCAATATTTACCGGTATGGAAGAGCTGGTACGTCTCGTCGCCGGTCCTACAGTTCAAACCTATTCTCTAACCCTTCCATTTCCTCACTTTGAACTAAAGGGGATGGTTATCTCCTCAAACTTAGTAGGGATCTATGTTATTACTGCAGCAGTTTTTCTAATGCTTTGGTATTTTTCAACTCGAACAGAAACAGGACTTGCCATGCGGGCTGCGTCTCAAGATATGGCTGTAGCCAGCTCTTTGGGTATTAATAGCCAGCGGATAGTAGATCTGAGTTTCTTCATAAGTTCAGCCATTGCAGCTCTGGCAGGTATTCTCGTAGGAATTTATTACAATACTGTCTCCCCAGGCATGGGGGCTGTCCCTGCCTATAAAGCCCTAGCTCTTATTGTTGTAGGGGGATTGGGTTCCGTGCCTGGAGCTGTAGTTGCTTCCCTCGCATTGGGGGTGGCAGAAACTGTTCTTATAGGCTATGCCCATGTGCCTCTTCCCAGAGATGCCCTGGCCTTCATTGCCATGATTATCGTGCTCATGTGGAGACCTCAAGGTCTCTTTGGTCGAAAAGGCTAAGGAGGGAACAACTATGAGTTACGCTATTACCATCGCCACTTTTATCACTATTCAGGCTATCGTAGCCTATGGCCTGAATATCATTGTGGGGTACGCCGGACAAATATCCCTCGGACACGCTGCTTTTTTTGGTATAGGGGCCTATTCGGCAGCTCTTTTAACCACGAAAGCCGGACTTTCTTTTTGGGGGGCGCTCCCTTGTATCATTATTATTTGTGCTGTAGTAGGTATTCTTTGCGGCCTGCCAAGCTTGCGGGTACGAAATGATTTTCTGGCCATTACCACTATTGGAATCAACTTTATAGTAGAGGCTATCTTCCTCTACATCCCTTTTTTCGGTGGAGCTTTAGGTCTTGGCGGCATCCCCAGGGTCATTTTTTTAGGAGTAAAACTTAAAAGCGGAAGTTACCTTCTTCTCTGCATCTTTATTTTAGGGCTTGTTATCCTTATAAACCGATGGTTTTCCAAACGCTGGATGGGATTAGCGTGTATTGCCCTTCGCGAAGACGAAATTGCAGCATCAAGCATGGGAATCTCCCCCATACGTTTTAAGCTCATAGCTTTTGTTATGGGAACTGTCATCGCCGGGATTGGCGGCTCTCTATACGCTCATCAAATGCACTTTATCGCACCCTCAGATTTTGGATTTCCAGTTTCTGTAATGCTTCTCTCCTTCGTTGTACTTGGCGGAATGGGAACCCTTTGGGGACCTTTGTTGGGAGCTATCATCCTAGGTTCCCTTCCCGAACTCGCTCGACCTTTAGCAGACTATCGAATGCTTCTCTATAGTGTGTTATTACTGCTCATGATCCGATTCCAGCCACAAGGACTTTTAGGGAAGGGAAGTCTCCTTCTTTCCTTTTTCCCATCCAAAGAGAGGGGGGACCGATGATGGGTCGTCCAATTCTTCTTTCCGTAGAAAACATCTCCAAAAAATTTGGTGGTCTCCAGGCAGTGGATCATGTTTCTTTCCAGATTCATCCTGGAGATATATTAGGACTTATCGGCCCTAACGGAGCAGGGAAAACCACATGTTTTAATATGATTTCAGGTATCTACAGGCCTTCTTCCGGGGAAATTTATTTGGATGGACAACGTATAGATGGTTTACCTCCCCATAGCATTGCGCGCCTCGGAATCGGGCGAACGTTCCAAATTGTAAAACCATTTTCGAACCTTTCCGTCCTAGAAAATATTTTGGTAGCTCTTGGAGTCCAGCATTATGCTTCTCTATTAGATATAACTCATAAATGGCGTTCCCCCTCTGTTGTTGATGAAGGGATGGCTATTCTTAAACGGGTCGGACTGGAGAGCTATGCCTTTAAACAATCGGCAACCCTTCCTCTTGGCGACCTTCGCCGCCTTGAAATCGGGCGGGCACTAGCACTAAACCCCAAATTGCTCCTCTTGGATGAGTCTTTCTCCGGGCTTCGACAGGAACAAATCGTCAAGATGGAAGAGTTTGTTCTTTCCCTCATTTCCCAAGGTGTTTCTATCCTTCTCATTGAACATAACATGAAAGTGGCCATGAAGCTTTGTAATCGTATCGTGGTTTTAGACCACGGGCGATGGCTTACAGAAGGCTCACCGTCAGACGTTACATCGAATCCAGATGTTATCGAAGCATATTTGGGGAAAGGAGAACTGGATCATGCTGCTGCGCATTGAAAATCTCCATATCACATACGGGCAAGTGGAGGCTGTCCATGGCGTTTCTTTTCATGTAGACAAAGGGGAGCTTGTTTCCATTATCGGAGCTAACGGGGCCGGAAAGACCTCTCTTATGAATGCCATTATGGGCATCGTCCCAGTTCATAGCGGTTCTATTTTCCTCGGTGAAGAGGATATTACATCTCTTGGGGCTCACTTAAGAGCTCGAAAAGGCATCCGGCTTGTTCCGGAGAGGGCCCGGGTTTTTCCATCCCTCTCCGTGTATGAAAATCTCCTTACAGGTGTTTACGGAATGAGAGAACACATTGATCTCCAACAACGCCTGAATTGGATCTACTCTCTATTCCCAGTTTTAAAAGAAAGAAATTCTCAAGCTGGAAGCACTCTTTCCGGGGGAGAGCAACAACAACTTTCCATTGCCAGAGCCCTTATATCAAGCCCCGGCATTTTGCTTGTAGATGAAGTATCCATGGGGCTCATGCCTAAGCTTGTCAACACAGTTTTCCAAGTATTACAGCATATTAATAAGGAATTTGGCATCACCATCCTTATTGTGGAACAGAACGCTCTCGCCTCACTTCAGATATCCCATCGAGGATATGTGCTGGAAGCTGGGAACCTCGTCATGGAAGGGACGTCTCAGGAACTCATGAATGACCCAGGAGTTCGGGAAGCCTACCTGGGCATTTGAGTAGGTTACTTAAAAATTTTATTGGAGGTGCTGTTCATGAGATGCAGTCGGTTGGTCAAGGTTTTTGCTTTAGTATGCTGCCTCACCCTTGTATTAAGCGGTATGGCTCTAGCGGAAGAAACCATTAAAATCGGACTTTTAGCTCCCCTCACAGGTCCCGCTGCTGACGACGGTATCAACGTGAAAAACTCTGTCGTCATGGCAGTAGAGAAAGTCAATGCAGAAGGAGGCATCCTCGGGAAACAGATAGAGCTTGTAACCTATGATGATCGCGCCGACCCTAAAGAAGCTGTGGCCCTTGCTCATAAGCTCATTGAGCGCGACAGTGTAATAGGAGTTGTAGGAGGATCTTACAGCTTTCCGAGCAGAGCAGTAGCGCCTATCTTTCAAGAAGAGAAAGTTCCTTTTGTAGCAGCCTATGCCCTTCACCCGGAAGTTACATCGGCTGGAGAATTTTGCTTCCGCGTGGGTATGCTTGGAGACGTGGAAGGACGTGCCTGTGCCTATGTAGCCGTTCATAATTTTAAAGCCAAAACTGTGGCTCTTATTCATGCGGACAACGACTTCGGACGTACCCTCTCAACTGGGACACGAGAATATCTTGAAAAACACGCTCCAGATACAAAAATACTCATAGAACAAGCTTATCCTTTCGCAGAAAAAGATTATAAAGCGTACCTTTCCAAGATCAAGGAAGCCAATCCAGACGTGGTTATCTCCAGTGGTTATTTCTTCCAGGTAGGTCCAATGGTGAAGCAAGCCCGCGAAATGGGCATTACGGCTCCTTTCATCGGTGAGGAAGGCGCCGACTCCCCAGAAATGATTAAAATCGCCGGGGAAGCAGCAGAAGATTTTGTAATTGTCACCAACCTTGATCGAGATGACAAACGAGCTTTTGTTCAGGATTACCTTCGCCAGTACAAAGAACGTTTTGGCGTAGATACATGTATGGTAGGTGCTTCTGCCTATGATGCCTTCATGGTCATTATAAACGGTATTAAAGTGGCAGGAGAGCTGGACACACAGAAAATCAGAGATGCCATTGCCGCCTCTGAACTTGAAGGCCTTACTGGCGTCAGCAAGTTTACAGAACAGGGAGAAGTCATAAAACCCATGGTAGTACAGATTGTAAAGGATTGGGGGTTCCACTATCTTGACACAGTAGACGACCCCGCAGTGCTTGAAAAGTAGGGATCAGAAAAAGAAAAGGCTCCCGGACTTTCTTTCGGGAGCCTTTTCTTTTTTTGTAGAAAACATGAAAAAACGGGCTATTCTACTCTCGAGAACAATTGGACTCGCTTTTTCTCATTAGGCAGAGACCTTACGTATCATTTGCAAGTCAGTGTTTATGGGCATCGACACGCCGTATGGATTTTTATTTGACAGAAGCCCCTCCTTTGATTATTATTTAAATGGATACGCAAGTGGCTACTTTATAGTTTTTTTGTGAGGGGAGAAAAGTATGTCTCTTGAGCAAAAAAAACACTCGAAAATAAAAGTAGAAGATATGGTTCAACAATATATTGTTGATGAAATCATGTCTCATAACATAAAACCTGGAGAACGCGTTTACGAGACCCAGCTGGCAGAACAACTTGGAGTAAGTCGTACTCCAGTACGTCACGCTATCGGTCGCCTCGTCTCCGAGGGAATTCTTGAAGATCCCCATCGAGAAAAGGGGTATGTTGTTCCTATCCTCACTCCTCAAGACATGAAACACGTATACGTAATGAGAGAACTGCTTGAAGGTGAAGCGGCTTTTGAAGCTGCTCAATCCATATCTCAAAAAGATATTGCGTATCTTAAGGAATTAAACGTAAAAGAAGAACAATCTTTTAAAAATAGCGATCGTAAGGCGTATACAGCTATCAATAAAGAACTTCACAGCAAAATTGTTCAAATGAGTGGGAATCTTTATTTACAACGTTTTTTCCGACAAGTTTTTTGGAAGTCCCAACTCTATACATTCTACCTTTCTAGTTTTTACTCAAGCTCCACCGAGATTTTCCCTCTTTCTTCCCAAAAACCTTTAAGTTACCTCGAACATGCTCGTGTTATTCATGCTATTGCATCAAGGGATCCTGAAAAAGCTCGCCAAGAAATGATCACCCATATACGAATGAGCTACAAAGAAAGATTTGTTGACATTGGACATTTCTTCGAATCATAGAAACTTCTCATAACACATAAAATAAGAATAAGGGATTTTTTTAAAATTAAAAAATGGATACTTTGAAGGACTCAGAAAATTTCACCAATAGTAATGGAGGGGGCGCGTTGAATATGTTGCGAAGTACCAAAGATGTTGTTGATGGACTCGACCATGCCGGTAACAGAAGCCATCTTAAGTGCATTGGTCTCTTAGAAGAAGATCTGCACAAACCTTTTATAGGTGTTATTAATACATTCAATGAAATGCATCCCGGGCATAAACATCTCCGGGAAATTTCAGAGGCGGTTAAACGGGGAGTCTACACCGCAGGTGGCATTCCCTTTGAAGTTAACACTATTTCTATTTGCGATGGAATCACCCAGAGTAACTTTGGAATGTGTTATGTTCTCCCAAGCCGCGAGATTATAGCCGATTCTGTCGAAGTCATTGCAGAAGCTCAAAGACTTGATGGCCTCGTGTTAATCGCCTCTTGCGATAAAATTGTGCCTGCCATGATGATGGCAGCTGGCCGCTTGAACCTCCCCACTGTTATTGTTACTGGTGGGCCTATGTTAGCGGGCAAATTCCAAGGTAAAGATGTTGCTATTTACGAAATACGCGAAGCCGGGGCGAAAGTAAAGCAGGGACTTCTCTCTGAATTAGAATTCAAGGAATTCGAAAACAATGTATGCCCCACCTCCGGTTCATGTTCCATGATGGGAACTGCAAACACTATGTCATGTCTTACAGAAGTCATAGGTCTCTCTGTCCCGGGTTCGACAACAACTCCTGCAGTGTACTCTAAAAAACTTCGTCAAGCCAAGCTGAGCGGGGAAATTGTTGTAGACCTCGTGAAAAAAAATATTCGCCCTCGAGATGTTGTGACCCAGGACTCCATTGAGAATGCAGTTATTGTAAATATGGCTATTGGCGGGTCCACAAACTCTGTTTTACACCTCCCCGCTATCGCTCAAGAATTTGGTCTCCATCTTGATTCCGACGACTTCGAGCGTCTTTGTAAAAAAACTCCTCATCTCGTAAACGTAAAACCGTCAGGACATTACTCCCTCGAGGATTTCGATTTTGCTGGTGGAATTCCTGCTGTCATAAAAGAACTTGGGGAATCGCACCTTCACCTTAATGCCCAAACTATCATGGGTGAATCATGGGAAACGCTATGTAAAGATGCAAAAATAACAAATACGGATGTGATCCGAACCCTCGAAACAGCTCTTCACAAAGAAGGGAGTCTTGCCATACTGAAAGGAAACCTTGCTCCTGAAGGCTCCGTAATAAAACAAACAGCCGTTTCAGACAAAATGAAAAAACATACTGGACCAGCCAAAGTTTTTGATTCCCAGGAAGACGCTATCACCGCAATGCTCAATGGCGACATAAAAGAAGGAGATGTTGTCGTTATCCGCTACGAAGGCCCCAAAGGTGGCCCTGGGATGCGAGAGATGCTTGGTGCAACCGCTATTTTAATGGGAGCAGGTCTCGGAGAGAGCACCGCTCTTGTTACTGACGGTAGATTTTCCGGCTGTACTCATGGACCATGCGTAGGGCATGTGGCTCCTGAAGCGGCCAAGGGCGGAGCAATTGCTTTGGTTCACGACGGAGACATGATCACTATTGACATTCCGAATCGTTCTTTAGAGCTACACGTCTCCGAAGAAGAGCTTGCAGAAAGGAAAAAGAACTGGAAACCCATTCCCTGCAAAGTAGACAGCAAATACTTACGTCGATACAGCAGAGAAGTTGAGAGCGTCTGGAAGGGTGCCATCCTGCGGGATGAGGCATAACCCAGAAAAGATATAAACACAGCATTTTTTACAATTAAGGGGGATTCAGGTATGAAAAAACGTTTTTCTTTATCCATTGTTATGTGCTTTATCGCTGTATTCGTTTTCTGTCTTGGCTTTTCCAACCAAGCACTAGCCAAGGAAGGTTGGCCCAAAACCACTGTCAACATTATTGTAGGGTACAACCCCGGCGGTTCCACAGATACGTTTGCCCGCCTTCTCGCCAAACATCTTGAGCCTGTTTTCGGTCATCCTGTAGTGGTTCAGAACGTCCCTGGCGGCGGCGGCGCTGTGGGATATGTCAAAACTATGACAAGTAAACCAGATGGCTATACCGTTGTCGTTTCCAACGGTTCCCTTCTCACCTTAGGTGGCATTGGGAATGTAGACTTTCAGTATAGCGATTTTACGAACTTAGGACGTGTCATTGTTGAAGACGAAACCATTTGCGTAGGAAAAGACGCTCCCTGGAACAACGTTGCAGAGCTCATTGCCTATTCAAAAGAGAACCCCGGTAAGCTTCGTATCGGATTTGCTGGAATTGGCGGATTTACCTATCTTGCCGCTAACCAGTTCATCAAAACGGCTGGGATCGAGATTGACGGAATCGGATATTCCAGCGGAGCAGAAGCAGTCGCAGGTCTCCTTGGCGGTTTCGTCGATGTTATTGTTCAGCAACCTGGAGAAATTTTCTCTCACTGGCAGGGCGGTGAAGTAAAGATTCTCGGCACCATGGGTGAGGTTCGCCACGTACTCTTCCCAGATATTATGACATGCGAAGAGCAGGGTTTGAATCTGAAACTTTTCCAGTGGCGAGGAATTTCTGGTCCTAAAAATATGCCTGAAGATATCAAAGCCGCATGGATAGATGCTCTCGACAAAGTGCAGCAGTCTGAGGCATTTAGAAAAGACATCACCGAGATCCTTTGCGCTGGAACAAGCTTCATAGGTGGGGATGATTTCGAAAACTGGCTCAAGAAAGAAGCGGACTGGATTTATCCTCTCATTGATGAGCTCGGCTTAAAACAGAAATAGAATAGCACTTTTTAAGGGGCGACGCCTCTCTTGTAACCTATCTAAGGCTCGCCCCTTTTTGAGAACCAAGGAGGAATGTAATTATGCGTAAGGCCGATATAGCAACATCCCTTACCATGATATGTGTATCTGGCTTTTTTCTAATCCAAACAACAAAAATCAAAGATGCTTCCGGGGCTATACTTGGTCCTCGTTTTTTCCCATATGTAGTTCTTACAGGCATAATTTTGCTCTCCCTTCTGGTGCTTTTTTATTCCTGTAGGAAAGAGGAAACTTCTTCTAAGGAGGTCACCTTGGATTTTCAGGGAAAAGCCAAGGTACTCGTTACGCTTCTTATCGCTTTTATCTACGTTGCACTTTTAGAGAAACTCGGATTTGTATTTGCTTCCGTTCTGTTTATGAGCGCTTTGGGGCTTTTCTTTTATGGGAAATTTGACAAGAAGAAAGTATTAAATATCTTTCTCTTTTCCGCTGTCGCTCCAGTGGCTCTGTTCTTTCTCTTCACAAAATTTTTCCACACATTACTTCCATAAGGAAGCGGGGGGGATATAAAAAATGACGGCACTTATTCAAGGCCTTATTGGTGCCTTTCAACCAGAAGCAATTCTTTTTACTGCAGCAGGAACTGTCCTTGGCATTATTTTCGGAGCACTGCCAGGGTTAACGTCCACCATGGCCGTAGCCCTGCTGATTCCTGTAACATTCGGGCTCTCTCCTGTAGCGGGGATGGGCATGCTTATGGGGGCTTTCTGCGGTGGGACAGCCGGGGGATCCATTTCCTCCACTCTCCTTCGCATTCCTGGGACGCCGGCTTCCATTTGCACAACTTTCGATGCGTATCCCATGGCTCAAAAAGGGCAAGCGGGGCTAGCATTGGGGACATCCATTCTCGTCTCCCTCATTGGAGGTCTTTTCAGTGCGGGAATCCTCATGTTTATTGCTCCTAAACTAGCTCGTTTTGCTCTCGGATTCGGACCAACAGAGTACTTTTCTCTTGCAGTACTTGGTCTTACCGTTATTGCCAGCGTCTCCTCTAAATCTCTTCTCAAAGGGGTTATCGCCGGGTTTATTGGCGTTTTTATCTCATTTATTGGGACAGATCCTGTTACAGGAATGGTACGTTATAGTTTCGGAATTCCTAATCTTCTCAGCGGCCTCAATCTTTTGCCGGTTCTTATTGGACTTTTCGCCGTGTCAAAAGCGCTGGAAGACGCTGAAACCATTGGAAGTTCTGTTAAACTAACGAGCAATAAGGGACTCAAAGGAGAGTTCCCCTCTTTTATTACCCTTCTGGAAAGGAAATGGATCATTCTCTCTTCTGCTGTTATTGGGACAATTGTAGGAATTTTGCCCGGCGCTGGTTGTAGCATTGCTTCCTTTGTGTCTTACGATCAGGCCAAGCGGCTCTCTAAGACTCCAGAGGAATTTGGGAAGGGCTGTATAGATGGCGTTATTGCTTCAGAAACAAGCAACAATGCGGTAACAGGGGGAGCCCTTGTGCCCATGCTCACTCTTGGCATTCCCGGAGACTCTACTACTGCTGTTATGCTTGGAGGCCTTCTTATTCACGGACTTCGCCCTGGCCCTTTGCTTTTTAAAGATACCCCTGAAATTATTTATGGCATTTTTGCTATGTTGCTATTGGCCAACGTATTCATGTTTGCTTTCCAATATTTCGGGATCAGGCTCTTCGTAAAAATGCTCAAAATACCCAGATACATGCTGACACCCTTTATTCTTGTAATGTGCACTATAGGTGCGTACGGTGTTGGCGGAAGTTTATTCGATGTATTTGTCATGATGGTCTTTGGTGTAATTGGATATATCTTTAATAAATTGCATTATGGTGTGGCCCCTGTGGTACTTGGTTTCATTCTTGGTGGTATGGCAGAAACTCACTTTAGGCGAGCATTTTTTATGTACAGAGGAGATCTGGGCGTTTTTGTAACCCGCCCTGTAACCCTTCTTTTACTCGTTCTTAGTCTGTTGTTGATAGCCATTCCAATTATCAGGAATCATAAGCAGAGCAAGGAAAACTTGACTGCTGCATAAAAAGTTAGATTTACGAAGGAGTGGTTTTATTATGGACCTGGGACTTGAATCGAAAGTTGTCATCGTCACAGGAGGTGCCAGCGGCTTAGGCAAAGCCATGGTAGAGGCCTTTGCAGAAGAAGGAGCCACTGTAGTTATTGCAGATGTAAACAAAGCAGATGGTCTTCAGTTTGCCAGCGATCTCTCATCTCAAGGGAAACAGGCAGATTTCCTTTTTCTCGACGTCAGCGATGCAGAGCAGGTAAATACTGCAATCGATTCCGTGTTTAAAAAACATGGGAAGATAGATGTCCTCTGCAACAATGCCGGTATTAACGTCAGGAAGTTTGCTCTCGATATATCCCCTGAAGAGTGGCAAAAAGTCATTAATGTGAACCTTTCCGGGATGTTTTATTGCGCACAAGCTGTAGGTCGGATTATGGTTCAGCAAAAATCAGGGAAAATCATTAATACCGCTTCTGTTTCTGCTGTAAGAGGGCACCTGAAACGAGCACCTTACGCCAGCGCCAAAGGCGGAGTATATCAAATGACCAAAGTACTCGCCCATGAGTGGGGGCAATATAATGTAAATGTCAACGCTATCGGACCTGGTTTTGTTGAAACTCCGCTCACATCGAAACTAATCAATGGACCTGGCGTTCGAGAAGAAATGACTTCAAAAATTCCCATGAAACGTCTTGGGAAAACGAAAGATATTGTTGGCCCTGTTCTTTTCCTCGCCTCCGACTGTTCAAGCTATATTACAGGCCAGCTTATCCTCATTGATGGCGGACGAACCATCGATTAGATTTTTTAGCAGAAAGGAAGCCTATTATGAGCACTGTATTAATATATGACCCTATATCTGAAGATGGACTCAACATTCTTCGAAAAGCTGGTCACACCCTTATTACACGGCAAGAACTCAATGAAAAAAATAAAGACTCTATTGAAGGGCTTGTTATCCGAACATCCCCTTTGAAAGGAGACTTCCTTTCTCAACTTCCACACCTTAAAGTTATTGGTCGTCATGGTGTAGGAGTTGATAACATCGATCTCGACTACGCTACACAAGCAGGCATTCTCGTGGGGAACACCCCTTATGCCAATGCTGTCTCTGTGGCAGAACATGTTCTTGGTATGATGCTCTATTTCATTAAAAAATATACTCTGAGCGACTCCCTTATCAGAGAGGGGAAATTTAGAGAAAGAGACCATATAGGGCTCTCAGAGCTAAATGGAAAAACCCTTGGCATTATTGGTTTTGGAAAGGTCGGCAAGGCCGTGTATCGTATTGCCCATGATGGCTTTGCAATGAATGTTGTCGTCTATGACCCATACATAGAGATGCCCAAGGATGTTCATCGCGTTGAAAAACTTGAAGAGCTCCTGAAGAGTTCTGATTTCGTAACAATTCATACCCCTCTCACAGAAGAAACACATTGCATGATCGACACAAAAGAGCTCTCTCTTATGAAAAAAGGCGCTATCCTCATCAACGCAGCCCGTGGCCCTGTCATTAATGTAGATGCTGTAGCTCAATCTCTTCGTGATGGACATCTTGGGGGATTAGCAGTAGACGTTTTTCCAGAGGAACCACCTCGTCCCGATTCCCCCATCCTCACAGCTCCTCATGTTCTTATGACACCTCACAGCGCAGCTCTAACGTATGAAGCCATCTATAGAATGGCGACAGGTGCTGCAGAAGCCGTTGTTCGCGTGTTACGTGGAGAAAAACCAGATTATATTGTCAACCCGGAAGTTTTAAAGGAGGGGAAAAAATAAAATGACACACTACCAAACAGAGAACTGGTGGACAAGCCCGTTCAACGAAGAATATCGTCAAACATTGGCTCTACCTGAGCATGTTCAAATTCATGACGCAACCCTTCGAGATGGGGAGCAAACTCCAGGAGTTGTCTTCACTCCTGAAGACAAGCTGAAAATCGCTCGTATTCTTGCCAATATGGGTGTTGAACGTATTGAAGCCGGTATGCCTGCCGTATCCGAGGCAGATAAGGAAGCCATTAAATCTATTGTAAAAGACAATCTTCCAGCAAAAATATTCACATTTGCCCGAGCTATGGTCAAAGATATAGAGATGGCTACGGAATGTGGGGCTCATGGAGTCGTCATTGAGGTTCCTATAGGAAAGCCCAAGCTCCTCTATCAATTTGGCTGGACATGGGAAGACGTGGCAAAAAAAACGAAAGAAGCAGTCAAAGCATCGAAAGATGCTGGCTTATATACGGTGCTTTTCCCTTACGATACAACCCGAGCTGATTGGGAAGATCTTAAGAACCTTCTAGGCTCCGTTTGCGACTATTGTGCTCCCGACAGTGTGGGAGTTGTTGACACTACAGGATGTATCCTTCCGGGAGCCATGTTCCAACTTGTACGCAGGGTCAAAAACCTTACCGGACTTTCTGTTGAAGTCCACACACATAACGATTTTGGTATGGCCCTAGCCAACAGCCTCGCTGCTGTAGAAGGAGGAGCAGACGTTATCCACACATGCTTGAATAGTTTAGGCGAACGTACTGGAAACACATCCCTTTTCCAGGTGCTCATGGCACTAAAAGTTATGTTTAATATGGACTATGGCACAGACTTTGGAGCCTTCAAAAAAATTGCCGATGAAATATCTGCTATGTGCAACGTCCCTCTTGCAGGGAATGAACCTATTATTGGCGATCGCATCTTCACCAGAGAATCTGGCATCGGCATTGAGATGTTGAGAGAAAAACCTCTTGCCATGTTCTCTCTGAATCCGGAATTTGTGGGAAATGAGCCTCAGATAGTACTTGGGAAGAAAAGCGGCGTCAAATCTGTTGAAGTCAATCTTGAGAAACTCGGTATAAAGGCAACAGAAGACCAGATGCGGAATATTCTTGCTGAAGTTAAGGATTTTGGCATAAAGAACCGTCGCCTTCTTACAGACGAAGAGTTCAAAGCTATCGCATCAAAAGAATTGCAATAGGGAAACACAAAAGCACCACACCTCCCAATACACGCTAGAACAAGAGCTGTCTTACAAGACAGCTCTTGTTCTATATTTATAATTCAATTCTATATGATAAGAAATTCCAAATTACGACACATAAACTCCCCCCAAAAAAAGGAAGAGAAGCAATTTAAAGTTGCTGCCAAAAACTCACATAATAAATATAGGAATAATACTCATGGCAATATTGACTACTACCTCCCTTTCACTTAATATGAGTCCTCGGAATAATGCATATTACTTAAACAAATAAACTAAGGAGGACACACCGTGAAAAAAGTACTTGCAGCCCTTTTACTCGCCTGTCTTGTTATGTTTTCTGGCCCTATGGCTTTTGCCAGTGCCGATAAACCCTTGGCTGGACAGACTATCAGTATTTTTATTGCAGCTACTGGTATTGATGAAATTATGGCAGAGTTTACTAAAGATACTGGCATTAAGGTAAACTACTTGAACATGTCTTCTGGCGAAGTGCTCACTCGTCTTAGAGCCGCTAAAGGTAAAGTTCTTGCTGATGCCTGGTTTAGTGGTGGGGTCGATAGCTACGTGGAAGCAGCACGAGAGGGGTTCCTTGAACCTTATATATCCCCAGAATCAGAAAAAATCCCTGCGGAATATAAGGATCCCGACGGATATTGGACTGGTTTATCTGTATGCGCAGTGGATTTTCTTATCAATAAAGACGTTATGAAAGAAAAAGGACTCCCTATGCCAAAGAGCTGGGCAGACCTTGGGAAACCAGAGTATAAAGGGGAGATTCTTATGAGCAATCCTGCTATCTCCGGTACAAATTACTCTGTCCTTTTTCACCTTATTCAAATTTTTGGAGAAGAACAAGGTTGGGAGTATATCAATAAACTCGATTCTAACATCCCCTTTTATACTAAAAGAGGAGCTGCCCCTCCTAATAAAGCTTCTCTTGGAGAAGTCGCCATTGGCATCGATCCCTATGACTGTGGCGTAAAGCTTATTGAACAAGGGTACCCTGTAGTATCAATTTTTCCAGAAGAAGGAACACCTGGCTTTATTTCACCCATTGCTATCATGAAGGGCGCAAAAAATATGGAAGCAGCTAAAGCTTTCGTCGACTGGTGCCTTTCAAAGCGAGGACAAGAAGTCCAAATGGCTCACACTGCCAAAGTCGGGACAAGACCTGACGCAGATGTCCCAGAATATTTGCGGGGGCTTAAAGAGGCCAAGATTGTTGTTGTCGATGCTGTAAAGTCCGGTGAAATGAGAAAGAGCATCATTGAAAGGTGGCAGAAGGAATTTGGCAGTAAAGCGGAGCAGTAAACTTTGCGGGGCATCTTTTGATGCCCCCTTTTGTCTTTATCTTTTTTTAGCCGTTAATGTTTTTATCTTCATTCTCTGGCCCACTTTAGCTGTATTGAAAGAGAGCGTTTTTGTTCATGGTGTTTTCAGCCTTGAACACTACAGAGATCTTTTTACTATCAATCAGTCCCTTGTGCGCAACAGCCTTTTTGTAGGATTATGGACTACTTTTTTCGCCCTTTTTATCGGCCTTTGCTGTGCTCTTTATGTTACCCATTCAAAAAATAAGGGTAAAAAGGTAGTGCTTGCGGTTCTGCTTCTTTCTCTTATTTCTCCCCCTTTCGTATCGTCATTAGCATATATCATGCTTTTTGGCCGGCGTGGGCTCGTTACATGGAAACTGCTGGGCTTGCATTGGAGTCCTTATGGACCCCATGGCGTCATTCTTATTGAATCCATCAGTTTTGCCACCATTGCTGCCTTCCTGATTATTGCTGTTCTTCAGGGAGTTGATCAAAGTCTGGAACAGGCTTCTCTTGACTTGGGGGCCAGTCGTTGGCATACTCTTTGGCGCATTACCCTTCCTTTAGCAAAGCCCGGAATTATCACGGCAGCTCTTATTGTTTTTATTCGTTCCCTTTCTGACTTCGGAACTCCTATGTTCATTGGCGGGAATTATAATGTTTTGGCTACGCAAGCATATATGACTGCCATCGGGAGCTACGATTTCCCGAAGGCCTCTGCTATTTCCACGCTTCTTTTAATCCCTGCTTTCATCGTCTTCCTTCTGTACAGGAAGATTCTGGGAAAAGTTCCCATGCTTTCTTCAAAAACAGCAAGCGTAGATGAGGACTTACTTGGATTGCCTTTATGGGTCAACTGTATAGTCTTTATTGGTACATGGGGATTTGTTTTCTTTGAACTTATGAAGTATGGAACTATTTTCTGTGGTGCTTTTACAAAAACCTGGGGAGTGAACTTTTCTTTCACCCTTCAGCATATAAAAATCTTGAAGCTCACCAAACTCAGCAGCCTTATTCGTAGCATCCAATACTCTGTAATAGCAGCGCTGACAGCAGGCATTATGGGAGTTCTTCTCGCCTGGTTTTTAGGAAGAAAGAATAGGCCTATGGCAAGAGTCATTGATTTCATCGCCGACCTCCCTTTTATTTTACCGGGTCCATTTTTCGGGATTGCCTACCTTCTCGCCTTTAACTGGTTACCAGAGTTTTTTCTAGGAACTGGCTTCCTTGTTATCACGAACTGTATTTACCGCCAGTTGACTCTGGGCATAAAAAGTGGAATTTCTGTGCTCAATCAAATCAACACAGAGCTTGAAGATGCCGTGAAAGACCAGGGTGGGAGCGATATTTACGTGTTAAAAGATGTTATTCTGCCTCTCTTAAAATCTACTTTTCTGGTAAGTTTCATTAACACCTTTACTTTTACTATGACTACTATTGGTGGCATTATTTTCTTAATTACCCCTTATACAAAAGTTGCCACCGTCGAAATGTTCGATGCCATACAACAAGGGGATATAGGAGTAGGGTCTGTTATGGCCTCCGTTATTATTATTGTGGTAATGATCATTAACGCTGCTTTCTCTTATGTTTTGCTTCACAAGGGAAAGAATTCGTCTAAAAAAGTGAGGAGAAGCCATGTACCTTCAATTGAAGCGACTCGATAAAAAATTTGGGCACCTTTATGCTGTGCACAATTTTTCTATTGATATAGAAGAAGGGGAACTTGTAGCTCTTCTTGGTCCAAGTGGCTGTGGAAAAACCACAACGCTCCGCATGGTGGGAGGGTTTCTTAAGCCAGACAATGGACACATTATTCTCGAAGGGGACGATATTACAGCTCTTCCTCCGGAAAAACGACCAACAGCTACTGTTTTTCAAAGCTATGCTCTTTTCCCTCATATGACAGTACTTGAAAATGTAATATACGGACTTAAGTTTCGAAAAATTCCCCGGGAAAAAGCCTGTACTATGGGAATGGAGATGCTCGAGAAAGTAGGACTCCCTCTCTCCGGCTCAAAAACAATCGGGCAATTAAGCGGAGGAGAGCAGCAACGAGTTGCTCTTGCCAGAGCTCTTGTAACAAGACCTAAAGTTCTTCTTCTTGACGAACCTCTTAGCAATCTTGATGCGAAGCTTCGGGTGCGTATGAGGCGCGAAATTTTCCAGATTCAAAGTAGTTTGGGAATTACGACTCTTTACGTTACCCACGATCAGGAAGAGGCGCTGGCTCTCTCCCATAGGATTGTCGTTATGGAAAAAGGACAAATCATACAAATTGGGACCCCTCAAGACATCTATAGGCGCGCAGAAAACTCCTTCGTCGCCGATTTTATTGGACGAAGCAACATCATAACCCTCAAGGGGGGAGAGAAAGTAGCCATTCACCCAGAAGATCTTTCTTTCTCTTATGAGAAAGGCATCCTTTCAGGATATATTAGCGGACGCCAGTTTAAAGGTGCCATAACAACCTATTTTGTGGATGTAAGTGGACAAACCATTGAGGTAGATATTTTAAGCCGGGAAGATCGCCAGAGAAGTGACGGGGAAAAAGTAGAGATTTCTTTCAATAAAGGCAGCGAAATGCCTCTCACAAGAGATTAACTGCATTCTTCCTCATGCTATTATCTCTAATTCCTTGTGCATTTACCCTTTTGGAAGGTACAATTAAAGAACTATAAGCATAGCATTGTTTTCATCGTAGCTGTGCCAAGCAGGTGATATTCATGGAAACAGTTTTTCCTATGGGCATTGATCTTGGTTCAACTACAGTGAAGGTTGTGGTATGTCATCCCGAGGGGCAGTTGCTTTTTTCTGCTTATGAACGACACAACACAGATCCTTCTGGAACTCTTCTTTCCATTCTTCACTTATGCGCTGAAAAATTAGGAGATATGGCTCTTGACGTCGCTATCACCGGTTCGGCAGGAATGAATATGGCCTCACAGTTTTCCCTCCCCTTTGTGCAGGAAGTAGTGGCGGCAGCTCGCTATATTCGTCGCAGGATGCCGAAAGTGCGAACCATGATAGAACTTGGCGGAGAAGATTCTAAAATGATCTTCTTCGACGATAACCTCAACCCCGATATGAACATGAATGGAGCTTGCGCCGGTGGGACAGGAGCTTTTATCGATCAAATTGCATCGTTGTTAGGTGTTGGTCTCGATTCTCTCAACACTCTCTCTTCCAAAGGGAAAGCTATTTACACTATTGCCTCTCGATGTGGCGTTTTTGCCAAAACAGATATTCAGTCTCTTCTGGCACAACGAGCTAAACCGGAGGATATTGTCGCCTCTGTCTTTAAGTCCATTGCCCTTCATGTTCTCTCCTCACTCTCTCGTGGGAGAACCATTCGCGGTCAAGTACTCTTTGCCGGCGGCCCCCTTTCTTTCTTCCCCGGCTTGCGCCAATCTTTCGTCTCTTATCTGGGACTCGATCAAAATCAGGACATTGCTGCATATGACCATCCCAGATTATTGCCAGCCCTCGGCACTGCCCTTTTTCATGAAAGCAACGAGGAAAACAGCCTATCTTTGGGCAAACTTATATCTCGTTTGTCAGAAAAATCAGGACATATTCATATCATTAGGACAGATTTACCTCCTCTATTCGAGAGCAAAAAAGAGAGAGGCTTTTGGGAAGAACGTCACAAGCAATACTCCCTTCCCTCCGTCTCAGTCCAAAAAGCGGAGGGCCCCCTTTTTCTTGGTGTAGATTCTGGTTCCACTACTACAAAACTCGTCCTCATAGACAAAAATCACAAGATGGTTCTTTCCCACTATGAAACAAATAAAGGGGATGTTCTGGAAATTACCCATCGTGCCCTGACCAGTTTTAAGAAAACTCTCATGGAAAACCATCGAGAAGACCTCTCTATTGTGGCAGGAGCCAGTACTGGTTACGGGGAAGATTTAATAAGGAAAGCTTTGGAACTTCACCATAGCCTTGTAGAGACTATGGCGCATTTCATTGCGGCTCGCACCCTATGCCCCAACGTCTCTTTTATTCTCGATATCGGTGGACAAGACATGAAGGCCATGAGCATCAAAGACAACCACCTAGAAACTATAAAACTCAATGAAGCCTGTTCTTCTGGGTGTGGAAGCTTTATCCAAACATTTGCCGAGTCTCTGGGGCTTTCTATGGAATCTTTTGCTCAATATGCTTGCGAAGCTAAACACCCTTGCGATCTTGGGACTCGATGTACGGTTTTTATGAACTCAAGCGTAAAGCAGGCTCTTAACGAAGGAAGAGATATTCGAGACATTGCCGCTGGCTTGGCATACTCTGTAATACGAAATTCTCTCCATAAAGTCCTTAAAATACGTGACTATAGCGAACTTGGACCTGTTATTGTCGTTCAAGGAGGGACATTCCAAAATCCTGCAATCCTAAGAGCTCTCGAAGTCATTACCAAGCGCCGCGTAGTAAGGCCAGTAGAAGCTGGTCTTATGGGGGCATGGGGAGCAGCTATTTATACAGCAAAGCAGTGGCAGGAGGAGGCGGTGGAAGGGGAACATAAGGATATTTCCCATATTCTGGAGACATGGGAAGAACCTTCCGCCCAAAATTTCCGCTGTCATGGATGTACCAACAGTTGTGCCGTAACGAGCCTTACTTTTTCAAATGGGCAAAAATTTTATACTGGAAACAGATGTAGAAAGATTTTCAATAATGGACAAAGAGTTGCGCGGGGGCATAATTTCTTCAAGACTCGCTACGACACTCTCTTCAACTGTCCCACAGAGCCGACAGGCTCCCCCGCGGGAACCATTGGAATTCCCAGGGCATTAAGCATGTATGAGCTTTATCCTTTCTGGTGTACGTTCTTCAGAGAGTGTGGTTATAAAGTGGTACTTTCTCCCCCTTCCGATGAAAACATTCATGAACGAGGCGTATCGTCCGTTATGGCTGAAAACATCTGCTTCCCGGCAAAACTTGCTCACGGTCATATTGTAGCCCTTACGGAAATGGGAGTAGACCGTATCTTTATGCCTATTATTGTTCATGAGCGGAATGAAATTAGAACAGCAAATAACAGCTATAACTGCCCTGTCGTCTGTAGCTACGCCGATGTAATCAGAAGCGCTCTCGACCCCGAAGGGCAATATCACATCCCCTTGGATAGCCCTGTTTTTTCTTTAAGAAAACCCGTCCTTTTCAATAAACAAGTCCACGAGTATGGGAAGTTCTTGGGAATAAACAGGCATCGTGTGGCAGTTGCTTTTAAAATCGCTCTCCATGCTCAACAACATTACGAAAAAACGGTACGAGAGGAGGCCCAAAAAGCTCTCGATGAAAGCAGAGCTGCGAAACGACATATATTGGCTATAGCCTGTCGCCCTTACCATATGGACCCTCTCATTAATCATGGGATATTTGACCTTATCGCTGATCTCGGGGCTGATGCCATACCGGCTGACCTCCTAACAGCACATTTCCCAGGACATAGTCTCAGTAACTGCAAGGTCGTCACTCAATGGGCCTATACTAACCGTCTTTATGCTGGTGCCAAGGCTACCGCCAAGGAAGGCCTCGATTTAGTTCACATATCATCATTCGGATGTGGAGTTGACGCTGTAACAGGAGATGAGCTGGAAGCTATCGTACGAGAAGCAGGATGCAGTTACTCTCTCATAAAAATAGATGAGATCACTAATCTTGGAGCAGCAAGGATTCGACTCCGCTCCATTCTTGAATTCAATCGACCTTCACCTTCACAAAAATATGAAAATTTCTTCCATGAGGAACAAAAGATTTCACGAAAGAAACTCGTTATGCCTTGGTTTTCTGCTCTCTATTCACCTTTGTTACCTTCTCTTCTACAAGGATTAGGCCTCGAAGCAGAAATTCTTCCTCCGCAAACGCAGCAATCTGTAGATATCGGGTTGGAATATGTTCATAACGATATGTGTTATCCAGCTATTGTAGTTATTGGTGACATTCTCAAAGCCTTTATGGAAAAGCAATATACAGCTAAAAACGCCGCTGTTCTTCTCACTCAAACTGGGGGACAGTGTCGAGCAACTAATTATGTGCCACTCGCCCGAAAAGCTTTAGCAAGCGCCGGTTTCCCCGATGTGGAAGTCCCTACTTTCGGTGTAGAAAATTTTGAAACGGCGGGGTTTTATGTCTCTAAAAAAGATGCTGCACAGGGCTTACTCTACGGCTTACTCGGAGCTGATCTTTTAGCCTCTCTCTTTCTCTCTACGGCCCCAAGAGAGTTTTCAGGTGGAAGTGCAAAGACTATTTACCTGAAATACCTTCGCCATCTTGGAGATTTCCTTAAAAATAGAGGGACTTTTTCAGAACTTATAGACCTTATGGAAGAAGCAGTCGCTACATTTAATGGGCTTCCCATGAAAGAAGAGGACATTCCGCGAATAGGAATTGTGGGAGAGATATTTGTAAATTATAACGAGTTCGCCCAAGATTTTCTTGTAGATAAACTTATCGCCCATGGTGTTGAACCAGTGCTGCCCCCTCTCTCGTCCTTTTTCTTTATGAAATTCCGAAGCGATGTCTATAACTGGAAGGCGTATCTATGTGAACCAGGATTACTCGATGTTCTAGGAAATCTTTTTATGGAAACGTTAACAGGTTATTTTGAAAGTAAATTAGAGGCCGTTTTAAAGAATTTCCGTTTCGCACTGCCTCGTCAAACTCTCAAAACCCTCTCTAAGAAAGTAACTCGCGTCACCAGTCTGGCCAATCAAGCTGGAGAAGGGTGGTTACTCCCCGCAGAAATGATTGATATGTTAGAGAAGGGCATCAACCATATCGTATGCCTTCAGCCTTTTGGATGTCTTGCCAACCATATTACAGGGAAAGGAGTAGAAGGCGTGTTGCGTCGACTCTACCCTGAGCTGGATTTGCTCTGCCTCGACCTCGATCCCGGTACAAGTCGAACAAATAACGACAACCGTTTACAACTTTTAATTATGGCAGCAAAAGATGCTCTTATTCATGGGCAGGAGAAAAAACGGCTCGCTTAACTTTTTCTGTAAAGACACTCTATCGCAGACCTAGAAGGGGCATCCCTTCTAGGTCTAGCGCTGTGGAATAGAGAACTGGCATAACGAATACGCTATTCTTTTACAAAACCTGCTAATTCCAGAATAGAAGCAAGAAGAATATCTGCACCCTTCTTAATATCTTCAACATCTGTCTCTTCCTCTGGACAATGACTTCGCCCCCCAATGCTTGGGACAAAGATCATACCTACATCAGTTATAGATCGAAGCAGTACCGCATCATGAACAGCCCCACTATTTATTTTTTTGTAAGGGGTACCTAGCTCTTTAGCTTTTTTCTCCAAAACTTCGATAACTTGAGGGGAGAGACGCACCGCTTCCAAAGAAGCAAGGGAAGAGACTCTGCTTTCTACATGACATGCTGTTGCAATATCTTGGATGCGCTCTTTCACTTTCTCTACAACTCTATCCATTGTCTTCTCACAGACATCGCGAATATCAATAGAAAAAGTTACTCTCCCTGGAATAATATTCCATACATTTGGGCTGCACTCTATGTGTCCTACAGTTCCCACTGTAGTATCAGCCCCTTCCTCCCGCACGATTTCTTCTACTGCTAGAATCATACGGGAAGCAGCAAGGAGACTATCTTGCCGCAAGGCCATAAGAGTTCCTCCTGCATGATTCGCCACGCCTCGAACGTCTACCCTCATCTGCCGAAGACCGTTAATAGCTTCCACAATTCCTATTGGAACACCTGCTGCATCAAGAGATGGCCCCTGTTCTATATGAAGCTCTAAAAAAGCTTTTACATCTCCAGGACGTAAAACACTGTTAGGCATGGAATCTGGATTATAACCACACTCTTGAGCCATAGTGTACATAGACGTACCTGCTGGGGTTTTCAGTTTTTTCAAGTCTTTCACTGTATATCGGCCAATCATAGCTTTGCTGCCAGCGCAGCAAGGCCCAAAGTTCGCCCCTTCTTCCTCAGAGAAGATAACAACTTCCACCGGATGTATCGGAACAAGCCCTTCATCTACCATTGTTCGCACCGCTTCAAGGGCCGCGACAACACCGGCCACACCGTCAAATTTCCCGCCCTGCCGCACGGAATCAATGTGAGAACCACTCATCACTATAGGAGCATCAGGACTCTTTCCTTCATATCGAGCACGAATATTCCCTACCCCATCCACTGCAATAGAGAGATTCAGACCTTGAAGCGTTTCAATCAAAAAATCACGAACGTCTTTATCCTGTTGACTATAGGTAAAACAGGTTCGTCCGGCCTTGTCTTTCCCCAATGAAGCAATGTGTTTTATATCGCGCTGAATACGTACCGGCCTTGTTTCGTAAACGGGAGCACAGGCCACTGATCATTCCTCCTTCATATATTTATATTTGTTTATATAGTTTGACATTAATATATTATACCGTTAAATCCCGGATAAACCAAAAAAAGGCAGGATCTTTAGAAAAGTACACCCCAAATGTTAGATTTGAAATCTAACATTCGGGGTGCTGAACAAATGGGTAATGATGGCAACTACATAGTCTTGCAAGCTACACTATATTGTCTACGTGCCTTGAGGGGAAAGCGGCCTCCTTTCAATATCCATTTCGCCGAATTACAAGAGCATCTGCGGCTACTGCTCCTTCTCCTTCAGGCATGACGAAAACAGGATTGATATCGAGCTCTAGTAAATCTTCTTCTATGCATGCCAATTGGGAAACCTTACTTACAATTTTCGCCAACGCCTCCACATCTCTATGCCGCTGTCCCCTCGCTCCTGAGAGGAAACCGTACCCTTTCAGCTTCTTTATCATACAGAGTGCTTCTTTTTCATCTACCGGGGCATGACGAAGAGATACGTCACTGAGCACCTCTACATAAATACCCCCTAAACCTACGGCTACAATAGGGCCAAAAACCGGATCTCGCTTTACTCCCACAATACACTCCATGCCACCTTTTACCATTTCCTGAACGAGAAACCCTTGTATCTCATGATCTGAAACATGTTTTTTTAAATTTTCTCTCGTCCGTTTCAAAGCATGGCGCATTTCATCAAAAGAACGAATATCCAATGTAACAATATCAGCTTCCGTTTTATGAAAAATTTCTGCAGACATACCTTTGAGCGCCACGGGGAAACCAATTTCTTCCGCCGCATCAAAAGCCTCCTCCATATCGCGACAAAGCCGTTCCTTTGTTACAGGAATATGATATCTATCCAGCAATCGCTTTGCATCGTACTCTGTCAATTTAGGAGGGAAAGAGCGCAATATAGGATCTCGATACGCTACTTTCGTGACAGGGAAGGGGAGTCGATTCTCCCAATTTCTTAAAGCCTTCAAAGCTCGTGCACACTGTCTGAAACTTTGAAATATAGGGAAACCAGATGCTTTGAGACGCTCAATAAAGGCTCCCCCATGATCGTTGTCAATCATCCATACTGCTGCTTGAGGCTTATTTGTGTTCTGGTAGCTCTTAATCAACTCATCTGCCATCAGAGCCCCAGCATCGCCAACAATCATGGAGAGAGCGGTGATTACCATGTCTATATTAGGGTCATGAAGAGCCGCATTAAGAACGTGACGAAAATTATCCGGCTTTTCTGAAATCTGAACTGTCATATCCACTGGGTTTCTCGAGGCACCAAAAGAGGGAATCGCCTCCCCAATTTCCTGACGAGTTTGATTTGAAAACTCGGGGACCTTCATTTTTAAATCACTAAGACAATCAGCCATAACAATACCAGCACCACCAGAAGTAGTAAGAATAGCAGCCTTATCACCAGCAGTACGAGGAGCAGCACCAAAAAGCTGCCCTATGCCAATAATATCGTCCATGTCTTTTAAGGGAATAACACCATATTGGGCAAAAATTGCGTTCCAGACAGCGTCATCTCCCGTAAGAGCTGCCGTATGGCTACGCGCAGCTTTTTGAGCAGAGGGGGAACGCCCCGCCTTTAATACGGCTACTGCAATATCTCGTTCTCTCGCTTCTCGAACCAGTTCCAGAAAGCGTTCCCCGTTTTCAATGCCTTCAAGATACATCATGAGAAGGCGAACTTCCGGATCGGTAATAACATATCCGGCACACTCTACAGCGTCGATGTCAGCTTGATTCCCTGTCGTCACCACATATCGATATCGAACGCCATAATCAAGCCCCACACCAAAAGAAGAAAAACCAAACGCTCCGCTTTGAGAAACAAAGGCCACGTGTCCAGGCGCTGGAGGTTCTGCATTGTAAAGAGCTCCCGAGAAAGTGAGGGGTATTCCTTCAGAGAGGTTCAGAAGCCCTTGACAGTTAGGCCCCAGAATGCGGATATTTCCTCCACGAGCAACATCCATCATTTCTTTTTGGAGAGACCCATCGCCAGCTTCAGCAAAACCAGAGGAATAAATAATCACATGATGAATATCTTTTTGAACGCATGTTCGAAGAATAGATGGGACAAGATGGGCCTTGACACTAATAAGAGCCACATCAGTTGAAGTAGGGATATGAGCTAAATCTTTATAGCAGGGGAGACCTCCTACCGTGTCGTATTTGGGATTAACGGGGTAGATAGTCCCATCATATCCGAAACGTTGTAACGCTTTAACCGTACGCCCAGTAAGGCTATCAAGATTGGCAGACGCTCCTACAATAGCAATGCTACGTGGAGCAAAAAGAGGAGAAAGGGGATGGTTCTGACAATTCATTATGCGATGGCCTCCTTTTCACGACTACACCATAAAGGTTCTAAAAGCCTCAAAGAACGGAGGCAGGCTCGGCAATATAAAAGATAGATCTTTATTGTCTCGCTTGAAGACTCCGAAGCAACAGCGCTCATCCAATCTCGAGCAGCATTGATAAGATTGAGGTGAGCTTCAACAAAGAGAGCCTTTTCTCTGCCCTTGAGTTGGAGGTCTTCTTCGTGAGGAACAGAAATAGCCTCAATATCTTTCCGCAATGTGTTAATGAGTAAGCGCGAATTCTCAAGAAAATCTGCGGAAATCACAATATTTCCGTCCCTGTTCAAACATCCATTCACATAGGAAATGTATCGATCTATGGGAGAAAGGATGGTGCTGCGTGTATATTCTTCTGGAAGAGATGTGCCATTTGCTTCCAGCGCATTTACCGTCTGCTCAAGCAAAGTAAACCTACTTGGGTTTACGGAGTTCTGGAACAAATCCACGTGCTCCCGCTTCATAACTCTCATCCTCCTATAATAAAAAATGGCCGTCCCCCGAGGACGGCCATTAAAGGCTAAGAGTTTAAAAGCGAAATTGCCCCTTTATCTTTTAAGAGAGGCTTTTCCACAAGCCTTCCCGAATCCTCGCGGGAACTTGCATCTCTTCATCAGGCCGGTCTCCTGGCTTGCTCTCACTCTTTGGGCCCCCCTTCCCAGAAAAGAACTCTTTCCAGTGGTATATGGTCCCATCATCAAGCACACAGTGGCGGGTCCGCGCCGGTTTTTCACCGGACTTCCCGTACACCTGCTGAAGTTTTATTGTATTTATTACTTTACACTCTATTCGACAAAAAAGTCAATACAATTTATTTTTTAAAAGCATTTTTCTTTTTTTCATAAAAAATTATCCCTTATTAATAATATTTTTGAGATAAAAAAGATAAAAACAACCGAGCCTAAAAACCCTTCACATTCATGGAAACAAAGGAGTCATACAGGAAAGGAGAGCCTGAAAATATTCTATTTATTTTTTCCTTCTTTTCCTTTACAATACCACCATGTTTTCTATAAGGAGGTAAAGAATATGGACTGGGGTATGGTTCCTGGAGAAACTGTGGTCATTACGTCGAAAGACATTACGCTCCGTGACATAGTACAGGCTATTGTAGATGGTGCCGATACAGTTCCTGCAATAAAAGAAGCTTTTGGTCTCACCGATGCTGATGAAGGGGTGAATGACCTGGAAGATATTCTTGATGTATTCGTACCCGCTATCGATGCTCTCCGTAATGGTGGGTGCAGCGGGTGCGGCGGAGGCTGTTCAGGCTGTCACGGTCATTGCTAGTGTAGAAAATACAGAGACCGCCTAAAAAGGCGGTCTCTTCTAACTTTTAAGTGGGCAAAGGAAGCTTTGTCCATATATTCTTTTGACTCTTGTAACGGGATCTTTTAGGAACGAATCCGCATGGAATTCAAAATAACAGAGATGGAACTAAACGCCATAGCTGTTTCAGCAATTGCAGGATGGAGCAGGGCCCCCATAGCTAAAGGAATAGCAATAATATTATAGGCGAAAGCCCAGAAAAGATTTTGACGAATAACCGTAAAAGTTTGCCTTGAGATATGGATGGCATCAACAATAGCAGAAACTCCACCTTTCACTACTACCATATCTGCGCTGTCAATGGCAAGATCGGTGCCAGAGCCAATAGCTACGCCAATGTCTGCGCCCTTTAATGCTGCCGCATCATTCATCCCATCTCCAACCATAAGAACCTTTCGCCCCATAGCTTGATATCTTCTCAATATATCCAATTTTTCTCCCGGCCGAACTCCGGCATAAACTTCATTAATTCCTACTTGCTTGGCAACCGCTTGCGCAGTCCTTTCATTATCTCCTGTCACCATTACAGGAACAATGCCAAGCTTCTTCAGATGAGATACTGCCCGAACCCCATCCTCCCGAAGAGAATCTTCTATCGCAAGAAACCCCACAACTACGCCACCCTTTTGAACCTCTACTACCGTACGCCCCAACAGAAGCTGTTCATTGTACCTTGAAGGATCCTGAGGTTTCCCAATAAAGTATTCCTCTCCCCGTATGGTTCCTTTAACTCCCTCTCCCATAATCTCCTCCACGGAATTAGGTTCTATGTCCGTTCTTTTCACTGCTGCTACAGCTTTCGCCAAGGGATGGAGAGAATGCCGCTCCAATGCCGCAACAGCCTCTAAATCCTCTTCGGAGACCTGGATATCTACAACAGAAGGATGCCCTTGGGTAAGGGTCCCTGTTTTATCCATGAGCACAATCCCAACTTCTTTCGCCGTTTGGATGGCTTCAGCATTTCGAATAATAAGTCCCTTCCTTGAAGCCGCGCCAGTCCCCGTAATAAGAGCCATAGGAGTGGCAAGCCCCAAGGCACAGGGACAAGCAATGACAATGGTGGATATAAAGCCAAAAATGGCAAGAGAGAGGGGATCTCTGACAGTTGTAACCCATGGGAGGTAGCGAGCAGCGGTATCAAGAAAAAAGCCGAACCGATCCACCCCAAAATACCAGAAAAAAGCACTTATAAGGGCAAGAGTTGCTACGGCAGGGACAAAATAGTTCGTAACGCGATCGGCAAAGGCCTGTATAGGAATTTTTGCCCCTTGGGCTTCCTGAATAAGAGAGATCATCTGTGAAAGGAAGCTATCCTCTCCAACGTGTGTTGCCTGAACTTTTAAAGGACCTGTAAGGTTCAGAGAACCTCCTGTTACGCTATCACCTTGTTTTTTCTGCACAGGTAAGGACTCCCCAGTAATCATAGATTCATCTACTGATGTGATTCCATCTGTAATACGCCCATCTGCAGGAATTCTTTCTCCTGGACGAACAATGAGGGTAAAGCCTTCTTTTACTGCTTCAATAGGAATGGCTATTTCCGTACCATTTTCGTTAAGAACCCGTGCTTCTCGAGCTTGAATTTCCAATAAGGCCTTTATCTCCTTGGAAGCCCGATCTCTTAAGTGAGACTCGATAAAACGACCGGTCACATGTAAAGCAATAATCATTGCTCCAATAGATCCAAAAGAGGTTACATGCACACCGCTCAAAGAGAGAAGAGAAGTAGCCCATGCAGCGAGAGCTCCCAAAGAGACGAGGACATCCATATTCGCATGAGAATGTGTAAGAGCAATCCAAGCTCCTTGCATAGAAGAGTGCCCCGCCCCAAAAAGGACAATGGCACCGCCTAAAATCTCGACCAATGGGAACCACGGCATATGAAAACCTGCCATATGAGCAAACATGAAAGCCATTAGAGGAACAGTAAGAATCCAGCTGAGAATTAAATTTTTGCGGGCAATCTGGTAACGACGACGATCCAGATCTTCCGGTGCCTCGTAGGAAACATTATATCCAGCGTTACGAACAGCTTCTTCTAAAATTTCCATGGGAACATCCTTCTCAAGAACAACAAATGCCGTCTCTGTGGCAAGATTCACGCCGGCAAAAACGACACCATCCACTTTTTTTAGAGATCGTTCAACCATTCTGGCACAGGTTGCGCATGTCATACCTGTTACAGAAAAAGAAACTTTTTTAGCACTTTCTTCATTTCCCATTATTTCCTTCACTCCTTTTTCTCTCTATAAAAAGACTATTAAAAAGATAGGATTTATAAATATCATATCATAATACCCTCTATATGTATGTAAAAAGGGCCGACCTCTCTCTGTCTCAGAAAGAAATCGGCCCTTGCCAAGGTACTTTATTATAGATCTACCAATTTACACTTATTTTCTTATTTCCCGACAGGAACAAGACCTGTCCGATAGTCTCGACACTCTTCTCCCTGTCGACAAAGAGCGCTCATATGTTCCAAGCTTTTTACCAATGTCTGGCTTATCTTTAACGCCTGAGCGCATACATTTTTAGCATCTTGGATTTTTCCTGCTTCCATAGCATCAAAAACGCTGTGTCCGAGACGATGCAGCTCTTCATGGCATTTCATAAGATCGTTCCACTGGTGTTCATCAATAACTTCTGGTTTCTCCATAAAGGAAAGGAATATCCCAAATTGACATCGAGTAGGATCTGTTTCCACATCCCATTTCCCTCCGTCTACATACTCCTTAAGGTGAGAGATCCATCCTTTATGTGCTTGAATAGCCCCATCGGCAATTTCGGCAAAATCGCATCGTTCTATTACTTGGACACGAGCCATATTTTTTAAAAGAGTATAGGCTTGACTTGAGCCTTCCTGAGTAAAAGCAAGGAGTTCTGCCACTGATTCCGTGAAAGAATCTACATTCCTCCCTAAAAGCTGGAATCCATTCTTCATGCAACCAGTGAGTTTGGTAACAGTCTCTGCAGAGGTCGCCAACTCTTGCGATGAAGCAGAAAGCTCCTGTGCGCTTGATGCTACCTGATGAGTGGATTCAGTAACACTTGTAATATCGCTCAAAATATCTCCCACTCCTTGTAGAGCATCAGAAACATGAACTACCGTTTGTTCTACTCGCTCTACAATAGCAGAAGCATCGTTAGAAGCTCCCTGGACCTCAGAAACTAGCTCTTCCAGATTATCCCCTATATCTCGAGCCGCTTTGCGACTTCCCTCTGCCAGCTTACGGACTTCTTCAGCCACTACGGCAAAACCTCGCCCTGCCTCTCCAGCCCTAGCCGCTTCTATGGAAGCATTTAAGGCCAAAAGGTTTGTCTGATCTGAAATGCCTGTCAAAACTTGAACCACAGATTGGATTAAAGCCACTTTTTCAGAGAGAGAGGCCGATCGTTGAGCCACTCCTAAAACATCTTTACCAAGCTCTCGAATAGAACTTTCTGCATCGCCAAGCTTCTTTTGCCCATCGCCAGCCCGATCAGAAACACGGATTACTACCTCATTCAGATTCTCCGCTAGATGGGCAAGGGATTGAGCCGTTGTTGAAATCTCTTCTGAACTAGCGTATTGGGCCTGCATAGCATCTGTAACTTGATTCCCAGCTTGCACCCCCTCGTTTACTTCTCGAGCCATCTCTTCAAAAGCACGAGAAAAAGAACCTAGCTTTCTTTCAAGCCGAAAAAAAGCAAAAGTGAAAGAATGTAATTTTTGTATTATTTCTAAAAAAATTTTTCGGAATGTCGTTATGAAATCTGCAAGCATACATCCCAACTGTCCCATCAAAGAAGATTTCTTCGTAATAGAATCTGGCGCGGAATTTCGCAAATCCACTGTTTCCCCCGAATTAACAGAACGAAACCACGCAAGAATCTTTGCTGCAGGAACAGCAAAAACATAACGATCCTTCAAAAGACAAACACAAGCTAAAAGCAGAGCCCATACAAGAAGGACTATATCTCGACCAGGTCCTCCATACCATTTGTAAAGAACGGGTCCCCATAGAAAAACAAAAGCTGCAACGCAATAAAAAAAAGAACGATTATGCACCATATAAAAACGAAGCTCCCTTTCTATACTTTCTATTTCTCTTTTATGCCACAGAAGCAGAGTATCCTGCCTCTTCAAGAGTTTCCAAAACAAAAGCAACGTTATCGGTCTCGATAACGACAGATTTATTTTCCAATATCACCTCAAAGCTTCTAAAACCCTTTTCTTCAAGAGCTTTTGTAATTCTTTTTACGCAATGTCCACAGGCCATATCTGGAATGTTCAATACATATTTCTTCATGAAAATCACTCTCCTCCTCTCTTTATGTTGCATTCACAATGATATAGTTCTCAAACTAGTATCTTTTATAGTCTAAATACCCATCTCTGTAAAGTTTTTGTCATGAAAAATTCTTAAAATGAGTACTATATTGAGTACAAAACTCAACTTTATGGAGAACCCGCTACTGCAATTGGGGAAATACCAGGTAGGAGATCAGCTTATGTCATATACAATTGCAAATTTTCGTCCTTTTGGCGTAGAATAAGGGCGATTAAAGGGGTGAGATTTATTTTGTTGTTCCTTTTTCTTTCCTTCCACCCTTCTTTATATGGCCTCACTCTTCAAGCTGTTTTTCACGGCGCCACTTTTTTACTCACTAAAGAGGGAGGTATATAAATGAACCTGATCCACTTTATTGATCCTGAGTTGGGAGCTGCTATTGAAGGGGAAAAACAGCGCCAAAATTTGACCATTGAACTCATAGCGTCAGAAAACTTTGTTCCAGAAGTTATTCTTGAAGCCCAGGGATCTCTCCTCACGAACAAATACGCTGAAGGATACCCTGGAAGGCGATATCATGGTGGGTGCAAGTTTATTGATATTGTCGAAAATCTTGCCATCGAAAGGGCTAAAAAACTTTTTGGTGCTGAGCATGCCAATGTTCAGCCTCATTCTGGCGTTAATGCTAACCTCGCAGTTTTTATGGCTATTTTAGAGCCTGGGGACACTATCCTTGGGATGGACCTCCGCCATGGAGGACACCTTTCTCATGGAACGCCCGTCAATATTTCGGGGAAAATTTTTAAAGCTCATTCTTATGGAGTAAAAAAAGAAACTGGCCTCATAGATTATGAGCACGTGGAAGAAATGGCCCACACCCTTCATCCTAAGCTCATTATTGCTGGCGGCAGCGCCTACTCACGATATATCGATTTTGAACGGTTCGCTCATATAGCTCACGAAGTTGGCGCTTATTTTATGGTGGATATGGCCCACATTGCAGGGCTGGTTGCTGCAGGCGTCCATCCTAGCCCTGTTCCACACGCTGATTTTATAACTTTTACCACTACTAAAACTCTTCGAGGAGCACGGGGAGGGAACATTCTTTGCCGGAAGGAATATGCTGACAGTATAGATAAAGCTATTTTCCCTGGGATCCAGGGTGGTCCCATTCCCCAAATAATGGCAGCAAAAGCTCTTACTTTTAAGCTCGCCATGACAGAGGAGTTCAAATTATATTCCCGTCAAATTTTAAAAAATGCCAAAAAGATGGCTGAAATACTTCGACTTCACGGTTGTACCATTGTCTCAGGGGGAACGGACAATCATCTCATGCTTGTGGATCTGCGCAATAAACACATAACAGGTCGGGAGGCTGAAAAGAAACTGGAAGAAGCTGGCATTACAGTAAACATGAATCTCATTCCCTTCGACCCAGAAAAGGCCACCGTAACAAGCGGCATTCGCATTGGATTGGCCGGAGTAACAAGCCGCGGATTCAGGGAAGAAGAAACAGAAGCTGTGGCACAGCTCATAATAAAAATTCTCGAAAACTCCCAGCCCCCAAAAATCCAGGAATTCAGAGAAGAGGTTGAAGCTCTCTGTGTAGCTCATCCAGTATATATGTCTCGCACGGAGCTTGCTATAAAACGCAACAACTGAGAAGGAGAGTGAGAAGCTTTTCTATTCACCGACTGGAGTGAACGTTTCGTCATAGGCAAACGGAGGAGGGAGAAATATGTCCCTTGAACTCAATCTTGCCACTATATTAATATTTTTTGCCCGGTGTACTGATGTTTCTCTGGCTACAATGCGTATGCTTCTTCTTGTCAAAGGCCAGCGATTCAAGGCATCGGCCATTGGTTTCGTCGAAATATCTCTCTACCTCGTGAGTTTAAAATATGTTCTCGACGCGGGTTTAAACAGTCCTTTAAGCTTTATCGCCTATGCTCTTGGTTTCTCTACGGGAAATTTCCTAGGCTCTTTATTGGAAGAAAAGCTTTTAAAAGGACATACTATCGTAGAAATTATTCTAAACGATACCGAAGAAAGTCGCCATCTTGCGGAAAGACTTAGAGATGAAGGCTTTGGAACCACTATTGTTGAAGGAGAAGGGAAAGACGGCCCCCGGTTAATTCTTAAGGTCATCTGCGACAGGAATGACCGTCAAAAGGTAATGCAAATAGGAAGTCAGGCCGGAGGCTTTGTCTTCATGGTCGATATTCGAAGCATATGGGGCGGCTATTTTAACAAGAAAAAATAGCTACGCCCTCTCGATCTGCTACATGTTCCCGCTACGGTGATGCTCCTATTGTAACTAAGAGAACTCGCTATGCGCCCGTCATAATAGCTACAATAATATCTCCGATTGTATAAAGATCCCGCTCGGAAATATATTCTTTTGTGGTGTGGACATTCTGAGCCCCAGTTCCGAGGTTCACTGCCGGCAAACCCTTTTCATTAAAGATATTAGCGTCGCTTCCCCCTCCAGTGGAGATAAGCACTGGAAGCAACCCACTTCTCCTAACGGCAGAGGTCGCCCACTGTACCACCGGAGAGGTCTCTTTTAGAGAAAAACCTGTATAGGATTTTTGAACTTTCGTCTGGACGGAAGCCTCACGTTTTGCTACCCCTGCCTCCATAGCGTCTACCATGCTCTTTACAAGGTCTTCCAGCTTTTTTTCACAGAAAGAACGGGCTTCTCCTTCTACATAAACGCTATCGCAAACAATATTTGTGGCTGTACCCCCACGAATAATACCCACATTCGAGGTTGTCTCATGATCTATTCTGCCAATATTCATGGCAGCAATCCCTTCAGCTGCTGCTACAATAGCATTCACACCTTTTTCAGGGGCAATTCCTGCATGAGCCGCTTTTCCGGCAACAATCCACGAGAGGTTCACATGAGAAGGCGCCTGTACTACGATATGACCTGGATCGGAAGAGCTATCTACAATAAAAGCCATAGAAGCTTGTAAATCTTCGCTTGTTAGACGCTTGGCCCCTACAAGCCCTTCTTCCTCTGACACGGTAAAAATCACTTCGATACCGGGATGGGGCAATCTCTTTTCTATAACCGTTTCGAGGGCCTCAAGAATGGAAGCAATCCCAACTCGATCATCAGCTCCAAGAATAGTATCCCCGGAAGAATAAATCGCCCCGTCTCGAAATACAGGTTTTACAGGGTTCCCCAAAGGGACCGTGTCCATATGAGCAGCTATAGCAATCCACCCACTCCGTCCAGGAGTAGGAGAAAGAGTCGCAATAACATTACCAGTACTGTCTTCCCCATTCTTTTTTACCGAAAGCCCAAGCCTATGGAGATGGGGAGACACATATCGAGCAACAGCTTCTTCCCTACCTGATTCTGCTTTTATTTGCACAAGCTCCAAAAAAGTACGAAGCATGCGGGCATTATCTATCATTTCACAGCCCCCTAAATTAATTTGCTCCTATTATGCGTTTTTTTTCACAGAACGCAAGGACCGTGAGACTTTTCAGAATAGTCGGCCCATTCCAAGTGCTATGGTAACGTCTCTTGAGAGTGCCCTACAAGAGCTTTAAGATAATTCTCCAGAGTTCTGTCTATTTCCATGTTGAGATCGTACATAAGAGACAAGGCTTCATCTCGAACAGATGCGCAAAACTCTTCATCCGAAAGTAAAGCAAGATTTGTTATGGCCGTAAGACACGATGACACCACAGTCCCTCTAATTAAAGCAAGGCCTGTTATGGCGTCGTTCACCGCAACTCTACATCCCAAAGCTGCCACATCTCGTAGCAAAGGGACAACGTCACGACAACATCGCAAGACCTCCAGAGGCACCACTACCGCTTTTTTCATGGTCTGCTCTCGAAAATGATCTCGAATATCCTCCTCTTCCGGAGTTTCTGTGGGAAGATGGCCTGTCTCGAGAAAAGAAGCATAGGCTTGAACGTCCTCTTCCATAAGGTAAAGGAATCGTTCGGCAAAGACTGTTGTTTTGTCTCGAATATGTTCCATGTCAGGCCACACGTGGTTATACCCCTCTTTCGAGCGAGTAAGGCGGGCCACCAAACCTCCCAGCGCGGATGCCAGAGCACCACACAGAGCAGCAACACTGCCTCCTCCCGGCGATGAGGTGCCCGCAGAGAGCTGATCCACAAAACTTGCTACCGTCATATGTTGAAGCCTCATACTTCTTCACCTCCTTTTATCATCTTACACCATAATTTTCTCCGAAACGTCAGTCCAATACCCCCACAGCTTCTTCAACTGCATGAAGCACTTCGCTGCGATCCATAAGCTCGATAACTCTCCGAATAAGAGGGTGAATATAGTCGTCATGCTTCAAGAAGGGGACTGCACTCCGAATAGAATCATAAGCAGCTCTCGTTCCTTTTCCCGGTTCCAACAAAATGCTGAAGTCCAAAGCTTGAGCAGCAGTAAGAAGTTCTATAGCTAAGACCTTGCGGGTATTATTCAAGATCATTCGACCTTTTCTTGCCCCATACGTTCCCATAGAAACATGGTCTTCCTGATTGGCAGAGGTCGGTATGGAATCCACAGAGGAAGGATGCGCAAGGACCTTGTTTTCAGAGACTACAGATGCTGCTGCGTATTGGGGAATCATAAAACCACTGTTAAGTCCACTTTCATTGATAAGGAACGGAGGTAACCCTGAAAGAGACCCGTCTACAAGACGGGCAACTCGACGTTCTGAAATATTAGCCAATTCGGCCATGGCGATGCCGAAGAAATCCATAGCTAATGCTATTGGTTGTCCATGAAAGTTCCCTCCACTAATTGCTTCTCTGTCATCTACAAATATAAGAGGGTTATCTGTTACAGCGTTGATTTCTACAGCAACCTTATCTCGAACATAGTCAAGAGCATCTCTACTTGCTCCATGAACTTGAGGAACACATCGGAGCGAGTAGGCATCTTGGACCCTGTTCTTCTTAAATTTCTCTATAATTTGGCTTCCTGAAACTATTCGGCGTACATTCGAAGCAACAGTCAGCTGACCATGGTATGGACGAAGAGCGTGGGTTCTTTCATCAAAAGCATAAGGAACGCCATGAAGGGCCTCAAGAGAGATACATGCCGCAATATCCGCTATTTTAGCCGTATTGTACCCATCATATACAGCAAGAGCAGCAATAGCTGTCATGACAGTTGTTCCATTATTAAGAGCAAGTCCTTCCTTCGCTTCTAGGGAGAGAGGTGTCATGCCAAGTTTACGAAGAACTCGTCGGACAGGCTGACGGCGCCCCTGATGAAAAACTTCCCCCAAGCCTAAGAGGGTTATAGCGAGATGTGAAAGAGGGCACAAATCACCGCTGGATCCAACAGATCCTTGAGAAGGTATAACAGGATGAATTCCACTATTTAGATAATCAGTAAGGCGTTGTAAAGTGCTCACTCGAATGCCAGAGTGCCCACGAATCAACGTGTTAATCCGAAGAAGCATAATGGCCCGAACTGTCTCTTCGTCAAAGGGTTCTCCTATGCCACAAGCGTGACTTTTCAGAAGGTTTTCTTGAAGTTGGCGACGATCTTTTCTCGAAATAGGAACAGTGGCCAAGTCGCCAAAACCGGTATTGATCCCATAGATAACGTCGTTTCCTGAAGCCCATTCAGCAACAAGAGCAGAAGCTTTTTCAACCGCCTCAAGAGCCCCTTCGTCTAATTCCACTTTGGCATTATACCTTGCAACTCGTACGACATCTTCAATAGTAAGAGAGCAACCGTCGAGTTTTACGACGCCATTATGCATTAAGAGCCACCTCCTGGTATAATCGTAATATCTTAATTTAGTGTATACCTAAAAGCACACTTCTGGCAATCACTTTTCCCAGGAAGGACGAAAAAAATTCGCAATTCTTTCTTTTTAGAATAAAAGCCAGGAGTCCTTATTTCTCCTGGCTTTCTTGTAAAAATATTTACGCTCGGTAATTCTAAAAGTATTCGTTACCCCAGAATGGCTTTTAAATCTTCTTCCGGCGTCGTAATGGGCATGAGATTCAACTTTTCATGAAGGACATCGAAGGCAGGCTTTTTCACAAAAGCCGGTAGACTTGGACCAAGTCGCATATCTCGAATACCGAGATAGAGCAGGGAAAGGAGAATACAAACAGCTTTCTGTTCATACCACGAAAGTATCATGGAAAGGGGAAGGCTATTTACGTCTGTCTTAAAGGCATCAGCAAGAGCCATCGCCACTTGTACTGCCGAATAGGCATCGTTGCATTGCCCCATATCGAGAAGACGAGGGATTCCTTCGATTTCACCGAAATCCAGCTTGTTGAAACGATATTTGCCACAAGCAAGAGTTAGAATTACCGTATCTTTAGGTGTCATCATAGCAAAATCAGTATAGTAACTCCGTCCAGGCTTCGCCCCATCGCATCCACCAATAAGGAAGAAATGGCGTATTTTACCTGCTTTCACAAGGTCTATAACTTTATTAGCAACAGAAAGAACTGTATTTCTAGCAAATCCTATGGGAATTCGATGTTCTGGTGAATCCTCAAGAAATCCAGGAGCATCGAGGGCTGCTTCAATGACAGGGGTAAAATCTTTTTCAGGACCAATATGTTTTACCCCAGGCCAAGCAACAAGCCCTGTAGTAAAAATCCTATTTTTGTACGAGTCCTTGGGCTTCTGTATACAATTTGTGGTCATAAGAATCGCACCCGGGAAACGATCAAATTCTTCCCGTTGATCTTGCCAGGCTCCACCATAATTCCCCACGAGGTGTTTATATTTTTTCAGCTTTGGATAGGCAAGACATGGTAACATTTCGCCGTGAGTATAGATATTGATACCCTTCCCTTCCGTCTGCTGAAGAAGAAGTTCTAAATCTCGCAAATCATGACCTGATACCACTATAGATTTGCCTTTAAGCGGGGTTACTCGAACAGATGTAGGCTCTGGATGGCCGTAGGTAGACGTATTTGCCTTGTCGAGAAGTTCCATAACGGAAATATTCCATTTCCCTGCCTCAAGAGCTTTCTCTACCAATTCATCTACGGTAAAAGTTTCACCACTGAGATAGCTCAAAAATTCATGGAAAAAGCCGTAAATTGTCGGGTCTTCCATTCCAAGAACATGAGCATGATCAGTATAGGCTGCACTTCCCTTCAGACCGAATAATATTAAGTCCCGAAGGCCCTGTATAACCTCACCATATTTTGCGCTCCACGCTTCAGGGGTAACAGTAGCGCCATCTCTGATCATATCGTCTCTGTTTTGAGGCAGTACATAACGTGCTGGCCCAACAAGTATTTCTGGGGTCTTCCCCGCAGTAGAGCAGGCAACCTCATAGAGACGACGGGCTCTGTCTTTCATTGCAGCAGCCCAACGAAGCATGCTCTCCATCCGTTCTTCATCGAAGTTTACATTCGTAATTGTTGTAAAAAGAGCTTCTACAACAAAAACGTCCAATTCATGATCACTAGAGCCGAGAAGCCTTAATCTGTGAGCATACATGGAAATTCCTTTTGTAATATGGATCAACAATTCCTGAAGATCGGCAATTTCCGGCGATTTGCCACATACCCCAAAAGCAGTACAACCCGTCCCTTTCGCAGTCTGTTCGCATTGATAACAGTACATTTCTTCGTTCCCCTCCTTTTCTTCTCTCATCGACTCTATTAAGAAAATATATATTTTATAGACTCGCGATTTAAAATATCTCCGCGTATGCCTATCTTTACTACGTTCAAAGTAAGATTTACTTTTGCTTTCTCAATAGCTTTTTCCATAAGATGAATCAGGCCACTGCAACACGGAACTTCCATATGTATAACCGTAATGGCATGGGGGGTATTCTCAGCAATAATTTGGCTCATTTTCTCGGCATACTCTTGAGCATCATCGAGCTTAGGGCATCCTATAAGACACACCGTGTCCTTTTTTTCAAGAAAATGTCTGTGAAAGTCAGCAAAGGCATAGGCCGTACAATCTGCTGCTACTACGAGATTCGCATTTTGAAGATATAAAGCATGAGCGGGTATAAGACGAATTTGAACTGGCCAGTTTCCGAGGCGAGACGATATGGGTTCTTTTTCTATTATGTTTCTTATTTTACTTGAAGAAGAAACGTTTCTCAAATCTCTTGCCATAGATCCTGGGCAGCCACAAGGAAGAGGAGACATATTATCTTTTACTCTAGATACCAAATGAAGTTTCACCACTTCCTCATCATAAGGAGCCGCTTCCCTTTCTTCAAAAGTAATGGCTCCTTGTGGACACTCTCCAATACAGTCTCCAAGACCATCGCAATACGATTCACTTACCAAACGGGCCTTTCCATTCACTATTTGAATGGCTCCTTCGTGACAAGCATGGGCACATATTCCACACCCATTACACTTTTCTTCATCAATTTTGATAATTTTCCGTTTCATACCCTGTCTCCTCTCCTCCACTTCTCATGAAATCAGCTAAACTTTTTTCTTTCAAATACTCTATAAACTCTCGTGTCATCTTTTGTAACACCCCTCCAAAAAGACAGGAAGCGAAGGGACATTCCTCAGCTTTTAAAAGGCAGTATTCTCCAGAAGGTTCCCCTTCGATCTCCACATAAATCTGAAAAAGCGAAATGCTATCCGCCAAACGAGCAAGTTGGAAGCCGCCCCCAGGACCACGAGATGACACGACAAGCCCTGCTCTGACAAGACGTTGAAAGACCTTGGCAAGATGTGTTTCTGAAACCCCTATTCTTTCCGCTATTTCTCTTGCACTCATACGTTCCCCTGAAATCGCCAAAAGCCCCATACCGTGGAAAGCCAAAGAGGCAGCTTCTGAAATGGCAATAATAGTATTCATAAAATAACCCCCAATAATCAATTCAGGAATTATAGTACTTAAATTCCTTATCTTGTCAAGGCCTTTTTGACAGCTATCAATTTCGAGATTAAACTTTTAAACAATATCGTTCTTTGACTTGCGAAAATCTTGGAGCTATCTTGCTTACCAAGAGAAAGAGTAGGTGCCCCTTATGTCCATACGCGTCAAAACCTGCTTAATAATATTGTTGGCTTTCATCGCCAGCACTCTCGTCGCCTTCTTTATAGCTGACCATGTGGTATTGCAGAAATTTATTGCATTAGAAGAAGCGTCATTTGAAGAAGATAACAAAAAAATCTTACAATCCCTTAACGCTCTTCGTATGAGACTAGAAAGTATTGCTGGAGACTGGGCTCCGTGGGATGCTACGTATAATTTTCTTCAGGGAAATAACACTTCTTTTATAAAAAATAATCTTATGAATGAAACTTTCGAAAACCTCCACCTCAACATCTTTTTGTTATTCGATAGAGAGGGGAAGCTTGCTTATAGTACTCTTTTTGACCTAAAAAAAGTTCAGAAAACACCCCTTCGTGATGGCCGCGTTCAAGAGATTCAACATATGCTTTCCACTCTTGACGTAGGGAAAGATGGGAAAACAACAGGGTTCTTCAGTACAGGAGAACACATGATCTTAGCCGTAGCACCCGTGCTTAAAAGTGATTATTCCGGTCCCCCCATGGGGACACTTGTTGTAGGTGAATTTTTTGGAGAAGAACGGCTTCAAAACATCGGATCGCTGCTTGGTCTTTCTCTTCGCATCGAACCTATTGATAAAAAGATGTCTTCTTCTCATAGGAACTGGGAAACAGTACTTTTAGGAAAAACAAACGCCCGTGTTGAGGGGAAAATATTGATTCCTGACATTACAGGAGCCCCTCTTTTCTGTTTAACAGCCTCAAAACCCAGACTTCTCTTTCAATCTGGGAAAATGACCGTACGTATTATTCTTCTCTGGTTCACTATAGCGCAAGGAGCTATCGCTATGCTTCTCCTGTTACTTTTCCACACTACAATTTTATTTCGGTTGCAATCTATGGCAAAACAGATCCAGAACATATCCGAAACCGCTGACCTTCACCTTCGATTGGATGATCAAGGGGAAGACGAGATTGGTTTTTTCTCTCAAAATATCAACTCGATGCTTGAAAACATTCATAAACTTATAGATAAAGCCCCTGACCTATTTTTTCTTTGCAACTATGAAGGGAATATCGTTCTCGCTAATGAACTGGCTCATCATACCCTTGGTTATGAAAGCAATATGCTCGTAAATCAGCCTCTATCCTCGTTCATGGGAATAGCTCATTTCCCTCTCCTCGCCCCAAGAGAGACAATTTTAACGAAAAAAAATGGGGAGAAACTGCCAGTAGAGATGTATGTCCAAAAGCTTATACTTGGCAATAACCACTTAATCCTCGCCATTGCAAGAGATATTTCGAAGAGAAAAAATCTACAGAACAAGCTGTACCATATGGCATACCGAGATTCCTTAACGGGGCTTCCCAATCGGGCCAGTTTTATGGAAAAACTTTATCGCATGATTGAAGGCAATAAACGAGGGAAAAGAGTCCCTTTTCTCTTCGTTATGTTGGATGTAGATAACTTTAAATCCGTTAACGACACTTTTGGGCACTTAAATGGTGACAGGGTTCTGCGGGAAGTGGGAAAAAGAGTTTCAAAACTTCTACGAAGCCAAGACATTCTAGCCCGATTGGGAGGTGATGAATTTGCCTTACTTCTTCCTGGAAGAAGCTGGGAGGAAGGCGTTGCTTTCGGTAACGCGGTAAAAAATAGTATGGAACCACCTTTTAAAGTAGGGAAAACAGAACGTAACCTATCGTGCAGCATAGGTATTGTTGCCCACTCTTTTCAATATCATTCTATAAATACTCTCTTCCAAGACGGGGATAAGGCTCTCTATAGGGCTAAGAGGAGGGGGGGAAAACAAACCGTTATTTTTGAGGAAGGGAAAGAAGAAAAACCTGCCCCTGAAGACAGAACCATGGAGCAGGATTTTTTCGATTAACTCTTTAGAATTTCATAGGTACTGTTAAAAGCGCTTGAAGGACCTGAAGACAACAATCTATATCTTTCTCCGTATTGAAGTAGCCCATGGATATGCGCAGCGCTCCCCCCATGCTGTCCGTGCCAAGAGTCTTGTGGGCTGTCGGTGCGCAATGCAGGCCTGGCCTCGTTTCGATACCTGCTTTTTCTACTAAATCGGCTGCCACAAGAGCATGATCCAGACCTTGAAAATTAAGAGGAAAGACTGGGAGCCGCCTATCCATCGTTTTTTTCCCTGCCAGAAGAACTCCAGGAATTTGCTGTATTCCCTTCAGGAAACGAGATCCAAGAGCTTTTTCTTTGGCGTGAATATTATGAATTCCCTCCGCTATAAGCCATTTCATTGCTGCCCGAAGGCCAGCAATGCCAGGCAAATTAGGGGTCCCAGCTTCAAACTTATCAGGAAGAAGATCTGGCTGATACTCAAGGTGAGAAAAGCTCCCTGTTCCCCCTTCAATAAAACAATCAACTTGTTCCGCAAAGTCAGGGCGCCATACAATGCCACCAATACCCTGGGGACCCATAAGGCCTTTATGCCCTGTAAAACAAAGAGCAGCAATATCAAGACCTGCTACATCTATAGGGAGAATCCCTGCTGTCTGAGCTGCATCCACAACAAGAGGAACGTTATGACTTTTACATAATTTTGCTATCCCCTCAAGATCTTGAATTGTGCCGCATACGTTACTTGCATGATTGATCATAACCAAATCACAAGAACTTTCTAAAGCCTCTGTTAAAACGTGAAGAGGAAGATCTCCCTCTTGGGTGCAGGGAAGAACAGAAAGGATTATGCCCCGTTGTTCCAGACGTCTGAGAGGGCGCATAGAAGCATTGTGCTCCATACTGCTTGTAAGCACTCTCATTCCTGGTTTGAGATAACCTTTAAGCACTACATTAATAGATTCAGTTACATTGGCAGTAAAGGTAACATAACGAGGATCTCCATCTTCAAATCCATGAAAAAACTCTGACAAGATTTCGCGACATTCCAGCACAAGATCCATAGTGCCAAGATCTCGTTTCGCTGCTGTACCCCTGGCTAAATTGGCTCCTGAATTCACCATAAAATCGTACATAGCTTGTGGAACCACTTGGGGTTTCGGCCATGATGTTGCTGCATTATTTAAATAGATGGACATACTGTTTCACCATCCGTTATAAGATTTATAGATATATATTATCACCAAACATAAAAAAGGTCCCCCCTTAAAGAGGACCCTTTACACGTTGCTCCAATTGCATTAATTTGCTCTTTTAAAGACGCCGATGTCAATAAGCCTATTTATATGGTACTGAATATAAAAAATCAAGAAGAAAAAGGTCATAATGCCAGATCTCGCTACACTTTTCAATGCTTCCTCATCAGCAAAACCAGCTACATATTCACGAAGCATTTTTCGCATTTTAAAGGACAAGAAAACCCACGTCACGAAAGACAGAAGGGCTAAAATTTGTTCTCCTTCTCCTTCGTTTGCTCCCAAAACAAAAGAGACACCCCATAATATGAGGGGGAGGAGAGCGAGCCAGTCTTGAATTTTTTCGCTTACTTTCAACTGATTAAAAGAATTTCGCCTTAAAAAAACCCAAAAAGCCGGATACATTCCTAACGTAATGATGGAGAGAAATAATACAAGCCCCACACTAATTCTTTTAAACGCTATTCGTTCCCCAGGTAGTTTTATAGCAATAACACCCTCTGTTGCCCCTTCAACACTCTGTACTTTTGGAAGCATAGTTCCGCAATAAGCACAATATGCTGTTTTTCCTTCATTTCTGGCTCCACAGGAAGGGCACACCTGCCTCTTTTCCACGTTCTCCGACGACATGTACGTTCCTCCTTGAAAAAATTACTTTACACGAGCGAGAAGAGCTTCTCTGTCTTCGAGTCGCCTCATTAATATTTGTACTCGTTGTTTCATTTCTTGAACAATAGAGCTTTTCTTCTCATCCTCAAAATCTACCGAGATTTCATCTATCTGTCGAGCCAGCCACTGTATATCCTCTACTATATCTTCTTCTAAATCGGCTGATTCGTCAGAACCTAATGGGTCTGTATAACGTACCTTTCCTAATGCCTTTTGGAGCATCTCTATAAGATCTTCATCGAGTTGATTAGCTTTCCCTTGCCGAATCATGCGGTTGATCTGATCATCCCACAAGCGAATTGTATATCTCCCCTTTGTTTCGCGTCCCTCGCGCTCTGTAATAGACATGGCCGACATAAGAGCCATTCCTGATAGAGATAAAAACATAGCCAAACCAACGATATGAGTAACACTATAGGCGATAAGGGAAAACTCAAAACCTTTCCATGATGCGACAGGGTTTATCACCAGAAAAAGGTCATAGAGGACAATAAGGGTTCCAATACTGAAAAATGCAGGAGTTGGGAGGCCATGATCCAAATGAATCCGAATCTGCAAAAAACCAAAAACACCAGAAAGAACTATTCCCAGAACAAGAAAAGCGAAGGTCATCCAGAAATGCCCGGTCCTGCTGGCTGTATCAGTTGTCAAGAAAGATATGGACACAAGGACTACAAGTACAACTGCCATGACAAAAAGTAACACAAGACTTATACGGTTTTTCGTCTTCATGAGAGACTCCTTTCCCAGCTAAAGCTAGTCTCTTTCAATTTTTTTGCCGCAAGAGGGACAAAAATGGGCCTGTGGTTCTATCTTTTCACCGCAAGCAGAACAAACTTTACATAAAGCCTCTCCGCAGAAAGGACAGAATTTCATTCCTGGGTTGATTTTCCTTTTACAATGAGGACACTCTACAGATAAAAGGGCTCCGCAATGAGGGCACTCAGATATCCCTTCAGGAACGGGGTTCCCGCAGAGTGGGCATCTGTTAATCTGGAAACCACACTGAGGACAAAAACGTGCGTTCTGAGGAAGCCTTGCTCTACAGGATGGACATGATCCAGAGTCTGTTACTGCCATTTGGTTGCCCATCTGGTCTGAGACTTGTCCAAATGTTTTTCCTAGTCCAACTCCCATTCCTAGTCCTAAACCAGCCTGCATAGTTAACGCCCCGCCCCCCTCGTTACTAGCAGCTGTTTCCAATGTATCGAAACTTCTTTGCTGTTGATACGAATATCCTAAGATATCCATTTCAGCTCGTTTGGCTAAAGCATTTTTGAGCTGGATTACAGCAGGGTCATCGTCAGGTACGTTAATAGAGTTTACAAAAAAATTCACCATCTCAATGCCGAAATCTTGCAATATGGGACGGAGAGTTTCTTCCATGTGAGTGGAAAATTCGTTGAGGAAGGCATTTAATTCCAAAATGCTCTTCTTTTCTAGCACTATATAGCTCGAAATAAGATCTTTAATGCGAGTCGTAAGGATTCCCCTAAAGAATTGAACGAGATTCTCCTTATTGAAAGCCGCTACGCTTCCTACAAGTTTGATGAGGAACTTCCTCGAATCAGCAATGCGGATACCGAATTGACCATGAGATCGAACTGGGAGCCATGCTCCGTAGCGAGGATCTTGAATTTGAATAGGAGTTGGAGTGCCCCACTTTATATCGAGAGAATAAAGCTTATTTACAAACCATATTTCTGCCTTAAAGGGAGATTTTCCACCTGAAGGGAGGTTCATAAACGTGGCCAGGAGGGGAATATTATGGGTGCTAAGAGTGTGTCGCCCAGCTGTAAAGAGATCGAAGGCCTGGCCATTTTTAAAAAGAATCGCCTCCTGAGCTTCCCGTACAATTAATTGAGTCCATGTAGAAAGCTCATCAGATCGGCCTGTTCCGTCAGTAAACTTCCACGCAAAAGTTTCATGGGGATCAGGTCCCTGATACTCTACTATTTTGACCACTGCCATCCTCGATCCCACCAATCTTTTTAGATTCTTATATCGGCCTTATTTTTACCAGCTTCTTCTGTCTTCTACAAGATGCTCCTTTTCAAATCCTTTCCTTTTACGGCAAACCATATAGTTCCTGCCGCGCCACAAGCAAAAGCGACATAAAAGTTCAAGGCTGGGCTGACCATCCATAAAAAAGCGCCACCAAAGGCCGCTATTGACACTATCACATCCCGAATTAAGTAGTAAAGCCCAAACATTGCCGCTTTTTTATCGTCAGGGGCGAGATCAAGAATAAGAGATTTGCGCGTCGGCTCCCCAAACTCTTTCAATCCTCTTATGACAAAAGCGCCTGCGAGAGGCCAGAAAGAGCGAGCATGATAAAGGACAAGAGGAAAGATTGTAAAAAAGCAAAAAGTAATAACTACAAAAATTTTCTTTCCACCTCTATCGGCTAGCCAAGCCACTGGAATATAGATCAACATAGCAACCGCCATTTCAATAGTGGTTAAAATGCCAAACTGAAAAGCCGATACTGGATGCTCAATTACTTTCATAGCCCAGACTACGGCAAAAGCATAAGGAATCTGCTCACAAAATCGCACGAGTATATCAGAAATTAATAAATTTTTCAGTGCAGGACTCATCAGACGAAAAACAACAAGAGGGTTTTTTTCAGGGCGCTCGATTGCACTCTGATTCTCTTGAATAAGTTTTTGCTGCAAAACAAGGGCTACTCCGGCAAAAAGTAAGGCTACGGCAAAAGCGACACGAACCCCTGTCGTTTCTCCCCAAAGGCCTATCATAATACCCCCTATAACAGGGCCTAAAGCCATAGGAATTCGTCTTACAAGAGAATGGAGAGAGACACCCATCGTTCGTTTATTTTGAGGAAGTACCTCCGAAATGAGTTTCATCGTAGCAGGAAGAGAGACAGCCGACCATGAAAGGAAAAGAAAAGATGCTCCAATAACAGCCCACCAATGGGGAACTAAAACCACAATCAAGAAACCTGACATGGCTAAGAGATTAAAAAGAGCCAACGCTTGTTTCGTTCCAAGTTGGTCAGCTAAATAGCCACCAGGGTAGGAATAAAGAGCGGAAAGAAGATTATCAAGTCCATTGAGGATTCCTACAGAGAAAGACCCCCCCCCTAAAGCGATGAGATAAATGGGAAGGAATCGCTCTGCCAATCTTTCTCCAAGCCCTACAAAAATTACCATCGACAAAAGACCAATCATACTTCGTCGAAGCCCCAAAAAATGAAGAATTTTTAGACGTTTCGAGGAAAAGCTCATGCTTTCACCTCCGCACTACGTTCTTAAGAATGATCCTCTCCCATTGCCGCCCTCAACAAATCTCCCAAGTTCGTACCCACTGATCGTTCCCGCTCCCGAATTGTCTGCACTGCAGTATAGAGCGAATTTTTGATCTGATCTTGAGAGTAAAAAGGAGGGAAATAAAGGGCAGCCGAATCATCATGTCCTCCCCCTCGAACTTTCTTACCATCCCGCAAGATTCCTACAACTTTCCCAGCCATGCCACTGCGACTGCGTAATGAAAGAACCCAGTCACCTATAGCCCTTCGCGCCGCCACAGCTACGAGGAAAGGGGGATTTTCGAGACGATCTAGCACAAGGCCTCCAAAATCCGATACATCTCCAAACTCCAATATTCCATCCTCCACAAAAGCTATATCCTTGGAATGACCTATAATGTTCAGAGCTCGAGTAAAACGATTCTCCTGTCTCTCTATAAAATAACGCGCCGCTTTTTCTTCAAAGGACCGAAGCTTCGAGGAGGGGTTCGCTGTTAAGCGCATCAGTATGCTTTCAGGGCCACATAAAGTAATCATAGCTTGCCAAAGACGGCTCTCTTCCTTCTCGTTCAACCATAAATCTCTATCATTAGCTATAACGACCAGATCGGCTAAAGAAGAGGCTGGCGTTTGGGGATATCTATGAATAATCCAGTTAAAATACACTTGAGCGGCGCACATAGAGGTGTCCACAACAAGCCATGGACGGTTGGCATATCGTTGGGCTGTCGTTTCATGATGATCAAAAAGAAAAGGGGACGAGTCCTCGCGGAAATGGCGGTCAATTTCTTCAATGGTGCGTTCTTTTTGGCAGAAAAGATCTAAAACAACCACCTCTTCTTCTGCTTTAAGACTTTCCAGAACAAGTCCATCCACACCGCCGTATCCTGTGAGAGAAACTTTTATGGGCATTATATCTCTATAATGATGCCACGCTACAGCAGCAGCAGTAATTCCATCAAGGTCTGTATGACTAATGATATGACAAATATTGGCGGTCATTTTATCCCTCCTCCGCATCATAATAATCTTATCTAGAATATATTATTGTAACCCGTCTTTTCCAAAGATGTGTAAAAATTATCCACAAGAAGTGGCAAAAAATATGATATGATTCCACCTGCATATAAAATGTTCTGCTTTCTCTTGAAAAAGAAAGTAATTTATCCACACTTATCCACAAGAAGTGCATAAGTTGTGGATAAGCTCGTATCCCCCCTTAACTGGGAATGGTAAGGAATAGTCATTTTGACACTTAATTTCTAAAAACTTCACTATGAGAGATATCACGCGGGTTTGCGCAATGTTAATAAATCGTGGATATATAGTGGATATGTGGATAACTTTTGTGGATGAGCTGTGGTAAGATGAGGTAAATCCATCGGTCGAGGTGAATAAATTGGTGGATAAAGGGATAAGTGACATTTGGGATGACGTTATCAACAAAATAGAAGAGACTATACCAGAAGGGACAGCAGACTTATGGCTTAAAACATGTGTCCCTCTCTCTATCGTTGACGATGTTCTTGTTGTGGATGTTCCTAATGTATTTGTAAAAGAACAAATTTCAAAACGTTTCCAAAATATTATTGAAGATGTTCTTACAGATAATGGGTACGCACATAACCTTGATCTCAAAGTAGCGTCAGAAACAAGAAAGGATGAGCAACAAAGAGCAGAAAGGGCTGCTCAGCAGACAAGCGCAATTTCTCACAGTGGATTGAATCCGAATTATGTTTTTAATACATTTGTTGTGGGCAAATCAAACCGCCTTGCTCATGCAGCTAGTCTTGCTGTCGCCGAAACACCTGGTGAAGCTTATAACCCTCTTTTTATATGGGGGGGAGTTGGCCTTGGAAAAACTCACCTTATGCACGCTATTGGGCACTACGTGCTCAATAAAAATAGTTCTCTGAAGGTAACATATGTGAGTTCAGAAAAATTTATTAACGAATTTATTCAATCTATTAAAAACAACAGGACTCAAGAATTTAAGTCTAAATATAGAAATGTAGATATTTTACTTATCGACGACATTCAGTTCCTCGGCAATAAAGGTAGCAGCCAAGAGGAATTTTTTCACACGTTTAATCAGCTTCATGTCAGCAAAAAGCAGATCGTCATCTGTTCCGATCGTCCTCCAAAAGAGATTCAAAACATAGAAGATCGTCTTGTAAGTCGTTTTGAATGGGGACTTGTAACTGATATTCAGATGCCCGATTTAGAAACGCGCATCGCTATTCTTCAGAAGAAGGCCCAAATACGAAATTACGAGGTTCCCGAAGATGTTCTCTCCTTTTTGGCCCAAAACGTCCCCAGTAATATTCGTGAACTTGAAGGAGCTTTAAATAGAGTTGTAGCCTGTGCTGAACTCAACCAGGAACCTATTACGGAAGACAATGCTGCACTATGGTTAAAAGATATTATTCGTCACGACGCAAGAGGGCCTATAAGTATTGACACCATTCAACAAATTGTCGCAGAAAATTTTAGCCTTACTGTGGAAGACTTGACTGGAAATCGTCGAACTTCGGACATTGCTTTAGCAAGACAAGTGGCAATGTACCTCTGTCGAAAACTTACAGAATCCAGTCTACAACAAGTTGGATTAGCCTTTAGAAAAAAAGATCATACTACAGTTCTCCACGCCCAAAGAAAAATAACAAAGCTTATAGAAGAACAACCTCGAATGAAAGAAATTGTGGATAACATTGAGTCTAAGCTGTGAAAATGCTCTGGATAAACTGTGAATAAAAGTTATTTCTAAGTTTTTCACAATTTTAATGTGGACAATGTGCATAAGTATGTAAAAAGTTGTGAGTACTTATCCACCTAAGAAACCATCTCTTCATCAAGGTTTGCTGTGATTTCCACATTATCCACAGGGGTTATTACTACCATTACTATATAAACTAAAATAATAGAGATAATAGCTATAGGAGGGAATAAGTCATGAGACTCCAGGTGAGCAAGCCAGATTTTATGAAAAGCTGGCAAACAACTGAACGAGTTACAAGCACAAAAAGCACTATTAGTTCTCTCGCCGGAATTCTATGTCGAGCTCACACTACCTCTCTGACTCTTGAGGCAACAGATCTTAAAACATCTATAAAATGTAATGCCGCTGGAGTCCAAATAGAAGAAGAAGGAGAGGCTATTCTTCCTGTTAAAGTCGTAGGGGAACTTTTTAAAAAAGCACCTACTGATACATTTACAGTCTCTGTAGAAGACGGGAAGGGAATTATCTTTGCAGGTCGAAATACATACCGTTTTTCAACTTTCGCAGTAGAGGAATTTCCTCACCTGCCAACGTCAGATAACGGACGTCCCTTCTGCACAGTAACAGCTGGAATGCTTTCCCAAATTCTAAGCGAAGGGACAGTCGCAAGTACTTTAGGAGAGGAGTTTCCGAAGTATTTAGGCGCTGCGCTTATTCAACTCAAAGCTGAAGACCTACATGTTGTTTCTACCGACGGCCGACGCCTCTCTCTTTCCAAATCCTCTATTGTTGGAGAAAATATTTCTTCAGGTAAAGAAGGAACTGATAGCAATGGGAAGGAAATACTTCTTCCACTTGCTGGATTGAAAGAATTACTCCGACAACTATCCTCTCTGGAAGAAGATCATCCGATACATATTCTTTACGATGATTCTTTAGCTTATTTTCAAATGGGAGACATGGAGTTTTCTGTTCGTAAAATTGAATCATCTTTTCCAAATTACGAAAAGATACTCAACCCGCAAAGCACTACAACACTAAAAATAGATCGTAATAACTTCATTAATGCCCTCGAACGTGTAGATGTGGTAGTTCGAGATTATAGTCGCATGGTTATTCTTAAGCTTTCTCCTAATGGAGACCTTCGGATGATTGGCCGCGCTCCTGAAATTGGCGAAGCAGAAGAAATATTGGATGCCCAAATAGACGGCGAGCCACTATTGATTGCTTTTAATGTTGGATATCTTTTAGATGGTTTGAAGGCTATGTATGGAGAACAGGTTTATATGACTTTTAATGGACCAGAAGGGCAAATGAGCATGCTTCGACCAGGTGTAAATGATTTCTTGTATATGCTCATGCCTATAAAGTTAAATGAGAGTGACATAGCCAGTGAGACGAATCCATTGTAGAGATGTTTTTTGAATATAGATGGTTTACTGTCATTTAACATCCTGGCGAAGTTTCAGGAATTTAGTGCCTCGTCGCCTTGAATGGGCTACGGGGCTTAATCTTCTTGTAGGAGACAATGGTTCGGGAAAAACAAATGCTCTAGAGGCTATTCATATACTTACTGGCTGGGGCCCGTTTCGGCCTTTACGGAAATCAGTGTTAGTGAATTGGAATGGAGAAGATAAACAAGCTTTTCTTCGAGGCTTTTTTTCTGGAGAAGAAGATTTTGACGTCGTAGCTACAGTGGGAGAAAAGAACATTATCCAATGTGATGGAAAACGTACGACTTATAGCACCATACGGTCCAATCTTCCTACATTGGCTTTTTTGCCTGGAGATATGGCTATTGTTGATGGAGCACCTTCCGTTAGGCGACAGTTTTTAGACCGTTTGTGTACATTACTTTTCCCTCTCTATGTGCGGAAACTTAATGATTGTCGTAAAGTGCTTCGGCATCGTACAATTCTTCTTCGAGAAAGGCGAGATCCTTCTCTGACCTCAAAAGTACTTGCGCCCCTTGTAGCTTGGCTCTGGTCTACACGTGCAGCTGCGATCGATTTATTAAATATAGGGCTTTCAGAATTTAAAGTGCTCCTTCCTGCAAAAGTAGAGCTTCTTTTTTTGAGAGGCGGTACAGTAGGTCTTGAGGATCCTATGGCCGATTACTGGGAATCGCTGCGAAAATGGCGAGATAAAGAACGTACGACGGCTATTCCACAAGTGGGGCCTCAAAGGGATGATATTGCTGTATTGTCAGAAGAAAGATTAGCTTCTGTTGTTATGAGTCGAGGTCAACGTCGCCGAACTGCAGTGGCTCTAATGTTAGCAGCTGGATGGGCTGTAGAGCGAAAAATGCGTCGTAAGCCCATACTTATACTTGATGAAATAGCTGCTGAACTTGATGAAGAAGGACGAAAAACACTTGTAGATGCTCTCGTGGCATCGTCATGGCAAATTTTCGCTGCTACAGCTGAAAGCTCTATGAATCAATGGCCTGGGTCAATATGGAAAGTGCATCGAGGCGAAATATGGAAAGTTTCAAAATAGGATCTTAGAGATGAGTAAAGGTGAGATGAAATATGTCACAAACTTCCTTTGACGTTATAGTAGTGGGAGGTGGACATGCAGGATGCGAGGCAGCTCTTGCTGCGGCTCGTATGGGTGCTCGCACTCTCATGTTAAATCTCTATCTTGATAATACGGCTTTAATGCCGTGTAATCCTTCTATTGGAGGACCAGCTAAGGGGCATCTCGTAAGGGAAGGGAATGCCTTAGGAGGCGAGCAGGCGCGAGCTGCAGATGCTTCAACGATGCTGATCCGATGGCTGAATACATCAAAGGGACCTGCTGTTCAGGCTCTTCGAGCTCAGTGTGACCTCCACGATTATCGAGATCATTTCATATGGGCTCTTGAGGTGACGAAAAATCTTGAGGTTCACCAAGATATTGTTACAGATTTATGGGTAGATGAAGGACGTATTCGCGGTGTAAAAACTCGTTATGGTTTTACATACGAAGCAGGGGCTGTCATCTTAACAACAGGGACATACCTTAAGGGGCGAGTACATATAGGGCTTTTAAATTACGAATCTGGACCTATGGGACAGATGGCGGCTACTGATCTTAGTTGTTCTATGAGAGAACATGCCCTTGAAATGTACCGCATGAGAACTGATACGACTCCCCGTATTCATCTCGATACAATTGACACCGCATCTCTTTTGGAACAGAACAGTGCAGAGGAACCTCTTTGTTTTGATTTGTGGGGAGAGAAGAAAATCTATAGCGGCTATTCCTGTTACCTTACCCGTACCCATAGACGCCTCCACGATATCATTCGTGAAAATCTTGAGCGATCCCCTTTGTGGACAGGTCGTTTGCAGGGGCTTGGTCCGCGATATTGTCCCTCAATAGAAGATAAGGTTATTCGTTTTCCTGAAAAAGATAGCCATCTCGTGTTTTTAGAACCAGTTTCTCGGCGGAATAAAGAAGTGTATCTTCAGAATTTTTCAACAAGTTTGCCTTATGATGTTCAGGTAGAGATTGTTCATGCCTTACCGGGGTGCGAAAAGGCACAAATTACCCGTGCTGGTTATGCCATTGAATATGATTATGTAGAACCTACCCAATTGATGCCGTGGCTTGAAACGAAAAAAATCAGAGGACTTTTCTGTGCTGGACAAATTAACGGAACTTCAGGTTACGAAGAGGCAGGGGCTCAAGGACTTATGGCAGGCATCAATGCGGTTCTTTCTCTCAGGAAGGAAGAGCCGTTGGTTTTAGAGAGGTCAGATGCTTATATAGGGGTTTTAATTGACGACCTTGTGACTAAGGGTACTGAAGAACCCTATAGAATGTTAACGAGCCGATGTGAATATCGCCTTCTTCTCCGCTTTGATAATGCTGATCGTCGCCTTGCCCCAATTGGACGACGTTTAGGACTTATTGATGACGAAAAATGGACAAGACTCCTTAAAAAGTGGAAAAATGTGGATGAAGAGAAAGAAAGGCTTTCTTCCTTTCGTGTCCTCCCTTCTGAAGAAGTAAACCAATGGTTACGACGAATAGGTTCTTCTCCTGTTCAAGAAGCTCTTCGGGCATGGGATTTGTTATGTCGGCCGGAAGTTACGTATAAAGAAATTGAGACATTCCTTCCTGCTTTGAGTTCTCCTCTCACTGAAGATGAGAGGAGAAGCGTGGAGATTGAAATTAAGTATGCGGGATACATTGAGAGGCAGGAACGGCAAGTTCGGCAGCTTCAAAAGTCTGAGAAGGTTTATATACCAGAAAAATTCTGTTATGAAGATGTTCCTGGTCTATTAACAGAAAGTCTTCAGAAATTAAAAAAAGTGCAACCTCGTACTCTTGGGCAGGCGAGTAGAATTTCCGGAGTGACGCCGGCAGATATTCAACTTCTTTCGATATATTTGGAAACGCGAAGGAGGCGAAAAGGAAGTGGGAGTACGACGGCATAATCAGGCTAATTCTATAGCATCTCTTTTGGAGGGTACTTTTTCTCGAGTAGCGAAAGAACGAATTTTGCTCGCGCATCTAGCCAAACGTTGGGGAGATGTGGTGGGAGAAGGTATAGCAAAGCGAAGCCAACCTTACTCCCTTGAAGAGACTATGCTTTGTATTCGTGCCGATAGTCCTGCTGCAGCTCAACGTATTTCTATGATGGGAGCTTGCATTGCTCGAAAGGTGAGAGAAGAATGGGATCTCCCTGTTTCAGGAGTTCGAGTTGTAGTTGGGCATATTTCCTCTAAATCGACTCAGAAGAGTATTGAAAGACAGAGGCGTATTATTACTCCGGCACCCAATGATATAGCGAAAAATCTAGACCGCGTAAGGGAACGGGTTGGGGATCCCGATGTGGCGCTTTCTCTTGCTCGTCTTATGGCTTTATGGACACGAAGGTTTGGCAAAAAATAAAGGCCTCTTTTGATCAAAGCGCCTCGTTGATTATTGGAAGCGCACTTTATTTGATGCTATGAGAGTTCTACAACCAAAATAGACTTTCTGGTGGGAAGCCCTCAATGTAACGAGGGCTGGAGGTGGCAAAGATGAGGAAGTTAAAGTGGAAGTATCTCTGGGCTATGAGTGTGGTTATCGTGTTTTGCACGGTTCAGATCGCTGGAGCTACAGAATGGGAAGATCTTGTTCAATCTTATTCTCTTGAAAAAAGCATGTTTAGAGAAGCAGAACAATTGAAGCAAGATCTTATAAGAGAAGCCCATGTTTTGGAGCCCGAACTTTTATGGAGATCCCTCTCTACTCCTCTTTCCTTGCGCCAAAAAGCGGCGAATAGTCTCTCGTTATTGATGATGCTCTGTGATGGTCATCTCGAAAGATGGGAAAGTGTAGAAGGATTTTGGTATCCACACATTATTCCTAGATCTTTAGCCTTGATGGATGGATTTTACTCTGCAGTTGTGTCTTTGAGCTATATGCCTGATACATCAGCTCATTGGTTGGCATTCTCTCTCTTGAAAAATTTAAGGCAATCTTCTAGAGGCAAACTTCTTTTTTTAGAGGAAGCACCTCAAGCGTATATTGAAGCGCTACGGTACCTTCAAAAGAGTCATATTCCAGTACCGGATTATTGGATTGATATAAAAGGAAGAGGACATCTTCCTCTTGTAAGGCGTTTTGAAGGTGTTGTTAGCTATGGACAAGCTCTTTCTCGTAACATGTTTTTTCTTGACGCTGTAGGTCGTCTCGCAGCAAACGGGGTTTATGCGTGGGATCGAGAAACGGGAGGAATTTACGAGATTGCACGTTGGAATCATCGAAGAATTTTTTTCCCGTGGAATGATTAATAAAGTAAAAAAACTACCTATATGTAATTTTCTAGGCAAGGGGTTTACACTTCTCACTTTATAGGGAGCGACGATGATAAATGGGCACAGAAAGTTCTAAAAATTGGAAAGAACAGAGAAATGTTTTAAAGAACTGGATTCGGCAGGAATGGGGGACTCTAGCGTATACTACGATTGGGACGATTATTATGAGTTTTGCCATTATAGCCCTGACCGCCCCTTATAAATTTGCAAGTACCGGATTGACAGGCATTGCGTTAATCACTCATTATGCCTGGGGTATATCGCCTGCATGGGTTCTTGCCCTTGGGAACCCCCTCTTGCTTATGTGGGGCTGGAGAGTGCTGTCCCCTCGTTTTGTACTTTGGACATTATATGTTACGGTTCTTAATACCCTTTCTATTATGTTTTTTGAGCTTTTTCACTACCCAGTCCTTCACAACACTTTCCTTGCAGCTATTTTAGGAGGCGTTTTAGGCGGGCTTGGGATGGGGTTGGTTTTTCGTGGGGGAGGCTCAACGGGAGGTACTGATGTAATAGTAATGGCAGCGAGAAAAAAGTACGGTGTTGATGTAGGTATGTATTCTTTTTATATTAATATTGCCGTACTCATTGCCTCTTGGTTTGTTGTGGATATAGAACAGCTTCTCATGGGCGGTGTGTTGCTTTATGTTGAAAGCCTCACTATCGATAGTGTATTAAAATCTTTTGACCGACGAAAACAACTTCTCATTATTACGCAGCGACCAGAAGAGATAAAACGATTTATCATAGAGAACCTTGACCGAAGTGCTACTCTTATCGATGCGCGAGGAGCCTATTCGGGTCAACCCAAGAATATGATTATGGTTATCTTAACGCGGCGGCAGGCCATGGAATTAAAAAGATTTGTGGTTTCTATTGACCCACAGACTTTTATTGTGCTTTCAGATGTCTCTGAAGTGGTAGGGTATGGCTTTAAGCATTGGAAGAACATATGAACTGCTAGGAGGATGGAAGGGTAATGGATAGTAGTATCACGAGTATTACAGCGCTGAGAGGTATGTTACGTCAATATCGTAAAGAAGGTAAAAGTATAGGTTTAGTCCCTACTATGGGGTTCCTCCATGATGGGCATATTTCTTTAATTCGAAAAGCGGCACAAGAGAATGATATAGTTGTAGTCAGTATTTTTGTAAATCCCACCCAGTTTGGTCCTCAAGAAGATTATGCATCGTATCCTCGGGATATTTTGCATGATGAAGCTGTGGCTAAGGATGCCGGTGCCACCATTATTTTTCACCCTTCTGTTACTGAAATGTATCCAGATGGCTTCCAGACGCGTGTTAATGTAGAGAAACTGACGAAGGGATTATGTGGACGCTCTAGGCCAGGACATTTCTGTGGAGTGACAACAGTAGTGACAAAACTTTTTAATATAGTCAGGCCCGGCCGAGCATATTTTGGGCAGAAAGATGCCCAACAGGCTATCGTGGTTCGGCGTATGGTTGAAGATTTGAATCAGGATATTCAAATTCGTGTATGTCCTATTGTACGGGAAAAAGACGGTCTTGCCATGAGCTCTCGTAACGTGTATTTAACTGCTGAAGAACGAGACCAAGCGCTAGTTCTTTATCGTTCGTTACAGAGAGCCGTGCAGTTGATTGAGAAGGGCGAGAGAAGTCACGCAACGATTTATGAGACTATAGAAAAAATGATTCATGAGAAGGAAAAAGCGAATATTGACTATATCGAGATTGTAGATTGTGGGGATTTAGAAGCGGTAGATCCTCTTCAAGGGAAGGTCCTTATTGCTTTGGCAGTGAGGTTTGGTTCAACTCGGCTTATAGATAATGTTGTGGTGGATATATAGCGATACACGAAAAGTGATCATATCTCTTGACAGCTTTCTATTTGTTTCGTATAATCCGACCCAATCTGTACCATTTGGAACTTTACCATGATAAATAATAGTAAAGGCGAAGAAGCAGGGCGCCTCGTTTTGTCGAATCCTTACCAGAGATGGATGTTCACCGGCTGAGAGACATCCTTAAGGTGGCGAAAAAGGCCTAAAACCTGTGGAGCTGGGGTGGAAAGGCTTTTGAAAAGAAGGCTGGAGTACATTCACGAATTGCTTCCACGTGACGGAAGTCGAGGCGGGGCACGTTATAGTGTCTAAGCAGGGTGGTACCGCGGGCATTGATATATCAAAGGCTCGTCCCTTCGGGGACGGGCCTTTTTTTATATAGTGTTGATGGAGATTGTTAATGGTATGAGAAGGAGGAATAGATCCATGAGGATTGCGATAGCAGGAGCTACAGGCGAAGTAGGGCGCATGATGGTTCGTGTGCTTGAAGAACAACATATCCACCCTGACGAATGTCATTTCTTTGCATCGTCAAAGTCGGCAGGTTCCACCCTTATGTTTTATGGCCAGGAATACAAAGTGGAGGAGCTGACCCATGAAAAACTCAAGGCTGGCTATGACTACGTACTTTTCTCTGCAGGTTCAGGTGTGTCTAAAATTTTCGCTCCGACGGCGGCTGAAGCAGGTTCTGTCGTTATTGATAATTCTTCTGCTTTTCGCATGAATGTAGACGTTCCCCTGGTTGTACCTGAGATTAATGGAGATATATTAAAAGGATATCGGGGTATTGTAGCTAACCCTAATTGTTCAACTATTCAAATGGTTCTTGGGCTCTATGAAATTCATCGCCGTTTTGGAATAAAATCAATAGTTGTCAGCACCTATCAATCTGTTTCTGGAGCTGGTAAAAAAGGCATGGATGAGCTTCGAGATCAAATTGAAGGTCATATTGAACCTAAAAAGTTTATTCGACAAATTCACCTTAACGTCATTCCTCAAATTGGCGCCCTTTTAGAGAATGGTTTTTCCGAAGAAGAGATGAAAATGGTTCACGAACCTCGAAAAATTTTTCGAGACGAGAGTATTCTTGTATGGCCGACCACAGTTCGTGTTCCTGTCTTTTATGGTCATTCTGAATCTGTTCTTGTCGAGACTCGTCGATCTGCTTCCTTGAAACAAGTGAGGGATGCATTGTTGGAGAGTGAGAATGTGGTGCTTACTGACGATATTATTTCTCCCATTGAAGCTGCAGGAACAGACTTCGTTTATATTTCTCGTCTTCGTGCTTTCGATGAATTTAGATTTTTAATGTGGAATGTTGCTGATAATATTCGAGTGGGAGCGGCGACAAATGCCGTTCGCATTCTACAGAAACATCGGGCACTTAATGCCCGTACTCTATAGCAGGAGGTGTGCCAGATGATTTTTAGGGGAACAGGAACAGCAGTGATTACACCTTTCAGAGAAGGCAAGGTGGATTATGAGAGTTTTGAGAGGTTTCTTGCTTTTCAGATGGATGGTGGCGTGGACTTTTTTGTTGTGCTGGGAACGACTGGTGAAGCTCCAGCTGTAACGATGAAAGAGCGGGAAGAGATCATTCGCTTTGCCGTCAAAATGGGATCTGGACGGATACCTGTTGTGATTGGAACAGGTTCTAACTCTACGGCAGTGGCTTTGGAATTATCGAAGCAAGCAGTTTCTTTAGGTGCTGATGGGGTGTTAGTGGTGACGCCTTATTACAATAAACCTCCTCAGGAAGGGCTTTATCAGCACTTTAGGGCTGTTGCTTCGGGTATTGGAGATACGCCTCTGATTATTTACAATGTTCCAGGGAGAACGGGGATCAATATTCTTCCTGAAACAGTCCTTCGTCTTGCTGAGATAGACAATATTGCAGGAATTAAAGAAGCTTCAGGTGATGAAGCTCAGGTGGATTTTCTCATTCGAAAGGTTCGAAAACAGCGTCCTGATTTCCTTGTATTATCAGGAAATGACGACCAAGCCTTTCACCTTGTCAATGCCGGAGGCGATGGAGTTATTTCGGTGCTTTCCAATGTAGCGCCACGAGAGACATCTGACATGATTCGATATGCTCTCGCCAATAATGTAGAAAAAGCCCGTGAGCTTCACCTTCGTCTTTTCCCCTTAATGAAAGGGCTATTCTGCGAAACGAACCCAGTTCCTGTGAAATATGGAGTCAGTAGCTTGGGATTGTGCGCTAACGAACTTCGCTTGCCCTTAGTTTCAGCATCGGAACGAGCTATGGCTGTTGTGGATAGCGCTATGAAGGAATGTGGCATTCTGTGATGCGGTACGGATTGATTGGGGCCTCGGGCCGAATGGGGCAGGAGATTCAGAAAGTTTTTGCTGATCATACACTTTGCCTCTCAGTGGATGTTGATGGGGAGTGGTGCAACGATACGCCTCAAGTAATTGTGGATTTTTCCAGTCGTACGGCTTTTCCTCGAACCATAGAGTTGTGTCGAGAGCATGGGGCAGCTTTGGTCATTGGCACTACGGCCATTACAAAAGAGGACGTAGACCATCTTCGCTCTCTGGGACAGGATGTTCCTGTTATTCAAAGTTTTAACTTTTCGGTAGGAGTGAATGTTCTGAAAATGATCTTGAGAGAATTTTCTTCTTATCTCTCTGACTGGGATCTTGAAATTGTCGAGGTTCATCATAATCGCAAAAAAGATGCCCCTTCCGGAACGGCGCTCCTTTTGAAGGAAGCTACAGGGCGGAACTGTCCTACCCATTCCTTACGTATGGGAGGCGTTCCTGGAGATCACTCAGTTTTTTTCTCCAATGAAGGAGAAGTTCTGGAACTGACCCATCGGGCTCTTTCAAGGACAGTTTTTGCTCTTGGAGCCTTGCGGGCGGCTCAGTTTGCTGTGACAGCTGAACCAGGATTCTATGCTTTTGAGGAGGTTATTGCATGCGCGCCGAAGAAATCATCAAGTTGATTAAGGAATCTAAAAAAAGGACCCCCACAAAGGCCTTTATTTCTGGCCATTTTGAAGGTTGCGCATGGGGAGCCCTTACTTTTATTGGGGGCGACCATTTCGGTCTTCTCATTGGAGATTACAAAGAAGTGGAGTCCGCCCTGTCGGCGAATGCCAGCCGAATCAATGCTGTACATATAGAGGTTGAGGCCCGTAACTCTGCTCTTCCATTGGCCAATCTCACCAAATATGAGGCTCGAATTGAACCAGGTGCCATTATCCGCGATATGGTAGACATCGGTAAAGGTGCGGTTGTTATGATGGGAGCCGTTATCAATATCGGAGCTATTATTGGGCCTGGCACAATGATCGATATGAACGTTGTAGTTGGTGGACGGGCTATGATTGGTTCCAATTGCCATATTGGCGCAGGGGCTGTAGTTGCAGGAGTTGTTGAGCCGCCAAGCGCGACCCCGGTTATGATTGAAGACAATGTTTTGGTGGGAGCTAATGCCGTTATTCTCGAAGGGGTGCACATCGGGAAAGGGGCTGTTGTTGCTGCTGGTGCCATTGTAACAAGGGATGTTCCATCTAACGCTGTAGTTGCAGGTTCTCCTGCTCGTGTTATTAAAATGGTGGATGAAAAAACAGCTGACAAAACTCAGATCGTACAAGACCTGAGAAACCTCTGATCCAGGAGGTCTGGACAAGTGATTGTGCAGAAATACGGTGGTTCTTCAGTAGCGACACCAGAGAAGATCCGAAGTATTGCAGAAAAAATAAAGAAGCGAGTAGAAACTGGAGAAAAGTTAGTGGTTGTCGTTTCTGCTATGGGTAAAACTACAAACAACCTTATTGAATTGGCAGGGCAGGTCTCGAAAGAGCCTCTTCCTCGGGAACTCGATATGCTTTTAGCTACAGGCGAGCAGGTTTCGGCTGCTCTTTTGGCCATGTCTTTAAACGATATTGGCGTTCCTGCAGTTTCTTATAATGCTTTTCAGCTGGGGATGGTCACTACAGGTGCTTTTTGCAATGCTCGTATTGTGGATCTTGATATGGCGAAACTTGAACGGGAGCTGGAACGACGGCATGTAGTGGTCGTAACAGGTTTTCAGGGGATTACGCCTGAGGGAGAGGTCACGACTTTAGGGCGAGGAGGTTCTGATACCTCAGCTGTGGCTATTGCTGCTAAAGCAAAAGCCAGATGTGAAATTTACAGTGATGTAGCTGGTATTTATACGTGCGACCCGAAAATATGCCCTTCCGCTAAAAAACTTGATTATGTCACATACAGTGAGGTGTTAGAACTTTCGTCCATGGGAGCGAAAGTTCTCCACTCGAGGGCCGTGGAAATAGCAAAAAAATATAACGTCGAACTTTACTGTGCCTCTACTTTTTCTGATGAAAGGGGGACCCTTGTAGTGAGTACATTGCCTGAATGGTTGGAGCAACCGGTCGTTACAGGAGTGACGGCCGACCCGAACCAGAGAAAGGTTACTATTAGCCCCATGCCCGGAGGTAATGAGGCCATGAGTGTTTTATTCACGGCATTGGCTGAAAAAAGTGTAAATGTGGATATGATATCCACAGTAAACGATAACGGGCATTCTTATCTTACATTTACAGTGGTGGAAGGAAAGGGAGCAGTTGTGCGATCCACTGTAGAGGAAGTCTTTTCCTCCTATTCTGGATGGAGATTAACGGAAGATGATAGAGTGGCAAAAATTTCTGCCGTAGGTGTGGGTATGGAGTCGGCGCCGGGCGTGGCGGCTCGCTTTTTTTCTGCTTTATGCCGAGAAAAAATCTCTATGCTCGGGACGAGTACATCTGAAATAAAAATTTCCACTCTTGTTACCAAAGAAAATGCTGACCGCGCAGTAAAAGCTTTGGTAGAGGAATTTGGTTTAACGGAGCATCAGAAATAATGCTGTGCCCAGTCTATCACCCCTTTGACCTCACTATCCTTTCGGCATCGGGCTCGGAGATCACAACGAATAGGGGCGTTTTTCTTGATACCTTCGCTGGGATTGGTGTTCTTCCTTTAGGTCACAGCTATCCGGCTGTCGTAGAAGCTGTGACAGAGAAAATGAAGCGTTATGCTCACATCTCAAACTATTTCTCTGACCCTGATGGAGTCGAAGTGGCGAGGCTTCTCTGCCAGATGGCGGGAAGAGAAGGGGATGTTTATTTCGCCAATTCAGGAGCCGAAGCTACAGAGGCTGCATTGAAGGCTATTCGAAAATATCGAAAAAAAGGGATGCTTGTTTCATTTATTGGGAACTTCCATGGAAGGACATGCGGGGCCCTCTCTGTTACATGGAGTCCCAGTATAAGAGAACCTTTTGAGCCGCTATTGCCCGACGTAGTTTTTTTGCCTAAAGACGTTAGAGTCTTTCGAGAATATGCTGCTTCTCATGATATTGCAGGTGTATTTTTAGAGTGTGTGCAGGGAAACTCTGGAGTATTGCCATTGCCTCATTCTTTAGTCGAAGCGGTAGCGGAACTTAAGGAAGACAAAAAATATTACATTGTAGCTGATGAAATTCAGGCAGGGTTAGGACGGACGGGGTGCTTTTTTTCTTTTCAACATTGGGGGTTAGAGCCTGATATTATTACCTGTGGAAAAGGCATTGGTGGAGGGTTGCCTTTAGGAGCCACTATTTTCTGTGGGTGGTCTCCTTTTCAAGAGGGGGATCATGGTTCTACCTTTGCCCCTAACCCTATTTCTCTTGCGGCTGGGACAGTAGTTCTACAGGCCCTCACAGAAGAATTTCTGGAAGAAGTGAAGGAAAAAGGAGCCTATTTTGCGAAGAAATTGGAAAAACTTTCGTGGTCCATGGATATCCGCCAGCTTGGTCTCATGATTGGTGTTTCTACAATGAATGTTCAAGACGTGAAGCAAAAAGCGTTAGAGCGAAAGGTGCTCTTGAATGTGGCTGGTGGCAGTATTCGACTCCTTCCTGCTTTGAATATCTCATATCAAACCATCGACGAAATTATAGATCGACTTACATTTTAAAGAAAGAGCCGTTTTTGCGGCTCTTTCTCTATTTTTTTTCAGTAGTACCCAGTTGTTCAAGAACACTTTCTGCAAGTTTTTTAAACATCTCATCATTTTTGTAACTTTCAATCTCGCTTCTATCTGCAAGTTGACCTAATTTAGGATCAATTGGGAGGCGCATTAATACAGGGATAGCAAATTTTTCTTTGATTTCATCAATATGGCTAGGTCCAAAAATTTCCATAACCTTGCCACAATAAGGGCATGTAAAAGAGCACATATTTTCAATAGCACCTAAGAGCGGAACATCCATCATTTGAGTCATATTAAGGGCTTTTTCAACAATCATAACAGCAAGATCTTGAGGTGAAGTTACAACGACGAATCCATCAAGATGGATTGTTTGCATTACAGTAAGAGGAGCGTCAGCTGTTCCTGGAGGTAGGTCGACGATAACAAAATCAGTATTTTCCCAAGCAACATCTTTCCAAAACTGTTTTATTACGTTACTTATTATTGGTCCTCGCCAAACAACAGGTTTTGTCGGCTTGTCAAGAAGCAGGTTAATAGAAATAATCTTAATGTTAAAAATAGGAGAAGCTAGCGGAATAAGCCCTTCTGAAGTTCCATAAGGAGCGTCATGAACTCCCATAAGTTTAGGTATTGAAGGGCCTGTAATATCTGCGTCTAAAATACCTACAGAGTAACCTTTTTTGGCAAGAGCTATGGCAAGAAGGCAAGAGACGGAACTTTTACCAACTCCCCCTTTTCCACTCCCTACAGCAATAACATATTTAACATTTTTGGACACAAATTCTGTAGCAGGTTTTGCCATTTTTTTCTCCTTCACAACTATTATAAAGTTTTTTTTACGTTGTTAAGAGCTTCTTCAAGTGTGAGACCTTCTGCTTTAAAGTGCTTAATTCCAGCTTGTGCCAAAGCTTCTTCTGCATTTGGCCCTAAACGGGGCACAATTACAAGATCTATATTATGTTTTGAGAGCAGACGAACAGCAGCTCCCCCAGCTCCGTGTCCCTGTTCTGCATTTGTGTTTTCAATGGCTTCAAGGAGATTCCCATTTTCATCAACAATTATAAAATAAGGAGCCCGGGCAAAACGTTCAGCTATAAGGCTTTTTATAGTTGGTTCATTGACAGCTGCAGCAATACGCATATGTGCACACCTCACATTTTTATGCTATTGATTATTTGAAGCAAGTTTGTATAAATAGTTTCTATTTCTGGATGTAAAGCGTCTAAAGGAATTTCTTTATTTGATATCGCTTCTACAACATCAGGCCTAAAAGGAATAGAACCCAAAAATTGCCAATTTTTGCTTTTAGCCCGATCTTGTATTTCCGCATTTCTTGTTTCTGAAAGATCTGCTTTATTGAGAATGACAGCTAAAGGAACTTCCAAAGAGGAACACAGATCGCCAAGACGAAGAAGATCATGAAGACCTGATAGAGAAGGTTCTGTAACAGCTATAGCCAATGTCGATCCTGTAAGAGCCGAAATTGTCGGGCAGGAGATTCCTGGGGGGCCGTCAACAATCACAAAGGGGTACCCTTTCTTACAAGCCTCTTCTCGAGCTTTGTTGCGAAGCTTGGCAACAAGCATTCCTGAATTTTCTTCTCCTGCATGAAGACGAGCATGCCAGAGGGGGCCCAAAGACGTTTGCCCCCGCCAATATTGGCCCTGTTCGTACGAATTCATAGTAATGGCATTTTGAGGGCATATAAGAGCACAGCCACCACATCCTTCACATTTCCACGATAGAGAGGAGATGCCACCCATTTCTTTTTTGAGGGCATCAAAGCGACAGAAACTCACACATTTCCCGCAAAGATTGCAACGTTCAGAGTCTATTTGAGGTATTTTTCTACCACTAAATGAAAAAGACTCTTCATCGTTAGGATGGAGCAAAATCTGGAGGTTGGGCGCGTCTACATCTACATCACAAAAGAGGGCTTTTTTGCTGAAGAGAGCGCATAAAGCTGACACAATTGATGTTTTACCAGTGCCTCCTTTTCCACTGACAATTACAATTTCTTTTGGGTTCATGAGAGCACCTCTTTAACATGGTCAAGAACAGTGTATGTTGCTTCTCGCCATTTTCGATCAACACAAAAGGGGGCTATCCCTTCTGCATAAGCATGTGCAACTTCTTTTGAAAATGGCAAGCGAGCGAGTATGGGTACATTTATTTTATTGCAAAAGACTTCTGTTTCTTTACTATTACCGAGGTCAGACCGATTGATAACCACAGCTGCGGGAATCTGAAGTTCGTGAACAGTTTCCGCGGCCAAGACAAGGTCAGAAAGTCCAAAGGGTGTTGGCTCTGTAACCAGCACGACGAAATGTGATTGTTCAATGGCGGCAACCATAGGGCATGCTGTCCCAGGAGGTCCGTCTACAATTTGTGGAAAGGGCAAAGAATTTGCCTTTTCGAGAACAGCATGTATAACAGGAACTGGATTAGGTTCTCCTATATCTAATCTGCCTTCAAGAAACCACCAATTCTCAGTACGCTTACTATTCAATTCCCCTATTTGTGTTTGACTGTCTTTAATGGCCTTTTGAGGGCATACATACTCGCATACGCCACATCCATGACATAATTTCATATTGACTGTCGGCACGTTTGTACCAAACTGATTGAGGGCGCCAAAAACACAATGATCAGCACATATTCCGCATCCTATGCATCGTTTGGAATCTATTTGTGGAACGACCTTGTAAATAGATTCTCTTTCCGGATTTTGGATGTTTAAAACTAAACCAAGATCAGGTTCATCTACATCAAGGTCAATAACTGTTCCTCCTCGAATAGCAAAGGCAAGAGAGGAGGCAACACATGTTTTACCAGTTCCTCCCTTGCCACTAACTACGGTTAATCGAAACATATTCCCCTCCTAAAGAGAAGAATGATCGTGACTACATTGGTCGCCAACAATCTCAAGAGAATTATCGAGAAACGCTCTGAGTGTCTTTTCTACGGAAAGAGGAGGTACGCAAGCTACGTTCACTCCTCCATCTCTCAGCATTTGAGATGCCCTTTGTCCAATACCGCCAGTGATGACAAGATTGGCACCTAGGGATGCGATCCAATGAGGCATAGCTCCTGGCACATGTTCTCCTTGCGGAGGCGTTGCAATTTCCCGTGCTATTTCTTTTTGATTCTCTACGTCAACAACGAGAAATTCTTTTGCGTGTCCAAAGTGTTCTGATACGTTATCTCCGTTTTTAGCAATTGCTATCTTCATGGGAAAGCTCCTTTTTATTTATTTTCTTCAATTTCTGCCATGCGTTTACGAATATTTTCCATCTCGTTTTCAAGCAAAGATAATTCTTCCTTGAGCATATTTCGTTCTTCTTCAATCGTAGGAGTCGTAGGAGCATAATCCCAATCTACTGGAGCATTATAAATACCCCAACCTCTCCCCATGCCACGGCCGAAACCGAAGAAGCAACGACCCCATCGTGAGAATCGTCTACGCACATATCCAAAGTGACATAAACCTCTGCCACCACCTGTCATTGGTCCCATACCACGCGGTCCTGTTCTATCAAAACCAGGCATGTTATTCTTCCTCCTTATTGATAATGATTATCATTTGCATATAAATCCTATTCTCTGTTAAGATATTTGTCAAGCTATATGGTAAAAAAGTGTTAGGGGGTAGAGGCGTTTCTTCCTACCCATTAGTAGATATGTTGAAAAGGAGTTTTTACTCTATGGATCAAAACGATCAGACTAAACGCGAGGAGTATGTTGAAGCTCTTAAAAAGGCTGGTTTTCGTTTAACAAACCAGCGACAGACAATTATAGATGTGCTTATTGAAGGGGAAGCCGAACACGGTAATATACAACTGATATGGGAAAAGGCCCACGAAAAAGATCCCTCCATAGGTATTGCTACAGTGTATAGAACAATAGGCCTTCTTTCTGACATGGGGTTGCTCTATCGTTTTTCTCTTGATGAAGGTTTTGAACGCTTTGAACTTCCTTCTTCGTCTATTCATTTCCATCTTTATTGCCGTTGTTGTGGAAAGGTTCTTCATCTCAAGAATGAAGAAGAAAAAGAAAAAATTATTAAGAAATGGCTTGAAGAGGCAGGTTTTCAGCCTATTCCTCAGAGTCTTGAAATTGCTGGAATGTGTGGTGAATGCGCATCTAAAGTGAAAGAGTGCAAAAAGACACAAGATCTTCCATGCACTCTCTTAGGAAAAGGGTGGAGGCGACGGTATTGTGGCCGTCGGCGAGGCTGTTTCCGTCATGATGACCTATAGAAGTCAATACTATATAAAGACGGAGGGGGAATTGGGAATGAAAGACGTCGTACGCATTGGTATTATTATTTGTAATAGATATGGAACTTGCGCAGGAGGGAAATGTCTCAGAGCCCTTCATAACAGAGAGGGAGGATTCGCCCGTTACAAAGACAGAGAATTAGAACTTGTGGGGTACACGACGTGTAATGGATGTCCCGGTGGAAATGTGGAATATGCTCCGGCAGAGATGAAGAAAAATGGAGCGGATGTTGTGCATCTTGCTACAGGTATGGTTGTTGGCTATCCTCCATGTCCGAGAATTGATTATTTTAAAAAATATATTAAAGAAGCTTTTGGCCTTGACGTTGTAGTGGGGACTCACCCCATTCCTGAGAAATACTACACTGTTCACTCCGCTCTAGGCACATGGAACTCTCCAATGTGGCAAGACCTGATCTCCGCTGTTATTGGCGATGAAGAGATACGTTTAGCGTATAATTAATTAAAAATAAAAAGAGCTGCCTTCGTGACGTGTCCCCTCCAAATGCTGGATTTTCTGTCCAGCATTTGGAGGGTGGGACATTGGCGGTTCTCTTTATTTTTAAATTCGCAAAATTCGGAAATGGATGCTAGTATATAAAAACCCTGATTCTTTCGTCGTCCCCCGGTTTTTTAAAGGGGGAGATTTTTTATGGGAGGTAAACGTGTAAAAGTAGTGGAAGTTCTTTTGGTGGAAAGGGATCAACAGTATGCCCAAGAAATGCGAAAACTGTTGAGAGAAGAAAAGATCGTTAACTCTTTACACATTGTTTGTAATCAATATGAGGCTCTCGATTATATTCGCCAAGTAGGTAAATATTGGGATCGTTCCGAGCCTGATGTGGTGATTACAGATTGTGCGTTGCCTAATCATGGCTGTGAGGAGCTTTTGTCGGAAATACGAAGTGAGCCAGCCTTTTTTTATCTCCCCATTATTTTTATTTCCACTCCTGGTGAAATGATTCCTTTCGAAACGGCTGATTATATGGTTCGATTCGTAGAGAAACCTCTTTCTGGAAAAATTTTATTGGAAGCTCTGACTTCCTTTGAGAATTTTTGGATAGCTGTGACCCTTATAAAAGGGTATTAAGAATTTGATCTCTATTGACTAAAGAAGGAGGTATATCATGACTCGGAGTATTGTAAATACGAGAGATATGGTGTGGGTCTTAGATCCTTCTGAAACTTTTGATGGTCCCGTGAGAGATGGGGGTGTTATTGTTGCTCGTGTAAGTCCGGGATGCTGGGGAGCGATGATTACTCCAGATTTCCCAAGTGGTCATGAGGTGACCCGGCCTATAGCTGTGGAAGGAGCAGAGGTTGGAGATGCCATTGCGTTAAAAGTACGAAAAATACATGTCCTTTCATTAGCCACTACATCTGGCACCGATAAGCCTCAGGAAGGGCATTTTCAAGGGGATCCTTTTGTAGCGAAACGATGTCCTTCCTGTGGAGTCATAAATCCCGAAACATATATAGAAGGAATAGGAGAAGATGCCATACGTTGTAAACAGTGTGGTGTTCCTGTACATCCCTTTAAGCTTGAAAGTGCTTATACCGTAGTGATGGACGAAGACAGAAATGTGGCGGTAACGGTTCCTCCTGATGTAGCAGCAGAGATAGCTTGTGATGCGGCGCATTTTAGTGCTCTTCCTCCAGAATCCAGACAGTACTCGGCAAATATTATTGCTCGTGGAGATCTGCCGGGTATTATTGTTCCGTTGCGCCCTATGGTAGGGAATATGGGGAGTTGCCCAGCAGTGGCTATGCCAGCATCTCATAATGCAGGTGATTTTGGAAGTTTCCTTGTAGGTGCTTCTCATAAGTATGCCTTAACTGAAGAGGCATTGAAGGATCGTACCGATGGCCACATGGACGTGAATGAGGTTGTGGAAGGTTCTCTCGTCATTGTTCCCGTGAAGATTTTTGGCGGCGGTATTTATGTTGGAGATGTCCATGCCATGATGGGAGATGGAGAGATCGCTGGCCACACAACTGATGTATCAGCAGAAGTAATTATTGAAGTTCATGTCATTAAAGGGCTGACTCTTGATGGACCAATTATTCTCCCCATTCATAATGACCTCCCGGATATTGTAAAACTTCGTTCCCCAGAAATAATGGAAAAAGCTTTAAATATTGCTGCTTCGTGGGGTTTTGATCTCGAACAGGAGGTTTTACCTCTTCAAGTAGTAGGAACGGGGAAAAATCTTAACGAAGCTGTTGATAATGGACTTATGCGTATGGTTTCCCTAACAGGAATGATGCTGCCAGAGGTTAGAAATCGATGTACCCTTACTGGTCAGGTAGATATTGGCAGACTTCCTGGGGTTGTACAGATTTCCATGTTAGTACCTCGATCAGTTTTAGAGAGACTCGATCTTTGGAACATTATGTTGGAACATTATTGCCAGTGCTAAGAATAACCAATAACCAAAGAGGCTGCCTTAATAGCAGCCTCTTTGGTATTCCCCCCTATAGAGTAGTTCTTATTTTATAGAAACAAACTTGCTCCCGGCCCAATGGGGATGTTGAACATGTACCATACGATAAGCTGAAGAGTAAAGAAAATGAGGTAAGCAATAGTATAAGGCATGGCCAAAGAGATAACAGTGCCCATTCCTACAGGTTCTGTGTGTCCTTCAGGTTTATATTGCTCCATTAGACCAATAACCACTGGAAGATAGTAGGAAAGAGGGGTAATAATATTTGAAGATGAGTCTCCAATTCGGTAGGCAAGCTGAGTGAGGGCGGGAGAAAAGCCTACCATGGAGAACATGGGGACGAATATGGGGGCTAAAATAAGCCACTTTGCAGAACCGCTCATGATAAAGAGATTGAGGAATGTGCAGAGCAATATATACATGACAAGGAGGGGGATCCCTCCAAGATTCATGGCTTCAAGCCATTCTGCACCTCGTACAGAAAGGATAGTAGCCATATTGCTTGTGTTGAAAAGGTTAATGAAAAGAGAGGCAGGTAATGCCACAACCAAAAAGCTCAGGCTGCCTTGCAATCCTTTTTGCATAAGCTTCGGAATATCAGAAGCTTCTTTGATGCTGCCTGACCCATATCCATAAGCAATTCCCACAAAAAAGAAAAGGAAGAAGATAATAGCTACGACGCCAGATAGAAGAGGAGACTTGGGAACAATGGTGCCATCGTCAGCTCTGAAGAAGGAGCCTTGAGGTACTGTGAGATAGAGAAGAAGGCCGATGCATATAATAGCGGCAATGAGGGCATAACGAAGTCCGCGATTTTCCTCTGGAGTAACAGCATGTTTCAGAAGTTCCGATTCATCTTCATGTCCATGAGTATCGCCAAGAATTTTGACTGTGAATCGTTCCGTTACAAAGGTCGTTACAAAAGTTACGATAAACGTTGCTCCAATAAGGAAATACCAGTTGATAAGGGGATGGGTAGGACCAGGAATGTTCATGCCCTTAGTTACAGATTCTGTGATTCCGGCTAAAAGAGCGTCTGTTCCGGCAATAAACAGATTTGCGGTAAAGCCTCCAGAGGCAGCGGCATAACCTGTGACGATTCCGACCCACGGATTTCGCCCCAATGCTTTGAAAACAGCAGCACCAATGGCAGGGGTAAAAATGATGCCGGCATCAGATGCCAGATTAGCGTTGATACCTACGAAGGCAAGAACCGCTGTGACAAGAAAAGAGGGTGCCCCCATAATAGTTTTTCTCATGAGAGCTGAAATGAGGCCTGTTTGTTCAATGAGCCCAATCCCAAGCATCATAGTCATAATAAGACCCAGAGGCGCAAACCCTACATACGTTTTTACAAAGTTTGCAAAGAAAGGACGAAGCGCTTTATAACTAATCAAGTTGGTAACGGCCACAGTGGTTTCTTTTGCTGCCTCTCCTCCTTTCCCAGCAGCCATGTATGTGACAGATACCCCTGCTTTTGAGAGTAGGAATGAAAGAATAATGACGATAAGTGAGAGGATGACGAAGAGCCAGAACGGATGAGGAAGTTTATTTCCGATAATTTCAATACCTTTGATGAAGCGTTGGAAAAGACCTGGGCCACTTGCTGACGACTTTTTCTTGTTTTCTACCATATAAAGCCCTCCTTTGCTATGTTGTATCTTTACTATTACAAGGGGGGAACGATTCTCTAAGAGTCGTCGTGCAAAAGCAATACGTATGTTTTTATATACTGCTTTTAATAATCAGTCAAGTATTAAAAATATCAGAAATGAAACGGATATGAGCACCCTATAGAAATATATACACACAGGTGGGTAAGTTATCCACAATAAAGCCGATCGAATGAACACATCGATCGGCTTTATTTGTTATTGAAGTTGTTGAAGCAATAATATAATTCTGTTGAGTTGATTTTCCATAAAATGCCGCACAATAATATGCCCTCTTGAAGTTTGCGGAGAGGAGGAAAGGGCTAAAGAGAGGCCGGGGATGTAATCAAGATTAATAGCCCAATCTTGTAGTTCCGGAGCTTTAAAAGCATAGAGAATTCGATTGAGATTCCTTATGTAAGATAATTGCTTCTCGAGAGGCAAGGGATCTCTCAGGGTCTTTTGGATTCTTTGAAGTTCTTGAGTTATGGAGTTTGCACCGTCTTTCTTTTTAAATTCCTTGAAAAGAGCCTGGTCGAGACGTACTGTAATAGTCTTAATAAGAGCGTGGATATTGTACGAGAAAGACGAGGCGCATAATATTCGCGCAAGGGCGAGAAGATAAATTTGCCCATCTTGCTTCAAAATGGAGCTATCGGTGTACTGGGGAAGATCTTTTTCTGTATGCCACCACCAACTCATGAAGCTGTTGGAGGTGGTATAGGGACTGCCTTCTGGGAGAGTGGAGGACCAAATAAGGTATGGAGAAATGCCGATATTTTGAAAAGATTGATCCCACCCTCGAACATGGGCTCCCCAGACACCTTTTTGTCCAGTGAGATCCTCTATAACAGGTGCGACCCAATTCATGAGGTCAGAGCCCACTGTTATTCGAGAAAAATCTGAAGCCCCTCTCATTCCTGGCATATCGATATTTGAATAGGCTAAGCAATGTCTGTTAAGAGAAAGGAAGTTACGAGATGCGAAAGCGGATGATCCAGCATAACGTCCGTTTGAATGACCTGACCACCAACAAATTCGAAGTCCAAATTTTTTCCCTCTCAATTTCGCAAAGGTTTCTGCCAACGCTAGGGCAATCGCATTGCCGGTGGCGTTGTCAGATGCTCCATAGTGCCAAGAATCTAGATGGCTTCCAACGAGAAGATAATACGGAGATTCTGTATCCGAGGAAATTACAGCTTCAAGAACGGGTATGTTTGTTACAGCCTGGAGAACGTTTGTATATATTGTTCCCTGGAGAGTTTCCTTTTGTAGCGTCGATGCGAGAGTGTCACTTACGGGTTTTGAGAGAACAATGACGGGAATGGAAGTATACATTCCTGTCTGTTCCGGCTCTGGCGTACCCCATACCATGTTTACATTTCCTTCATGAATAAGTTCCTCATCGCCTTGAGACCAGAGAATAACAAAAGCAATGGCTCCACGACGCTCGGCATCCATAATGGCTACGGGATTCGATGTTCTTGAGACGACTATGATTCCTTCAAGATCTTTTTTATGTTCAGAAGGGTCTCGTTCTGCCCAAAAGGTAAGGGGATGATGTTCCAATGCTTGAGGGGCCATAAGCCGTAATGGAGCCGTAATGCCTTGAGGAGCTGTGGAAGGTGTGAAACTCCATGTTTTACAAGGAACGCTCCTCTTTTCTCCCTGAGCGTCAACATAGGAAAATTGCGCCTCTTGGGGGGTACTTAAAATAGCCGGAAAATAATGACGCTGGAAAGGAACCCCAGTTGCCTGAAGCTGATTTTCTATGAAATCTAGGGCTCCTGCTTCTCCTTGGCTTCCAGAAAGTCGATTAAAAGAAGCAATAGTTTTTGTATCGTCAAAAAGCCGAGGCCCTGAGAGAGAAGCGCATAGTTCCTTTTCTGTTGGGGAAAGCATATCTAAGCCTCATCAGAGCGATAGATATGAGAGACTTTCAGAAACTCTTCAGTAAAATTAACAAGGTATGCGGAGACTCCTTCAATAATTTCTTTCCCCCATGGCGCATTCGCTTTTTCAGGGACATCCGTTCCACCATAAGCGCCATTAGATGTAACATCTTTCACGTTCCGGATAACTCTTACAGAACCTTTGCCGAAAAAGACAGTGCTGATATGGGTATTCTGAAGGGTATCACTGAGGTGGTGTATTTCTGCAGGGAAAAAGTCCTTCATATGTACCAAATCTGGTTTAATGGCCATCATGACTGATGTCTCTTGACCAGCTCCGTGTCCGCCAGCCCACGTAGAATTCAGTTGTCCCGCAAGGACCCACCAATCTACAATTGCAGCTATACCGCCGCGATTGTAAACAGCTAATGCCGCTTTATCTAACGAAGGACCATTGCCACCATGTCCATTAAGAAAAATTATTTTTTTAATACCTGCATTCATAAGGCCCATCGCTATTCGGGTCATAACTTCTGCTAGAACTTCGAGCCCCATATCGATAGTCCCGGGGAAAGAAGTGTGATAGGGACAGACTCCGTAAGGCATTGTTGGTACAAGAAGCACTCGATCTGGGTATGCGGCTTCTATTCGTTTTGCCAGCTCTTCAGGGATCATATAATCGGTTCCGAGAGGGCCGAGAGGGCCATGCTGTTCCACGCTCCCTAAGGGAATAAGTCCTATGGTTTCTTCAGAAATACTTTCCTCGAGTTTTTTCCATGTAAGAGAGGCTAAATACATTAGTATTGGCTCCTTTCTGAGTGAAACTAAAGCTTATTTTTATAAAAAGCCCTGGCTGTAAACGGCCAGGGCTTTTTAGAGTAGGGTAAGGTTATGCGAAGTGCTTCTCTAAAGTTTCTTGGGAAGCTGGACGAGTACACTTGCTGACGATGACCATAACGATCATTGCATAGATCCAGCAAACGATTAAGGGGTTAAATCCGAAAGCCCAAGACTTGAATTTGAGAGTCATAAGAACAAAGAGTATCTCTCCTACAACAACTGAAGCAAAAGCGCCAGCTTTTGTAGCGCCTTTCCAGTACATTCCCAAGATAATAGGCGCAGCCCAAATTCCTAATCCACCGAAGGCGAAGAGAATGAGCTTAAAGATAGTTGCTGGCCGGGATATACCAAAAAGAATGGCGATGACCCCAATAATGACTGTAACGTACCGCGATATTTTAAGGATATGAGCATCGGTAGCTTCAGGATTAAAAAGCTTCTGATATATATCTCTCGTTACTGCGCCAGTAGAGACGATAAGGAGGCTATCGATTGTGGACATTCCTGCAGCCATAATGCCTGCTATGAGGAGAGAAGATATGAAGGGGGAAACACCTTGCTGCAAAATAAGAGGAACAACGAAATCGATTTGTTTTCCTTCCAGGAGAGGGATGGATACAATAGCATTGACGCCAGACCACTCAATAAGAGTTGCGGCAAGCCACATGCCGATTGTTCCCAGAATCACGGCTTTGAACATGACCTTATAATCTTTCATAGCAAAAAATTTTGTGAATAACGTGGGTTGGCCAATAGAGAAAAAGCTCCACATAACGATCATGGAAACATAATTTCCCCAGCCATAGGATCCCCCGACCCCAGGATGGCTCATATACTCTGGGTTTAGCTCTAGAAGTTTTTGGGAAATAGAGGAGAAGCCTCCCCCTATTTTCACTGAAATAATGAAGGTTACGATAGCTGTAAGAACCATGAGAGACCCCTGCACCACGTCTGTGAGCATGGCGCCGCGAATTCCACCGCTCATGCAGTATAAGATGACAATGACTCCCATGGCTACAATACCTACCCATTCAGGTGCACCAGTAAAGGTACGCAGAATAATGCCGGCACCAATAGTTTGCGCACCCATCATGGGGATAAGAAAAATGATCATAAGAACAGCAAGGAGAACGCGCAATCCGTCAGATTCAAAACGATCTGCAAGATAATCGGCCATAGTAAGAAATTTGTATTTATGGCCGAGGTGGACTAATTTCCTCCCTACAAAGAGTGCAGGGATAATCATGCTGAAAACAAGGCCGGGGACGGATATAGAGAGGCCTGCAAACCCCACCTTATAGCAAGTAGCTGGGCATCCCATGAAGGTACTCATGCTGTATTGAGTAGAGAAGTATGCAATACCACTTACAATAGCTCCAGCCTTACCACTCATAACAAAGAAGTCTTGGAGCGTATTTGTGTTTTTGGCAGAGTAGTAACCAATGAGCGCCATTAAAATAAAATAAAAACCAAGAATAGAATAAAAAGCACCAGGCATTGGGTGGATTAATGTAGATACAGCATCCATGATTATTCCCTCCTATTTTCCACTATCTTCGTCGAATTCGTGGTACTCGGGACGAGACATGGCCTGCTTATAAAAAATGTAGATGAGAACCATTGTCGCTGCCGTATGAAGGGTCCAACCTACGATAAACAAGGGAAGTCCTGCTATTGACGGAATGTACTTCGTGGAGAAAAAAAAGGGGAAAGGAATCATAATTAAAACGTACATAAACATGAAGATCCAAAACCATTTCTTTTCAAAAGCATTACTGAAAACACCCATGAAGAACGACCTCCTCTTAGCTGAGATGAGATTATAAGACGTTTTTGTCGTTTCTTCAGGCATCACTCCCTTCCATAGAGCACAAAACTCCAAGTTGAAGAGAAAAATGGGGATGCATTGCAAGATTTCAAGGATGTAATGCGCAAAAAGTAAGGATGAAAGCAAAATATATGTAAAGGGCAATGTCAAGAACAGATAATGTATATGCATCCCCCTGCTCATCAATGGATACACAACTATATCCATTAATAATGTTATTGTACATTCCGTATTCTTTTTTTGTCAAGTGTAGCCTTTAAAAATCGGTAGGTATGCTTCGAGGCATCTTTTTGATAGAATATCCTTATTTCTTCTTAGGAACAAATTTGGGTATACATTCTAGTATGCATTTATTATTTTTTCTATGGAGGTGACGGTGAGAAAAATTTTGTAGCGTTTTTTAAGAACAACCATAATTAAGGAGGGAATATATGATGACCGTGGAAAAAGAACATCGCGAAGTTGGCTTAGCAGGTTCCATTGGAATTTTTAGCGCAATTCTTGCAATAATCATGGTAGGGAAATTGTTTTTTGGTTTCGATACGGCTCTTCTCTTAATGATTGTTTCTATGTTTACGTCCTTTGTGTATGTTTTTGGATATAAATTTACCTGGGATGAACTTTTTAATGGAGGTATTGTTCCCATGGTGGCCAGAGCTTCGGGAGCTATTATGATACTCCTCACCGTGGGGCCTATGATTGCAGCTTGGATGATTTCTGGAACAATTCCTTACATTATCTATCTTGGCCTTCAACTTCTTACTCCTAAAACTTTTCTTCTTGCCGCTTTTATCGTTACGTGTATATCTTCTACTGTAACGGGAACATCCTGGGGATCTGCTGCGACTTTTGGAGTGGCTTTTATGGGTATAGCCATGGGATTAGGAGTTTCTCCCGCAGCGGCTGCTGGTGCTATTGTGGCTGGTTCATATTTCGGTGATAAGCTGAGCCCTGTTTCTGACACCACTGTTTTGGCGGCTGCTACGGCAGAAGTAGATGTTATTGATCACATTCGCTCTATGATATGGACTACGGCTCCAGCCTTTATTATTAGCCTTTTGATCTATTCCCTTGTTGGGTCCAGAGCTTCCGGGGCTATCGATATGAGTCAGATTAACGAAATCCTGACAGCGTTACAAAATACGTTTACGCTGACACCAATCGTTCTCATTCCACCTGTCGTTCTTCTTATCCTTGCTTATATGAGGAAGCCCACTCTTCCTGTTCTTTGGGTTGCCATGATGGCTGCAGTACCTTTAGCTATGATGCAAGGGTATACAGTTCCTGAAGTTGTCAAGATAATGGCTAATGGCCCTAAAATTGCTACAGGTGTGGCCAGTGTCGATAAGTTACTGAGCCGTGGGGGACTTTCGTTCATGGCAGGGTCTGTTGCAGTTGTTTTCTTTGCTTATATTTTTGCCGGTCAACTTGAGTATTCTGGTACTTTTAGCAGGATAAGCACGGCATTGCGAGATAAGTTTATTCGTGGAAATAAGGGAAAACTTGTTTTCTCTATCTCTCTTTCAGGTATCATGACAGGTCTGGGAACGGGAAATTCGTACTTGAGTGAAATTGTTCCTGGTACTATGTATCGCGAATTGTGTGATGAGATGAATGTTTCAAGACGAGTTCTTTCCAGGACTCTTGAGGACTCTGGAACTGTGGTAGTTCCCCTCATCCCATGGTCTGCTGCCGGTATCTATATGTCCACCGTTCTTGATGTGCCGGTGTTTTCTTATGCGCCATGGGCCTTCTTATGCTACCTCGGTTTCTTAACAGCCTGGTTTTACGGCTTTACTGGTATAGCCATTTGGCCTTCAGATAAATCTAAGGCGAGAGGCTAGGCGATAGGTATGGGGCTTTTACTGATTAAAAATGGTCATGTTTATGGGCCAACATCTCTGGGGAGAAAAGATATACTTATAGCAGGACGTTCTATTTTGTCTATAGATACTCACATTTCGGAAGAGGCGGTACGGGCATTAGATAAAAACGCTGCCATTATTGACGCTGAAGGGGCCTGGGTTACACCTGGCCTTATGGATAGCCATATCCATTTTAATGGTGCTGGAGGAGAGGGTGGTCCTCATTTTCGAACTCCGCCCCTCCAACTAAGCAGTTTTATTCAGGCCGGTATTACCACGGCAGTGGCGCCTCTTGGTACAGACGGTGTGTCTCGATCGTTAAGAGAGCTTCTTGCAAAAGCACGTTCTCTCGAAAACGAAGGGATAAGTACCTATATGTACAGCGGTGCGTATCGACTTCCATCAGTAAGCATTACCGAAAACGTTATGACAGACATTGTTCTTATCGATAAGGTTATTGGAGCCAAGGTGGCCCTTTCAGATCATCGGTCATCCCATCCCACAGTAGAAGAGTTGCGAAGATTGATTTCTGATGCGAGAGTTGGTGGTATGCTGGCTGGGAAGGCGGGGATTGTAGAAGCTCATATGGGAGCTGAAGAGTGGGGGCTTGGTATTATCCAAGAAGCTCTTGCTGGAACACAAATTCCTATGAGTCAGATTGTACCTACACATGTAAATAGAAATCAAAAGCTTTTTGACGAAGCCCTTAAATATTGCGAACAGGGTGGAGTTGCGGATATGACTACAAGTATGGGAAGTGATAGTGACTCGGTGAAGCCCTGCGATGGAGTGCGTCAGGCGCGGTTGCGAAATATCCCCCTTTCCAGGTTTACTATGAGCACAGATGGCAATGGAAGTATGCCAGTGTTTAATAAAGCAGGTGAACTTGTAGGTATGGGAATTGGCGAGCCTATAACTCTCTTTACGGCGCTGCGGGAGATTCTTCTGGAATCGGGAGTCTCTACAGAGGAAGCTCTCGCTTTAGTGACAAGTAATGTAGCCGATCGGTTGAAACTAGCCAATAAAGGACGTCTCTCTGCAGGGAATGATGCAGATCTTCTTATCATCACGCCTAGCGATATAACATTACGTTATGTAGTGGCTAAGGGAGTTATAATGATGAGAGAAGGGACGATTATTCGCAAAGGAACCTTTGAGTCCTGCTAGATTGCAGGCCGAAGATAGAAAGCAAAAGATAAAAGATAAAAGATAAAAGATAAAAGATAAGTTTAGAGAGCTCCTGTGAAAATAGGAGCTCTTCTTGATTTTTAAAAGAAGAGGGGGACTATGATAATGAATGGTCTTGTAATTAGGAATGTTCGTGTCTATGCTCCAAACTCTTTGGGCTATAAGGATATTTTTATTTTCGGGGGGAAAATCATAAAGATTGAAGACCATGTTTCTTGTAATGCATTGAAAGAAACAGGCCTCGTTTTTCGCATTATAGAGGGGGACCAACTTCTAGCTGTTCCGGGGCTTATTGATCAACATGTACACTTTAATGGAGCCGGAGGAGAGGGAGGCCCTCTCTACCGAACACCGCCTACCCCTCTCTCCCTACTCGTTAAAGCGGGCATAACAACAGCTGTGGGATTGCTAGGAACGGATGGTGTTGCTCGTTCTTTGCGAGAGTTGCTCATGAAGGCCCGTGCCTTAGAGATGGAAGGTATAACCACAAAGATATTTACAGGAGCCTATCAGATCCCCAGCCCTGTTCTGACAAGTGATATTACAAGCGATATAATGCTCATCGATAAAGTAATAGGTCTTAAAATTGCCTTTTCAGATCATCGGTCTTCGCATGTGAGTCGACAAACCCTTCAAGAAACTGTATCACAGGCACGGGTAGGTGGCATCCTCTCTGGAAAATCTGGAGTTGTGATGATCCATATAGGGGAAGGAACTCATCGTCTTCGTCCATTTTTAGATATTGTAGAGACAACTGATATTCCTATTCACCAATTCGCTCCAACCCACCTCAACAGATCTCAGGAGGTTCTTCAAGAAGCTGTTTTTTGGGGAAGGGAAGGGGGATATGTGGATATAAGTGCTGGGGTTTCGAGTCGTTATGGTTTTATTTCAGCTGTAAATCCCAGCCAAGCTGTAGCATTGCTTTTGAAACAAGGAGTGGCTGAAAACCGCATTACTATGAGTTCAGATGGCAACGGAGTCATGACTGTCCATAATCCCGATACAGGTACACTACAACCACTTATCGCGCCGGTGAAGGCTTTATTTGAAGAATTTACGCAAATGATTCGCGAGGGGATAGCTATAGAAACGGCAGTTCGGATTGTATCGACGAATGTAGCTGATCATCTTTGCCTTTTCGAAAAGGGAAGAATTGTCGAAGGTGGTGACGCGGATCTTCTCCTTTTAAGTGAAGATGAACTTTCTCTTCACACAGTCATAGCTCGCGGAGAGATTATGTTTGAAAAGGGACGAGTGATAAAAAGAGGACTTTTTGAGGAACAATAAAAAAGAAGGCCCTCTACTAGCTCTAGAGGGAGGGCCTCTATTTCTCTACATATCAAATTCTCCAAAGGACATATGCGGACTTTTTTGGGGATTAAGCATTGAGTTATAGGCGATAACAAGATGCTCTTGCATGGCCTTTTCTGCAGCAACAGGGTCGTTAGCGGTGATAGCTTCTACAATTTTATGGTGTTCTTCGTAGCTTAACCTTATTTGGGATCCAGGCTGGACCTTATTGAGTTGGGCCAGATTATAAAAACTCATGAAAAAGAAAACATAGAGGTTGGAACGCCAAAAAAGTTGTTGTATATAGCGATACAGATACGTATTTCCTGACATTTTAGCAATGGCCATATGGAACTTCTCGTTCAAGGCAGCATATTCATCTTTTTCGTTAGCGAGATATCTCTTTTTCTCTTCTTCATTGATGCGTGTCAGGGTTTCGGCCATTCTCTTGTCAGCAATTCGCGCAGCAATTCGTGCGGCTTTCCCCTCCAGTGTTATGCGCATGTAGTAAATTTGTTCCATATCGTCCGGAGAAAGAGTAGGGATCAAATATCCTTTTTGCTTAGGCATTTTTTCAATAAAGCCTGTTGAAGCTAAACGAGAGAGAGCCTCCCTCACGGGAGTTCTGCTCATATCGAGTTCTTCAGCCAGGTTTGTTTCATAAATTCTATCTCCAGGTTTAAGTTCATGAGACAAAACAAGTCCTATGATTTTTTGGAAAGCTCGATCGCTTGCTCCTGAACGTTCAGCCACAATTTTTCCTCCTCTGCATAGTAACGTATACCCACTTCATCTTAGCATAAGAAATACATAGCGCTTTAGTCTACCATAAATAAAAAGCGGTTCTGAAGTACATCCCAAAAGTTGGGCAGATATGGCATATGGAGGAACACATTGTCCTTGACAGAAGAAGAGGCTTCTTTATAATCGCTATTGAAATAACATGATATTATAAAACATATAAAGAAATATTTTAGGAGGAATAACCCTGGTTATAGATACGCATCTTCACTCAGAAGAATTTTCTTCCGATAGCTTTCTTCCCATAGAAGAAGCCATCCAAAGAGGTCAAGCTCTTGGGCTTAATGGTATTTGTGTCACAGACCATGAAAGCATGGGAATGCGTGCTTTTGCTCAGGAACTGTCGAAAAAACATAATTTTCTTGTGTTGGTAGGTCTTGAGCTTTTAACTTACGAAGGCGATCTTCTTATTTTTGGTCTTGACGCTGTTCCTCAGAAGAAAATGCATGCTATTGATGTGGTGGATATTGTTGCCCAACAAGGAGGAATAGCTGTGAGTGCCCATCCTTTCCGGGATAATGGCAGAGGTATGGGGAATTTTATTCGCTCTCTTCCTGGACTTAATGGAGTGGAATCTTTCAACGGAAGTACTCGCCTTACTCATAATTTTAGAGCTCATAATCTTGCTTGCGAGCTGGATCTTCCTTGCCTTGGCGGTAGCGATGCTCATCTTGTCAATAGAGTAGGGCGTTATGCCACCGCTTTCCCTGGTATTGTGAGGAGTGAAGAGGATTTTATTGGTGCTATTAAAACAGGAAATGTTTATCCCGTAGTCTATGATGTAGACCGATATGTACGTGTATAGTCTTTTACTTTAAAGGATATAAGCCACCCATATAACGGCAGTCATAACTGCGGCACTTACTGGTGCAGTGAGAAGGTTGTCCAGCTCATGTTTGAAAAGACCTTCTGTAAAGAGCGTTGCCAAACTGCCCCAGAGTAATATGAGCCATGGTGCCTGTCCCATAGGAACCAACAGTCCAAAAACGTATCCTCCAGAGATAGCACCACAAAAACATGCCAAGCTTCCTTCGAGAGTCTTGCCTTCCAGCCATGGAATTTTCCCCCAACGCTGTCCTACAAGTACGGCCCAGGCATCTCCGATGGTAGCCATGACGAGGGCTTGAACTGAAGCGGGATCTGGAAAAAGGGACGCAACAAAAGCGCCGAGAAGATAGCACGTTGTGCCAGAAATAGATTTTTCTTTTCTCTCGTAAGGTTCTGGAGATATGACAGTTAGCCATTTAGACAGGAAAGGGACATGGCAACTTATTTTCTCAAGAGCGAAAGAGAAAACTGTAGCAATCATAAGGTATTTATTCATGACGCCTGAGCCACCAAACGGGTAGATAATGCAGGGAAAAATCAGCCCCCCATATCGGAGTAATTTTCGGCGAACGAGAGGTTCTCGAAAGGCGCGAGTTACGAAAGTTATATCTGAAGCTATTTTGTAGCGCCAGTTAATGAAGAACCATATGCCCACAGGTATTAGCGAAAGAATAGTCCAAAGGTGTGTTTCCGCTCGAACCATCCCCAAAAAAACGCCTAAAACCCATCCTAGGAAAATGCAGAACAAAACGCCCCCACGAAAAGTCAGCCAAAGGGTCAGGGCAATAAGAATAGCTGCTGACATTTCAAGAGGGAGCAAGAGCATGGAAACGATTCCTAAAAGAATTGCAGATCCAATCATTTTTCTCCTTCCTTTTTATCATTTTCCTGCGAGAAAAGAGGATAGTCTTGAAGTTTAACGAAACGGAATCCTTTCTCTTGCAGTAGCGGAATTACGCTCATAAGCCCTTCAGCGGTGCTGCTTTCGGGATGGTTCATATGACAAAGAATAATGTCTCCAGGGCGAGCCTTTAAAAGAACAGAGATAATTTCTTTTTTCGAAAAAGAGGCCCCGCCATCGCCGGCAATTGTGTATCCTACAACAGAGTAGCCCCGTTCCTTAATAATGGAAAGAGCTATATCGTCGTAATAATTTGTTCCTGAACGAAATAGCTTAGGATGTCGCCGAGTCCTGTTGTAAATTGAAGCAGCGCCTTTATCTACCTCTTCCAATAATTCATCTATGGAGCAAGACCCTTTAATTCCGTATGCAGATTGGCCAGAAACAGAAGCAGGTTTGTGGTTCATCCCATGGTTCTCTATTTGAAAGAGGGGAGAGGAAGCGAGATTTAAAAAAACTTCTTCGTTTACCTCTATCCATCGTCCTGTAACAAAGAGAGTGGCGGGAATTTTTTCCTTCTCAAGCCATTCAATAAGCTCCCTGTCAAATCCGTTCCCTCTTTTCCCTCCGCAAGCATCTAACGTGAGCGCTACTACAGGCTCCTCGGTTTTCATGCGAGTACAAACCCCAGGAATAGTTTCTCCCCACAACCGGGGTACAGGGGAAGAAAAAACCTCCCCAGCAGGGAGTAAAAGATATGTATATACCATAATGATAAAGAAAAAAGGGTAACTCACGTATCTTTTTTTCATAGTTTTAGTGTGCTCAAGCTAGAGAAATTCCCTTCTCAAGATAAACATTTTGTACGGAATGAATAAGATCAATGCCTTCTTTAAAAGGTTTCTGAAAGGCTTTTCGACCAAGAATGAGCCCCAGACCACCTCCTCTTTTGTTGATTACCGCAGTTCTTACAGCCTCTCTAAGATCGCTAGCACCTAAAGAAGCCCCCCCTGAGCTGATGAGACCAATTCGTCCCATATAGCAGTTCGCTACTTGGTAACGAAGAAGGTCTATAGGGTGATCGGTAACAAATTTTTCATAAAGCTCTGGCGATGTTTTCCCAAAATGAAGATCTCGAAAGCCTCCATTTGTCATAGGAAGTTTTTGTTTAATAATATCTGCTTCAAGCGTAACACCTAAATAGTTTGCCTGTCCTGTCAGATCAGCAGCGAGATGATAATCCTTTTCTTTAGTTTTAAAGGCCTTGTTTCGTAAGTAACACCAAAGGATGGTGGCCATGCCCATTTCATGAGCTGCTTGGAACGCTGCGGAAACTTCTTGAATTTGGCGAGGCGACTCTGGGCTTCCAAAATAAATAGTCGCGCCTACCGCCACTGCCCCCAAATCTCGAGCTTGTTTTACCGACGCAAAAAGAATCTGGTCGTAGGTGTTGGGATATGAAAGAAGTTGGTTATGATTTATTTTAAGTATAAAGGGAATGCGGTGGGCATATTTTCTAGCCATGGCTCCCAACACGCCAAGTGTGCTGGCTACTGCGCTGCATTCGGCTTCTATAGCAAGTTTCACAATGTTTTCTGGATCAAAATAGATTGGATTAGCTGCAAAACTAGCGCCGGCAGAGTGTTCCACGCCTTGATCTACAGGAAGAATAGAAAGATATCCTGTCCCTTTAAGTCTGCCATGGTCAAAAAGTGTCTGGAGAGATCTCAGCACAGGGGTAGGGCGGTCTGTCTCAGCCGCAAAGCGATCTACAAAATCTGGGCCAGGAACAACAAGCATATCGGAAGGAATTCCCCAACACGTATATGTGAGGAGAGATTCCCTTTCAGGCCCAAGAATTTCCCCAATTTCGTCCAGATACTGCGACATAATTTATCCCTTCTTTCTTTTCTGGATTTCTTCAAAAAAGAGCGAAGCAGAAGAGAATATGGTGTAAAAACAATTCCATCATAACCATGATACCCAATGAATTCAAGCCATCATGTGATACCATACGTTATATAGTTAACTAGAAAGCGGAGAGAGGAGATGACGCTTATGGAAGACGTTCTTGCACCAAAAACTTCTGTTATCGGTTTTATAGGGTTAGGCGTTATGGGAGGTAGTATGGCGAAGCATATTCTCGATGCAGGATATGAACTACATATCTACAACAGGACTCGTGAGAAAGGAAAGGACCTCGTAGAACAGGGCGCTATCTGGGAAGAAAAAGTAGCTGATCTTGCGAGAAAATGCAATGGTGTTATCACAATGGTGGGGTTCCCCAGAGATGTAGAGGAAATATACTTTGGGTCTCAAGGGCTGATTGAGAATACAAAACATGGCACATTTCTTGTTGATATGACGACCTCAAGTCCGAGTCTGGCTCTTCGTATTTATGAAGCGGCGGAACGCAAACAACTTCACGCATTGGATGCTCCTGTCTCTGGTGGGGATAAGGGGGCAAGGGAGGGCTCTCTCTCCATAATGGTTGGGGGCAAAGAAGACACGTTTAAAGCGGTTCTCCCTCTTTTCCAGGTCATGGGAAAGAATATTGTTTACCAGGGCAGGGCTGGGAGTGGTCAACATACTAAAATGGCCAACCAAATCGCCATCGCTTCCAACATGATCGGGGTGTGCGAAGCTATTTCTTATGCTCTTAAAGCTGGCCTTGACCCGGAAAAAGTTCTTGCTAGTATTAGCCAAGGTGCCGCTGGCAGCTGGTCTCTATCGAATCTTGCCCCTCGTATGATTGCCGGCAACTTCGACCCAGGCTTTTATATAAAACATTTTATTAAGGATATGAAGATTGCACTGGAAGCGGCTGATGGAATGAGCCTTGACACTCCTGGTTTGGAGATGGCTCTTTCCATGTATAAGAAATTAGCGTCTTTGGGACACGAAAATGATGGGACCCAGGCCCTCTTCCGTCTTTATAGCGACAAAGAATAAGAGAAAATTTATAGAGCAAATGGAGAAGGCCCTCTCTACAGGAGGGCCTTCTTTAGAGTAGTTCTCGAATTTTCTTTAATTTTTGGGCACGTTCAATAGCACGATCCATAAGTGCCATATGGTTGACCACGACTCGCTCATGTGTGGCAGTTAAAATAATTCCGAGGGCATCGTTTGCAGAAATTTGAAAGAGTAAGCGATTCCCCTCTATTTCGGCGAGAGTCGCTTTGAATTCCAGAGAGACTCCGAGCATAGCGGTGGCTTCATGAACAACTTCAATAGATTTTCCAATAGAGATATATCCTTCGGGCAGAAGATGGTCCACTGTTTTCATACATGCCTCAATAATAGATTGAACACACGACGAGGTGGAAAGAAGCTGGTTGAGATGAACATTTTTATTCCCCACAGTGTCGTCCACTTCCACGGTTTTCTTTACAGTAGCAAAGAGACCTGGTGTCAATATATTCCGCACATCGAACATGTTCCGCCCTCCTTTACAAGATTATTTGTTCTTTATTTTAACACTTGTTTGTCGATCTATGAAAATTTTATGATATATTAAATATTAAGTATTTCCCAAATAGGAAGGAGAGAAGAGAGTGGCGAAAATACTTGCAATTTGTGTGAGTGAGAAAAGAAATGAACCTAAAAGACTACAGAATGAGGCCTCTTTTATTCCAGGTGGAATTGAAGGAGACTCGCACTATGGTTTAAGCGAGCGAGAAGTGAGCCTCCTTCGTCGTGAAGATATAGAGGATGCGGAACAAAAGGCAGGCTTTTCTTTCCCACCAGGTTCTCTTGCTGAAAATCTGATTGTGGAAGGCTTGCCGAGCGAGATGCCTTCAGGAGCTCTATTGCAAATAGGAAAGGATGTAATCCTCCAGGTTGTGGGAAAAGGGAAAAAACCTGGCGAACCCCACTCTTATGACTATAAAGGATGGTGCCTTCTGCCTCTCTGCGGATATTTCCTTAAGGTTTTGAGTGGAGGTACAGCTTTTTTAGGTGATGAAGTGATCTTCCGTTAGTTTGGAAGACCTGGACGTTTCTATAAACATGCTTAGATTAAATATGATTAATAAAATGGATAATAAAGAAAATACGCAACAAGTGATACAGCAACTTTTTGTCAATTCTCATGAGGCCGTTGTTTTAAGCGATGGATCTGGGCGCTGGATATGGGGCAATGAGCAGGCTGTACAGATTTTTGCTCTTCATGAAAAAAAATTAAGAGGGCATTTACTCTATTGGCTGGAAGATGACCAGAAAAGATGGTTTGAAGGAGGAGAGGTAAAGAAAGAGATTTTCATCACGGAAACAACGGGAAAAAGCTCTTTTAGCCTTCAAAAAACCCCCCTTTTCGATGAGCAGAACAATGTTCGGGAAATGGTAGGGGTTATTCGGGATGTTACGTATAGAAAGAAACGAGAGAAAATCGTTCAATTGACTTTAGGTGTTATGAACCACGCCTTGGAAGGTGTGGTTATAACCGATTCCTATGGAACGATTACAATGGTGAACCCTGCCTTTACAACTATTACTGGCTATGAATCTCATGAAGTGATAGGGAAAAACCCAAGAATATTGAAGTCGAATAAGCACACAAAGAACTTTTATATGAATTTTTGGAAATCTCTTATTGAGAAAGGATATTGGGAAGGCGAGATTTGGAATCGCCGTAAGGATGGGGAAGTGTACCCTGAGTGGCTTTATGTTACTAGCGTATACGATGAGAAAGGGCAAGTTACGGAATATATCTCTGTTTTTAGCGATCTTTCCACAATGAAGACGAAGGATGCCCAAATTCGCCTAAAATCTTGGTACGATCAGCTTACGGGACTACCGAACAAGGAGATGTTTCTTGACCTTTTACGTCGGGAGATGAAGAAAAGATCAAAAGATGCCCCTTTTTTGGGAGTTTTATTTCTGAATATAAATCGTTTTAAAGCTGTAAATGAGAGTTTAGGTCATTTTTCCGGCGATCTTCTTTTACAGCATGTAGCTCAACGTCTTCAAAAAGCTGCTGGAGAAATAAATACGGTAGCTCGTATCAGTGGAGATATTTTTTATATTCTTGCCCATCAGGCTAAAAATGTTATGGAGATAGCTCAGATAGCAAAGATGCTTTTAGAGTGCTTCAATGAGCCCTTTGATGTAAATGGTACGCGTTTTTTCCTAACAGCACGGGTTGGTATTAGCGTATTTCCAGACGATGGAACAGACGAGGAGATTTTACTTCAAAAAGCAGATATTGCTCTTTTTAGAGCGAAAGAAACGGGTTTAAATGCGCATCAATTTTTTAAAGGTGAACTTGGTGTTCAGACCGGTGAGCGCCTTTTACTGGAAAGCGATCTTCGAAGAGGGCTTTTATATAACGAGTTTTTTCTCTATTACCAGCCGCAACTCGATATGGTGAAAAAGCATGTTTGTGGAGTAGAGGCATTAGTACGATGGAAACATGGGAAGCGAGGGCTTATCGCTCCTGGAGACTTTATTCCTACAGCGGAAGAGACAGGTCTTATATTACCTTTAGGAGAAAAAATACTTTCTATGGCGTGTAAGCAAAAGAATCGATGGAACGATCGCTTTCTCGGTTCCATCGAAGTGAGCGTAAATATTTCTCCTAAACAGATCTACCAGAAAAATTTCATTGATGAAATAAAAAATACCCTTGAAAAATATTCTATTGAACCGGGCCAAATTGCTTTTGAAATTACAGAATCTGGAATTATGAAGAACGGAGATTTTTCTCTGACAATACTTCAGAAATTAAAAAGCTTCGGTTGTCGGCTTTTTATCGATGATTTTGGTACAGGATATTCTTCATTAGCGTATCTTAGCCGTTTCCCTGTAGATGTTATAAAAATAGATAAGTCTTTTATTGATGGAATTGGGAAGAATAGCAGTGATGAATTACTTGTTAAAACTATAATCAACTTAGCACATTCTTTGGAACGTAGCGTGATAGCTGAAGGAGTGGAAACTGCGGAGCAACAGTGCTTTCTTGAAAACGTACACTGCGATGTAATTCAGGGGTATATTCTGAGTCGTCCCCTTCCTGCAGTAGAAGTCCCAAATTTCATAAAAAACTATTATCATGCCTAACATAATAAAGGAGTGGGTCTTCATGGATCATCAAAGTTCCATCACGCTCTATGAGCAGGAAGATCACAAGTTTTATCTTCTCGGATGGGAAGAACAGGAAGAAGAAGGAGTTGTCCAGACGAATCAATACGTTATCCTTTCAGGTAAGGACGTTGTATTGCTCGATCCAGGTGGGGCTCATGTTTTTCCCAGAGTACTTGCCAACGTGGCAGAACTCTTTGAGCTTAAAGACATTAAACATATTTTTTATTCTCACCAAGACCCAGATGTATCGTCTGGCATTACTCTCTGGTTGTCTATGACAGAGCGATCTCAGGTTTATATTTCGGGGCTTTGGACCCGATTCCTTCCTCACTTTGGAATATACGATCATAGAAGGATTACAGCTATCCCTGATAAGGGCGGCGTCATATCTCTTTCCAATGGCCGGACTATGAAGCTGATTCCTTCTCATTTCCTTCACTCGACGGGGGCTTTTTCCCTTTATGACCCTACCTCGAGGATTCTCTTTACGGGAGATATTGGTGCTGCGATTTTCCCTCAAAATGGCCGATATCCCGTGGTAGAAAATTTTGAAAAACATATTCAGTACATGGAGGGATTTCATAAACGGTACATGGCTTCCAACAATGTTTGTCGACGCTGGGTGAAACAAATCTCTTCTTTGGATATAGCAGCTATTGCGCCACAACACGGAGCTGTTATCAAGGGTAACGACGTGAAGAAATTTCTTTCCTGGTTCGAAAATCTCCAGTGTGGAATGGATCTTCTCGGAACAATATACGGAGCCTAAGGGATGCTTCATATGCTCAACAAGGGGGGGGATTCATTCTAATGGATAAAAAATATGAAGACATTATTCGACGGTTGAGTACGGCTTTTTTTGCCGACACTATGATGAATTCCTTTATGACTCAACTCGACGAAGTGTTGGTGAGACGTGTTCGGCAGGTGGAACGAGAGATCTCGGAAACAGCGGAAGAATTTATAAGATTGAACGTTTCTCTTGGAGAAATGGTGAAAGATTTTGAAAAAAAGAGTGAGCAGACTCAAAAGAGCATGGAAGAGATTCATAGAATGAACCAGACACTTATGGAAGATTTAAAACGTTCTGGCACGGATCTTGAAGGAATGAGTAACGATGTGGATCGTACCGTTCATACGACTTCCGGGACGTTGGAATCTTTTCTAGAGGTAGAAAAAATGTCTCGGGAAATTCAGAGAATTGCGAAGCAAACGAACCTCCTAGCCCTCAATGCCTCTATTGAAGCAGCTCGAGCTGGGGATCATGGGCGGGGTTTTGCTATTGTCGCAAAAAATGTTCAGGAGTTAGCGGCGGAAACTAAAGTCGCCTCTGAAAATATCACATCTAAGGTAAACGAAATATCTCGTTCAGTTAATGAAGCCGTAGAGAGTGTCCAGCGAGTGGGAAGCATGTTTAAAACGATTCGAGATTCTTTAACGTCTTTTGCAGAATATTTAACCGAAAATAAGGTTTTTTTGGAACAAGTGCGGAATACAATGACTGACGGTGCTCTTCAAATAACGGAAACTTCTGACGAAATGGAGCGTTCTGTTGTAGTAATGGGGGATGCCTCTAAAAAATTTGAATCTATGGCGGCTACTATCTCTGCAATTGTCCTTGCACAAAAAAATTTGAAAAAAATCAGGCTTTAGACAACTTTTTTTACTTTCTTTTCCCTTATATTCTGTAGACGAGGAAGAGAATATAAACGGAGGGAAGGGGGATAATATCTCCCTTCCCTCCGAAGAAAATTCCTTAAAGTCCGAGAATGTTAGGTAGCCACGTAACAGTAGCTGGAATATACGTGATGAGTGCCAGCAGTATCAATAAAGGTATGAGCAAAATACAAAGATCTTTAAGCATCTCCCGTATAGTTATTTTTGCAATGCCACATGCCACAAAAAGGCACACGCCAAGTGGTGGAGTGCACATTCCAATAGTGAGGTTTACAGCCACAACCACTCCGAAGTGTATTAAGTCGATGTTGAAGGCTTTGACTATAGGAAGGAATAGTGGCACAAAAATAGTCAGCGCACTCGTTGTGTCAATAAAGGTCCCTGCGATAAGCAATACTATATTAATGATAAAAAGAGCTCCCCATTTACTGTGTACAAGAGACATAAGTGTTGCTGCTACTTCTTGAGGAACCATTTTTACGGTCATGAACCATATAAAAAGATTTGCAGTCATAAGCACCGTCAAGATAATACCGTTCATAATGGCGGCATTCACGAACGCTTTCCATATTTTCTTCCATGAAAGCTCTCTATAAACTAATCCACCGACGATGAGGGCATAAGCAACAGCTACTGCTGCTGATTCTGTTGGAGTAAAGATGCCGCCAATAATACCTCCAATGATAATAATGGGCATGAGCAAGGCTAAAATAGCATCTTTAAGTCCTGCTCGACGCTCTGCGACAGTAGCTCGAGTTTTGCTCCCTTGATATCCTCGCTGTTTACTGATGAACCAGTTAGATATCATAAGAAAGATGCCCATAAGGACTCCTGGAACGATTCCGCCCATGAAGAGTTTGGCGATAGAAGCACTAACAATAACACCATAGACGACTAAGGGAATGCTTGGTGGAATAATGGGGCCTATGGATCCTGCTGTGGCAACGAGAGCTGCTGAGTATGCCGGAGAATAATTTTTATTAACCATTTCCGATATGAGAATGCCACCGATGGCAGCAGTAGCAGCGATAGCGGATCCGGTAACGGCAGCAAAAATCATAGAGGCTACGATGGTGACCATACCTAACCCGCCTGGCCAATGTCCCACAAGAGATTCAGAGAAGTTAGTAAGCCTTTTCGATATTCCTCCAGCTGCCATAAGATCTCCAGCGAGAATAAAGAGGGGAATAGCGATAAAGGCAAAATTGTCTACGCCCGTAAACATTCGCTGCACAATAACCTCTAATGGTAAAGATGTTCCGAGCAACCCTACAAGCGTGACGAAGCCCAAAGAGAAGGAGATGGGGATCCCCACAAGAAATATAGCAAAAAGACCAAGAATCCAACCCATAGTTCACCCCTCCTAAGCCTTGGGGGTGTGCTTGAAGAAGCCACCCACAATTTGAAAGGAATCGATAGTAAGAAAAATAAGCATACTTAATACAGTAATTGGAATGACCGCATAAACATAACTCATAGGAAACATGAGATATGGAGTGTATTGATCAGCGTTCGCTTGCATAAAGGGAATGCTGTAGCGAAGCAAACATGCCAAAAAGATAAAAATCACCACATTAGAGATCAGGTCGAAATAAGGGCGGGTTTTCGAAGGGAAAACCTGTAAAAGCACATCGATGTTGAGGTGTGATTTCTTAAAGAGCCCTACAGCCATGCCAAAAAAAACGGAATAGACGAAAAAAATACGAATAACATCAGTTGCCCATGGCATGGGCATCTGAAATACATAACGTTGGATCACCTGTGCAAAAGTGACGAGGAATAGAACAACAAGGCTGATGCCAGTTAATACAGAAAAAAGTTGCTCGATCTTTTTCAATAGAGGTCACCTCTCTAGCGCGACGACGAGCGCAAAATGGAAAAGGGTGAGGGCAAAAGCCCTCACCTGATAAAAGCTATTTTACCTTCGCCGCAGCATCCTTAATCTTGTTGATGAGTTCTTCAGGAACGTTATCGAGAACTTTGTAAAGGTCTGCTGTTGCTTGGGCAAAAGCCTCCTTATCGGGGTTCTCTACTATCTCTACACCAGCTTTGCGTATGAAATCCAGGCGTTCCTGATCCATCTCAAAAAGTTTTTCTCGTTGGTACGTAGCTGCATCTCTGGCAGCATCTTTAATAATTTTCTGATGCTCTTCAGAGAGAGAACTGAACCATTTGGGGTTAGCAATAATAGCTGCAGCCTCATATGTATGGCCATCTAATGTAAGATATTTTTGAACCTCATAATATTTCATGGAATAAATAGTAGCGATGGGGTTCTCTTGTCCGTCCACTACTTTCTGCTGAAGGGCGCTATAGAGTTCACCGAAAGAAATAGGTGTGGGGATACCACCGAGCATTTTAATAAACTCCATCCAGCTTTTTGATTCCTGAACGCGGATTTTTAGACCTTTTATATCCTCTGGTTTTTCAATAGGTCGAATGTTGTTTGTGAAGTTACGGAAACCAACTTCCCAGAAAGCAAGATTCTGGAAGCCTTTCCCCAACATAAGGGCACCGAGTTCATCTCCAACCTCACCATCAAGGACGGCATAGACTTGCTCTCTAGATTGGAAGAGGTAGGGAATCCCCAGAACCTGAAACTCTGGTACGAAGCTTGGAAGAGCTCCTCCGGCAGCAATAGAAACTATTTCGATCGTTCCCATGCGAACCCCTTCAAGAAGTTCACGTTCACTGCCTCCTAACTGTCCTTGCGGGAAAATATTTACTTTAATTTCTCCATTAGATCTTTCTTCAACTAATTTCTTAAAATATTCTGCGCCAATCTGATATTGGTGTTCAAGGCTTCCTCCATGGGCAAATTTCAACTCCACTGCTGCCATAGAAGTACCGGAAAGAACGAACAACATCGTTACTGCTAACATTGCTACAATTTTCTTCACTTTTACGTACCCCCTCACAATATGGATATAAAAACAGTGGGCATAGTGCCGCTCCTGCTTGTGCCTCCCATGTTATTTCAGATAGATTTCAGGGACTCTATCTTTAAAGATGGGCATATAGGTGCGTATCTCTTCAACTTTCTTCGTGTCAATAGTGACGAAGCCAGCTTCTTCTCCGTCTCCTGCTTTATATACAACCTGTCCCCAAGGATCAATCACCATAGAGGATCCACCAAAAAGGGTCCCTTTTGATGTCCCCACACGGTTACATGCCACAACGTACATCTGATTTTCGATGGCTCTTGTTTGAAGGATATTTTCCCAGTGGTCAATACGCACAGTAGGCCATTCTGCACTAACGAAAAGTACTTCGGCTCCATTAACGGCATAGGTTCGAAGCCATTCACAAAAGCGGATATCGTAACAAATAACACACCCAGCTTTTGTCCCATCGATGGAGAAGAGGCAAGATTTTTTGCCTGGGGCCAGATATGTATCTTCGCCCATAAGGCCGATAAGATGTACCTTATCGTAAAAAGCAATAAGTTCACCTTCCGGAGAAATAACTTGGGCGCGGTTAACGAACCTATTCCCACTCTTGGCTAGGACAGACCCTCCTACAAACCACACATTATATGTGCGTGCTAACTCACCAAGAAAATGTGCGGCTCCTTTCCCCTCAGGGTCTGCAAGCTCTTCAGCTTGTTCCAATGCGTAACCTACGTCCCATATCTCTGGAAGGACAATAGCTGTCGGAATCTCCGTTGGGGTAAGAGTCCGTTCTAACCATTTTTGTATATTAAGGCGATTGGCTTCTCTGTCCCCTATTTTTATATCAAGCTGCAGCATTCCAATTCTGAGCATAGGCACTCCTCCTTAATTCCGATCTGGCAACCTACGAACAGTGTACGTATGGCTTATAGACCGCTTTAGGACGGGATCATTCAGTTCCATCCTGAAATCGCCTTCGTAACAGATTTCGCCTTTGAGAGGTAACGTTCCACTGAAATAGGAAAATTTCCCGGGATAAGGTTTATCTTCTGTTGCCAGTTCTAGAAGTCGTTCTGGTATCAGAAGGCTCGCGAGGGTTCCCTCCTGATAAAGATACTCCTCTTCTTGTGGTGTTTTTCGAACCCAAGATCGTAGCTCTATTTCATCCCAATGAGGGCGAATATCGCTCATTTTCCAAAAAACGTTTCCAATCACCTTGCTGCAGGCTTGCTTGGCCTTTGAAACAGAGACGGTCTCCAATGCCCGATCTGTATGATCGCTGGCAACTGTCATAAAGAGGTTGCCGCCCTTATCTGCAGCAACAAAAAATTCTACTTCACCAGAACAGCCATTTCCTACCACCCATAAAATGGTATTAGTGGTTATACGTTCCGGATCGATCCAGTACATACTTGGAGTTTTTTCTGGTGCAGGGACGCCAATTTTTCTCAACTCCTCTACGTGGGCCATAACACCGGCTTGATCCCGACCAGCATAACCAATGGCTACACAAAGGTCCCATTCGAGGCAAATTTCTTCAAACCTTCCGTTATCTCTTAAAGCAATACTATGAAAATTCATGAGCTTTTCCTTTTCCTCCTTTCTGGATTAGGACATTTTTTTGTCATATAGAGCTTGATCCATAGCTACCATGCGCTTATGGAGAATCAATTCTGTATCGTCGAGATGTGCCAGTAGGGCTTTTTTGGCTTCCCGCCTCTGTCCATTTCGAACAGCACTGCAAAAAACAGAATGATCAGCAAGGACTCTGGGAAAACGCTCTTTCCCTGCGGCCATAGCCATGACTCCAAGCCATATCATTTCTTCGCTGATAGCATTCCAAAATTTTTGGAATCGAACATTCCCAAAAACCGAGAAATTCGCTGAATGAAAGTTTTGGTCTGAAGATATGAAAGAGTACAGGTTGTCCATGGAGTCTTTCATCTGTGAAATATGTTCGCTCATAACATCGGCTGCCTGTCGGTGGAGTTTTGCATTGAAAATAAGATTTAGCATAGCTGTTTCAAGAGTGCGTCGAACCTGGAAGACTTCTTTGAGGTCTTCCACTGAGACAGAACGAACCTGAATATTTTTTCGGGCATGAATTTTTAACCATCCTTCCTGAGAAAGACGATGAAGAGCTTCACGAACGGGAGTGCGACTTACCCCTAAAGAGTCTGCAAGAACTCGCTCTTGGAGAATAGCTTCAGGGGGGTATTCGAGAGAGAGGATGGAGGTTTTTATTTTTTGATATACAGATAAAGCTAAACTATTATTCTTCATCTGGCATACCACCAATAAAAAAGATTTTTTAGTTTCTTATACAGGTCTGTAATTAGAATGTATAGCAAGATAAAAAAACTAGTGTTTAAGCATGTTTACATGATATTTATAAAACAAAAAATATTTTTTGTCATCACCTAAAGAGGAGGCTAATAGTTTTTATCTTTTATTTATCTCAAACTAGTATACCAATAAATTTTTATGCCCTAAATTCGAGAATAAAGAAAATGGGAATATTAAGATTTTGAGATTCAATCTATTTATATCTGTAACGATGTTTAAAAATAACTGAACAAAAATAGACCCCCAGTCATCTTTTTGGATGACTGGGGGTCTATAAAAAACAAGTTTATAAAAATATAGAAGAACTTCTTCGCCTGTTTTATAACGAAGGAGGTTCGTCTCCTCGTAAGGATCCTTCGATTTCGTTGATTTTCTCTTCAAAACCATAAATTGTAGGATCAATATCATCGACTGTCTGATTTAATTCCCTCATGCTGCGGAAAGAATATCCCGGGGGAAGATGATTGGCATACCGTTTAATTTTTAAAAGAGATTGAAGATAATTTCGTTCATAAGGAGCGATAAGTTGAGCGGCAAAAAGAGCTTCTGGCTTTTCTTCTGCAAAAAAGAGTCTTGCCATTTCCAGATTTTCATCAGCGCTCATTTCTTCGTACCAAATTTCTGCCAAAAGGGTTCTAAATCGTTTCCGGTGCTGGGGACGTACCATTCGTCGCAGAGCCCGATCTATACGTTGCAGTCCTTGGCGGAGTTCCCCTCTGAGAATGGCCGGATCCATAGGAGGGAGAGAATATTTACTAATATAATCTGCCTCATCGTTAATATGTATTTCTCGGCGGAGAAGTTGCCCCCACGCTGGGCGTAAAGAGACTGAAGCTGCTTCTGGGTCAATATGGAGCAATTCCTTAAAAACGTCCCCTGTCTCATAGCCTCGATGCTCGCAAGGAGATTGAGAAAGCCATGTTACATATCCTGTTTCAAAGAGGCCTTTTCGTCCTGCCCGCCCGGCCATCTGTAAAAATGCGTTTTTGCTGATAGGCGCATTGTCATGAAACTGCACGAGCTGGGCAAAAATAACGCTTTCTGCTGGCAGGTTGACACCAAGAGCTAGAGCATTAGTTCCCACAACTACATCGAGAATACGTTCGCGAAAAGCGGACTCTACAAGAAGCTTCTCTTTGGGAAGCATGCTTCCATGATAGATTCCTACCCCGCATAAGAGAGGCATTTGGACCTTGGGGACATCAAGAATCGTAGCCAGTTCATAGAGTCGAGTTCGTTGATCTTTAGGAATGCGGCGACGAGTTCTTGCAATGGAGTAAGCTAGATCCATGGCTCCTCGCTGAGAGAAAACAAAGACGAGGGAATCATTTATATTGTAGATTTGAGCGGGTTTTTTAGGGGTATAAATCAACTCTGTAGCCCGTTCCTCCCCTTGGTAAACCACAAAAGAACGTTTGGTAATAGACTCTAAATACCTTCCGATAGCTCCCGGTTCGCTGAAGGTTGCGGACATGACGAGAATTGAGGTAGTGGGGGCCGTTTCTCGAATGCCGTCTATATAGGTCCGCGCTCGGTCTGGATCCTCAAAAATATAGTGAAATTCGTCAATAATCAATTTTTGGTGAGGAGTCTTTGTATATTTTAGGGTATAGATTTCCTGAGTGCAGCAAATAATAGGGGCCTCTTCGTTTCTTTTGAAGTCGCCAGTTTCGATCCCTACATCGAATCCCATACGTCGAAGGTCCATATATCTTTCATTGCTCAATGCTTTTATGGGAGCTGTAAATATAACCCTTGATATATCGGGAATTTGCGGGTTCCCTTCTTCATCAAGGAGTCCAGACCAAAGATAGGCAACAAGAGTTTTGCCTGACCCTGTAGGGGCAGAAAGAACGGCATTTTCTTCCCGTATTTTTTTATATGCCTCTATTTGCCACGGGTAGAAGCTTTTTACCATATCTACTGAGATCTCCCTTTACTTAGATAATACCTTCCAACTTATTATTTTTATATTATATCAGTACAAAAGAAGGGGCTGTACAGCCCCTTTTCGAAAAGTTGTTTATTTAAAGATCCTTTAACGTTTCGTCGGATCCAGGTGACGAGCAAAACCCTGGGTGATCCTATCTATGGCAATAGCCATAATGACAATGCTGATTCCTGCTTCGAAACCGCGTCCCATATCGATACGGTTAATAGAAAGAAGAACCTCCTGCCCCAACCCTTGAGCGCCGATCATTGAGGCTACAACTACCATAGACAGCGCCATCATTGTTGTTTGGTTAACTCCAGCCATAATAGTGGGCATAGCTAGCGGAAGTTGCACCTCTTTTAACAATTGCCACGACGTCGCTCCATACGCGATAGCCGCTTCTTGAGCTGGTTTGGGAACTTGTTTGAGCCCAAGAGCTGTTAAGCGTATTACTGGCGGTAGAGAATAGATAAGGGTGGCCAGTACGGCTGGGACTTTCCCCAAACCAAAAAACATCATGGCTGGAATGAGATAAACAAAACTTGGCATCGTTTGCATGGCATCCAAAATAGGATGAAAAATAGGCCCTACACAGTGAACTTTTGCTATGAGTATTCCCAGGGGGACTCCCATCAAAAGTGCTAAAATTACTGCTGCAACGACGATGGAGAGTGTTCCTATAGCAAGTTCCCATAATCCAAAGATTCCTATAATCAGGATAGACATGGGTAAAATGATCGTTGAGCATAAACGTTTTGTAGCTTTCCAAGCTAAGAAACCTACAAGGAACACATAGCCCCACCAAGGGATTGCGCTTAACAAGTTTTCTATTCCTAGAAGTACCTCTAAAATGCCGTTGGCGATACTGTCGAAGGTAGGGGCTAACTTTTCAAGAAGATAGTCCACTCCACTATTTACGAAATCTGCAATATGAAATTCAAGCGTTTCCGGAAATATGGTTTTTCTCCCCTTCCTTTTATATCTCGTTGATATTGTTTCCCTATTAAAAAGATTCTTTATTCGCTCTTTCTAACTGATGCCGTTTATCTTGGACAAATCTCGCAACGTAGCTATCAGCTGGATTTGCAAGAATATGGGTAGGACGACCTGTTTGAACAATAGTCCCGTTTTTCATGATGGCCATCCTGTCTCCAAGTTGTATGGCTTCATCCAAATCATGCGTGACGAAAAAGATAGTCTTATGAAGCTCTTGTTGGAGGCGGGCAAGTTCGTCTTGCATCTCCCTTCTTATAAGGGGGTCAAGGCCACTGAAAGGCTCATCCATAAGCAAAATAGGAGCGTCCATTACAAGAGCTCGCGCAATGCCTACACGTTGTCTCATTCCTCCACTTAGAGATTGAGGGTAATAATTCTCCCATCCTTCCAAGCCGACATGGTTCAAAGTGGAGCGAGAACGTTCCTCTCTTTCTTCTTTTGGAATACCCTGTAGTTTCAGCCCAAAAGCTACATTTTGGAGTATTGTCTTATGGGGTAGTAATCCGTAATGCTGAAAGACCATAGCTACGTGCTTTCTCCGGAACTCGATAAGTTCTTTTTGGGAAAGAGCTGTAACTTCTTGCCCGTTTGCCTGTATTTTCCCAGATGTCGGTTCAATGAGGCGGAGAATGCATCGAATTAATGTAGATTTTCCACTTCCTGAAAGGCCCATAATGACAAAAACCTCTCCCCGTCTGACTGAGAGGGATACACCTCGTATGGCCACTATAGTGTCTTCTGATTTGTCAAGTTGAGCAATCAAGTCCTTGTTTTCTACATCTATGTTCATATTGTTTCTTGCGTAGACCTTCCATAGATCTTTTATTTCAAGGACTGTTTCTAGATTTTGATTGTTCTGGTTCTGTATCATCCTAAAATGTCCCCTTTTCAAGGGCCATTTCAATTTTTTTAATTATCAATTCATCTTGAACCCATTCCTTCCAAACACTCGAATATGTTTTTAAAAACCAGATCGCTGTTTCCATAACAGTGGAATTCGTGTCTCTCATGTAAGCTAGAGCGTTGTTATTTTGGTCGATAGTGGTTTGATATCTTTTTAAAAATTCTGCAATATCAGGGTTGGATAGAACGAATTGGGAGTTTGCCAAAATTAAGACCTTTGCCGAAGGGAAAGCACATTTTCGAGTGGTTTCCCATATTTTTTTATTGTAGGGAGGCTCCTCTAACTTTGTCATGGAATATTTACCCATAATGGCTGTAGGCTCCCAATAGTAGGCCAAAACAGGTTCACCTTTTTCGTAAGCTGAAGCGATGGCTGATGCAAGAGCTGTCTGAGAACCAGGGTCAAAAGCTTCATATGTTTTATAAAGATTGTAAGCTTTTAACTTATTAAGGTTGATGCTATGAACTTTCCACCCTGCCGGGCCATTGTAAAATCGACCTTTTGATGGTTCCTCCGGATCTCTAAACAACTTCCAATATTTTGGGAGATCCTTTACGTTTTTCAGAAGGGGAGCTACAGGTTGTAACTTGCGGGCTTTGTCCCCTTTGATTACATAGGTGGGTACATACCATCCTTGCGGTGCATCGGGGAAATTCTCTCCGAGGGATACAACTTTCCCCTTCTTTTGTGCTTTTTGCCACCATTCATGAACATTATCTGCCCAAAGTTCCATAGTGATTTGGGCATCTCCCCGTTCGATACCAAGAAGCCCTGGAAGAGATTCAGCAAACATATAATCAGTTTCTCTCCCATAGCCATACGTTATGATGTAGCCAGCTATCCGATTGTGTATTTGTACGCTATCCCAGCTGAAGTCAATGAAAGTTACTTTCCCTTCTGCTGCTCGTAATGGCAAGGTTTCGGCACTGAAAATAATCAACAGACATACGCCTATAAGTATGGTTTTCTTTAAAAGGTTTTTCTTCAAATGTATCCACTCCTTTTGATGGGATAGTAGATATGCTGGTGAGGGAAATAGAGCGGGTATTTCTGAATATAAAAAAGAGACTTCTCCCTTAATTTAAAGGAAAGTGCCTTAAAATAAATACTCATTGGTAGTATTGAATAGGGGAATATACAACACAGAAAAAGGGGAGATATTATAACTCCCATCTACTGAAAAAACGCTTATATATTTTGTTTCAACATATGAGTGTTTCGTTTAAAAACGATATTTGCAGCGTGATTACTGTGAAGTATAGAACAAGTAATGCTCAAATTTCTCTTTTTTATAATTTTGTTGTCTAACTCTCCAACCCTTTCAGCCACCTCCCTTCGTGAGCGTAAGGTTGCTTGCTTCGTAGGGCCCGTGAGCATGATGGGGCAAATAGTAACACTGTACAATAATTTAGTCAAGAAAACATTCCCTGAGTTATGAATGGACCCTTCCATTTACGTAGGGTTCGGTATATGATCAAAGCCGTCTGTGTAGCTTGAAATAAAAGGATTGAAGAGACAAGGGGGAAGCGATGTGTATAGCATGTGGAAGATAATAATTTCTGATCTTCCAGAAGAGAGTGAACATCAATGTCTATACTCCATGATTCCTGAAGAAGAGGAAGAAAAGAGAGGCTTAAAAAGTCATATTTTTTGGCAGCAAATTGGTGATGAGATAACAGCTCTCGCAGTCGATAGAAATTTGCCTTTTGAGGCAGTAACAGAATATTTAAAAAAAGCGAAAAAAAATTATGGTAAAAGAGTTTCTCTTTATATAGAAAAGTAGAAGAAACTCTAGGTAAAAAGGAGACATACTTTGGTTATTGACGTTTTATCCGCATCTTTGATCTCTTTATTGAAAGAGGCGGGAGATATTATTAAAGAACGAAAAAGTACATATATTGCTCGTCGAAGATCGTTGTCAGACTATACAACGGCAACGGATATAGAAGTAGAGCGATTTATAGTTAGTCATCTCCAAAAGCTTTCCCCGGAAAGTGTTATTGTAGCTGAAGAATCGTCATCGTCTCGCGATAAAGCTCAACTTTGCAATAAGGCATTTGTGCTTGACCCTATCGATGGAACGGTAAATTTTTATCATAACTATCCTGCTTTCGCCATTTCTCTAGCATATGTTGAGAGGGGAACTGTTCAAAGGAGTTATATTTACGATCCCATTAATGAAGAGTTTTTTTCTGCTGTGAGAGGAAAAGGGGCTTTTTTAAATGGCACACCTATTCATGTTTCGACAACATCAACTCTTTCAGAAAGTCTTGTCGGTTTCGGAACTGCTTACAATAAAGAGCTCGGGAAAAAAGAAATTTCTCTTGTAATGAAAGTCTATGAGCAGTGTCATGACGTGCGTCGGAGAGGAGCGGCCTCTCTGGATGTTGCTTATGTAGCTTGTGGAAGGCTTGATAGCTATCTTGAAATGGATCTGAAACCTTGGGATTTTTATGGGGGAATTCTTCTTCTTGAGGAAGCTGGAGGGCTTGTAACAGATTGGAGTGGCAATTCTATTCAGGGGCTTGGAAATCAGGATGTTCTCTGTAGTAACGGGTTCATTCACAATGAAATGCTTGCAATTGTGGAAGAAAATCGATCACTTATACAATAAAGAGAGATTATAAAGTACGTTTAAAGATAAGAGCTTAAAGCAAATTTTTGTATGTAGGGCGTTTTTATATTTCTATTATCCGGGGGGATTGTACAGGTGCCACTCTCAAGCATATTTCAAGTTCTGGGTGGTGTTGGGCTTTTTCTGTTTGGAATTAAGCTTATGAGCGATGCCTTGCAAGATTTGGCAGGAGACAGATTACGCAAGTTGATTGGCTCGCTTACCAGCACACCAGTTCGAGGCGTTCTTATTGGGACATTAGTGACAATACTTATTCAAAGTAGTAGCGGAACAACGGTTATGACTGTAAGTTTTGTTCATGCAGGTTTAATGACCCTGAAACAGGCAGTAGGGGTTATTATGGGAGCTAACATAGGGACGACTGTAACAGCCCAGATTATTGCCTTTAAGTTTAAAAGTTTTGCTCTCCCGGTTATTGGGATAGGCATGATTCTTGCCGTTTTTGGCAAATCTAAACGGCGAAAGTATATTGGGAATGGACTGGTAGGTTTTGGTCTCCTTTTTTTAGGAATGCAGACTATGGAAAGTGCAATGTCCTTTCTTCAGGGTCGAAAAGACCTCTTCTTGCTTTTTGGTCATAATCCCCTTTTAGGTGTTTTAGTAGGAACTTTAGTTACTATGGTTGTTCAGGCAAGCTCTGCTACCATTGGTCTTACCATTGCCATGGCAAGCCAGGGACTTCTAACTCTTGATGCGGCAATTCCTATCCTTCTTGGAGATAATATAGGTACGACTATAACGGCTGTTATCGCGTCTTTAGGGTCTAATAGGTCTGCAAAACAAGCGGCAGCGGCTCATGTGATGTTTAACCTTATCGGGGTATTTATTTTCGTGCTATTTTTACCAATTTTCAAGACGGCGGTAGTTCTTACATCATCGGAAATTGCCCGACAACTTGCCAATGCCCACACTCTTTTTAATGTTGTTAATACACTTCTTTTCCTCCCCTTTACTTCGCCTTTTGTAAAAGTTATTCAAAAGATGGTTCCCACTAAGGATAATGGAATACGGGTTGGGCCTCAATATTTGGATCCCAAGCTTGTTGTGGCATCTCCTGCGGCAGCTGTAGATGCTATTAAAAAAGAAATTGCTCGTATGGGGGTTGTGGCTCTTTCTATGTTACAGGGGGTAAAAAAAGCTTTTCTTGAGAACGATTCAAAGATGGTCGAAGAGGTAAATGAATCGGAAAAAATATTGAATGAGCTTACCCATGCTATCGCAAAATATGCTGCGGAAATATGGCAAGAAGGCTTGCCAAGTGATCTTTCCACAGTTCTTTCTTCTTATGTGAATGGAATTAGCGACATAGAAAGAGTTGGCGACCACTGCCAAAATTTAATAGAACTATACGAGTATAAGGTGGAACATCGTCTGGATTTTTCTCCTGTAGCCTTGTCGGAGTTTGAAGATATGTTCGATACGGTCTTCCGTTCCGTAACCCTCAGTCTCGAATCGGTGGCAGAAGAAGATATAAATAAAGCTCATGAAGTGATAGACGTGTTAGAGGTAGAGGTGGATAGAAAAGAGAAATCTCTTCGGAAAAGCCATATCAGGAGATTGAACCGAGGGGAATGCCAGCCGTCTGCAGGAGTTATTTTCATCGATATTTTAAGTAACTTGGAAAGAATTGGAGACCATGCCCATAATCTTTCCTTTATAGCTATCGATATAGCTAAAACTCATCGCCATTAATCTTTGTTGTCTTTCGGATCAGTAAAGCGAGGGGGAGTAAGAGAGATGGAGTCATCCATTTCTGTAAGGTAGCGCCAGTACTTCATTGGCATATTCCTTTTCTGGAGTCCTTTGTTCCTTCGGGATGTTATAGTAACGCTGTTGAAAAAGGTTTTCCAGAGCTTTTGATACTCTTTCTCGCTTTGTGGGATATTGAGAGATTTTTGGAGATGAAAGTCCGTTTCATACCAACATCGCTGATCGTAAATCAATGCCTTGCCTCTCCCCGTGTCGTGAATGACCCAATTTTGATCAGCCATTCTGTGAGCGAAGTGGTTACCGAGTAGAGGCAATATATAGTGTTCCGGGGCGATAGGGGCGTAAAAAATACCTCCGAGGTCTTTGAAACGTAAAATGCCGCAAAACATATGGCGTTCTCTCGATACTTTCCTTTGTGCGTCAAGTGTTTGTAGAACACTTTCATTAGAAAATAGAGTTTGAGCTTCTTTCCCTCTTTTCCAAACCATTTCCAAATAATTAAAAATGGCCATATCTATCTGAGGAAAATCCCCGTGAAAGGCATAATATGCAGTTGTGAGAGCTTCCTGTCCTCCTTGCTCCTTCAATAAAGTATAAACAGCCCCTGCTATTTTAGGGCGAGTGTCCACATGAATAGTCTGGAAAAGGTTTTGTTGCTCTCTCTCTTGAAGCCTTCTGATAATGTTCTCTGGCCGAAGCTGCCTTAAAGAAGCTTCAAAAATAGTGCATAAAAGACCATCAAAAGTGCTATCGTAACTGTAAATGATCATGATTCAAAGAGAAAGAGCTGCTGCCCATACGATGTGAATTTACTCCGCTCTGCTAGAAAGTGGTGGCGGAGTCTTGTCTTATCCATAGTTTTATCTCCGCGAAATACTCCATTGCATGTAATAAAATACTGAGCTCGCTTTATAACGACTCCGAGGCGGGAGAGTAACTCGAAAGAGATGATATTGTTTTTTCTCGCAACAACGATTCTCTTGGCGGATTTTACGCCAATGCCTGGAACTCGAAGAAGCTGCTCGTACGAAGCTTTGTTGACCTCCACAGGGAAAAATTGGAGGTTCCGCAGAGCCCAATCTGTTTTGGGATCGAGATCCAGGTCAAAATAGGGCCTCTTTTCATCAAGAAGCTCACTAGCTTTGAAACGATAGAAGCGAAGTAGCCAGTCAGCTTGGTACAGCCTGTTCTCTCTCCGCAAGGGGGGTGTTGATAGTGCTGGAAGTAACGGGTTATCAGAGACCGGAACATAGGCAGAATAATATACTCGCTTGAGGTTGTAGTGAGAGTAAAGGTTTTCAGAAAGACGAAGGACAGTAAGATCATCTTCTGGGGTTGCCCCTACAATAAGCTGTGTACTTTGTCCTGCCGGAACGAAAAGAGGGGCTTTCCTGCCACGCCATGTTGGCTTTTCCAGTTGATTTTCTTTAATGCGTTTCGTGAGGTGTTTCATAGGACGCAAGATCGACTCCTTGTTTTTTTGGGGAGCGAGCAATGTAAGGCTTTTTTCTGTGGGGAGTTCAATATTGACGCTCATGCGATCAGTGTATTGTCCAAAAGCATCGACGAGCGCTGGATCAGAACCTGGAATTACCTTTGTGTGTATATATCCGCCGAATCTATACTTTTTCCGAAGAAGCAAAAGTGTTTGAAGCAAACACTCCATTGTATGGTTAGGAGATTTATACACGCCAGAGCTCAAGAATAGACCTTCTATATAGTTACGGCGATAAAAATTAATGGTGAGTACGGCAAGCTCCTCTGGAGTGAACGTAGCTCGTGGGCGGTCGACACTTCGTCGATTTACACAATAGGCACAGTCATAGATACAATCGTTTGAGAAAAGAACTTTCAGAAGAGAGACACACCGGCCATCAGCAGTCCACGAATGACATATTCCTCCAAGGCTGGCGTTGCCTATTCCTGACGGATTTTTACGTTGGCTTCCGCTGGAAGAACATGATACATCGTATTTAGCTGCATCAGCAAGAATAATAAGTTTCCCTTCCGTGTCCATTTTTTCCCCTTCCATTCTCATAGGATACTGTTATTATGGTTCGGGGACGGCTGCAGCCCCGGGGATGCAAATTCGGGGGCATTCCCGGGGAGTCTCCTCCATTCTCTATTATATCCTTTCCATTTCCCCATAAAAAATGGTTTTAAAGAGAATTGTCATCTATTTTTTATATATGGTTGACATATAAAGATGCCTTCGTTTATAGTGCATTAAGACGTGGATGGACGCATGTCTGGCGTTGCATTTCGTAAACGCTCAATCGCCTGCAGAATTGGAGCGGATGTGTTATGGAGTCAATATATGAGTATATTCGTCGCACAGGTACTATATCAATACCATTGAAAAAACTTCTTTCTTGGGCAGAGACAGTTCCCCTTAAAGAGATTTTAGAAGCCGCTGATACTGTGAAACAAAAATATGCTGGTACAGGTGTAGAACTTTGTTCTATTTTGAATGCCAGGTCTGGTCGATGTAGTGAGGACTGCGCTTTCTGCGCTCAGTCGGCTTGGTGGAATACACATTGCGCTCCGAAACCCCTTATCTCTTTTCGCGAGGCTCTTTATGAAGCTCAACAGTGCGAAGCGAAGGGCGTTCATCGTTTTTCCCTCGTTACAAGTGGTCGTTGTCTTTCTGTTGAAGATACGGACCATCTCTGTCGAGTATATGAAGGGCTTGCTTCAAAAACATCGTTGCGTCTCTGTGGGTCTCATGGCCTGATTACTGAGAAACAGGCTCGTCAACTAGTTTCAGCTGGAGTAAGCCGATATCACTGTAATTTGGAAACTGGACCGAACTTTTTTCCCTCCATTTGTTCTACCCATACGATAGAAGATAAGTTGAAAACCCTCTCTTGTGCTCGTCGAGCAGGTCTTGAGCTTTGTTCAGGAGGGATTATGGGGTTGGGAGAGACCCTTCAAGATCGTCTCGAAATGGCGTCTCTTGTTGCTCAGGCAGGGGCTGTCTCGTTCCCCTTGAATATTCTCACTCCTATTCCAGGAACTCCTCTTCAGAATTGCCGCATTCCTCAAGTGCACGAAATACTACTATCGGGAGCTCTTATTCGTTTCCTTCTCCCCCACGTTACCCTTCGTTATGCAGGGGGGCGAAAGGCCCTTGGTGTCCACGTGGTAGAGGGACTCCACGGCGGAATAAATGGCCTTCTCACAGGTGATTATCTTACGACAACTGGACGATCGATAGAGGAAGATTTAAAGATGATTACTTCCGCCGGGTTCTCGGCTAGGGCTCACGATATAACCCTGCCCCCAAATGGACTTCTCCAGAGAGAAGAGCTTCGGTAGAGCCATCTTTATGGCGCACAACAAGATGGCCTGACGAATCGATGTCTATTGCAGTGGCAGTGGTGACTCCCTGAGGGCTTTCATATGTAATTTCCTCTCCGATGAGAATAGAAAGCTCCCGACAGATGCGCAGATAGGCAGGATAGGGATGTCCTTCAAGAAAACCCTGATAGAGAGGCTCAAAGGTGTTGAGAATAGCGGCCATGAGGCTTTTACGATCACATGGGGCGCCTTTTTCTATCTGTACCGATGTAGCAACAGAACGAATGTCTGTTGGGAAAGAGGGGGTGTTGACATTTATTCCTATGCCAATAATGATATGTTCAATGTGGTCAAGTTCGCAGCTCATTTCAGTGAGAATGCCACATACCTTACGCTTCGATAAAAGAACATCGTTGGGCCACTTGATTTGCGGAGACAACCCTAATTCCTGAAGAGCCGTAGCTACAGCAGCAGCTCCTACCTGAGTAATGGAAGCAGCTAGGAACGGAGCTAGATCTGGACGAAGGATGAGAGACATCTGGATGGCTGTACCAGGTGTGGAAAACCATCCTCGGCCAGAACGACCACGTCCTGTAGTTTGGTGCTCTGCCACGACGACGCTTCCGTGTGTTGCTCCTTCGCGAGCTAGTTTCCGAGCCTCTATGTTAGTGGAATCTAGCTCCTTATAGTGCAAAATAGGGTGACCGAGATGGGTTGTGGTCAGGAGAGGTTCTATTTCGTAAGAGTTGAGCAGGTCTGGAACATGTATAAGACGATAGCCTTTACGGGAAGAGGAGTCTATTTCATATCCCTCTTCTCGTAATTGCTGGATATGTTTCCATATAGCAGTGCGGCTGACCCCGAGATCCTCGCAGAGAGCTTGTCCTGAAACGTATGTTCCCCGAGCCCTTTTTAAAATATTTATAATATGTTTTCTCAAAAAATCGCTCCCTTACCATAACGATGTATAGAGATATCATCCTTGCCATAAACTATGTCTTGTCTTGGGCTGTGCGATCAAAACAATTTATAGGGGTATTGTTCTCCCAAACATTATGCCTGCCCATACAACAACAGTGGTTCGAGGCGGAACGCCATCGCCAATAAAAATTATAGCACTTCATTCCAATAATTATTGTCGTGGGAGAAATGTAAGCTAGGAGCTGTCTTTAGCCGTAAATCCCCGAAATATATTCAGCTGTCCGTTCATCCTGAGGCTGACTAAAAATAGTCGAGGTACAGCCTTCTTCTACTATTTCTCCATCGAGCATGAAGAGAGTTTTATGAGCTAATCGTCGCGCTTGGAATAGATTATGAGTTACGATAATAATCGTATAGTGTTCACAAAGCTTCGCGAGCATAGTTTCTATGTTCAGAGTATTTTTTATATCCAAAGCAGAGCATGGCTCATCAAGAAGCAGGATTTCCGGCTCTACGGTAAGAGCTCTTGCGATACACAATCGCTGCTGTTGTCCTCCGGAGAGGAGAGTTGCTTTCATAGAAAGATTATTTTGTACCTCTTCATAAAGCCCCGCTATTTTTAGCTTTTCTATAATGATAGTATGAATATTCTCTTTTTTATATCCATAATATCGAAGAGGATAGGCCATATTATCGAATATGGAGAGGGGAAAAGGTGTTGGTGCTTGAAAAACCATACCAATTCTTCGGCGAACCTTTTCAGGTTGTAGTGAGAGAATATTTTCTCCATCGAGTAAAACGTGTCCTTCTGTAATGGCACCTTCCTCCTCGCTAATAAGTCGATTCAAACTTTTTAGAAAAGTAGATTTTCCGCACCCTGAAGGGCCAATAATGGCTGTAATCTGGCGAGGAGGGATAGAAACGTTTATTCCTTTCAATATAACCTTCCCCCCAAAGGATACAGATAGGTTGTGGGTTTCAAGAATAGGATCCATTTGCTATCCTTCCTTTCTGTGCATTCTTATAAAGATGGGCACACTGTTTAAGGCTAACAGGATAATGATAAGGACGAGAGCTGTCCCATAAGCTTTGCTTAAAGAGATTCCTTGTCCTACAAGAATATAAAGATGATTAGGTAAAGCCATGGCAGGAGAGAAAAGACTACGAGGCACAGGGGCGAAGAGGACTGCTCCAGTAAAGAGTATAGGTGCTGTAGCTCCCATGGCAAAACTGCCCCCCAAAGCGATGGCGCTAGCTATATCTCCTAAACTTGCAGGGAAAACAAGGTGGAAAAGAGTCCAGGTCCTTGTAACGCCTAATGCTAATGAAGCTTGGACAAGTTGAGGAGGAAATTCCCGAAAAGATTTCTCAACGCGGACCTCTATAAAAGGAAAGATCATAACACCGAGAATAAGTCCCCCTGAAAGAAGCGATACGCCTAACTTGAGAGTAACTACGAAAAAAGCGTACCCAAAGAGCCCCAAAATAATAGAAGGTACTCCTGCCATAGAGTGAATAAAAAAGTGACAAAGACTGGTAATGCAAAGATTTTTATTGTAAAAAACCAGCCAAATAGCTGTAGGAATGGCAAGTATGGATCCGAAAAGGCAAGCAATGCTTGTAAAACCGAGACTTCCCATAATGGCAGGCCAAATTCCCCCCTCTATCCCAAGAGGGAATCCTTGGGGTGTTCCCAGCAGAAACTGGATGGAAAGCTCGTTAATTCCATGAATGAATATATCGCCTAGAATAATGGCCAGTGATGCGAAGGTCAGGCATATACTTATGAAAAGCCAAATTCGAATTCCCCGGTAACGACGGAATCTATTCATTACGCATCTCCTTCGAGACTTTTTTCGATTATGAAAAACAGGGTATTAAAAACAAACAAAACGAACATGAGTACGAATCCAGCGGCGAAAAGAGCACGATAATGGGGGCTTCCAACGTGGGCTCCCCCCATTTCCAGAGCGATAAGGCCGGGAATTGTTTGTGCTTTATGAAGAAGCTTGGGAAAAATGGGACTGTTCCCTATCACCATCATGACGGCCATCGTTTCTCCCATAGCTCTGGAAAAAGAAAGAATCAGAGCAGAAAAAAGGGCCTTAGACATGGAGGGGAAGAGCAAATACCGGATCATATGCCAACGGGAGACTCCAAGGGCAGTAGAAACGTGTTTGTAGCGGCGAAGAATTTTTGTTGCAGATTCGTGACATGTAGAGATAATGTAGGGCAGAATCATAACAGACAAAAGAATCCCTCCTGCCAATATTGATTCTCCAGACGAGAAAGAGAAGTGGGTCTCAAAAAATTTTACGATGATTAAAAGCCCTGCGAATCCGTATACTACAGAAGGGATTCCAGCCATAAGGTCAATAAGCGGAAGACAGATGTTTGGGAGTTTATTGCCTGCTAGTACAGAAAGAAATATGGCAACTCCTACTCCGATAGGGAAAGCTATGACGGTGGCCAGCACTGAAACATAAACAGTAGCTGCAATCATTGGCGCTAGACCAAAAGCTGGAGGCGTAGCAAGTGGATTCCAACGCTGCCCTGTAAGAAAGGCCCGTAGAGGGGTATTTTGAAAAAATATCAGGCTTTCTTTTGCTATGAAAAGGAACATAAAAAATAAAAGGGAGACAGAAAGGAGAGTGACTCCTTTACATATTATTACAAAAAACCTCCCTCTTTTATCCTCCTCGACGAAAAGATAAGAAGAGTTTTTCATAAGCAAGAACCTCCTAAATAATGTTTCCGAGCCAGATATGCTAAAAATTTGTGTATCATTAACAAAAGAGGCCGGAGAACAATGTCTCCGGCCTCTTTAATATAACGTTTATTAATCGCTATTGGGCCGGTACGAAGCCCATTTGTTCTACAACAGCCATTCCTTCTTCAGAGAGAAGACTGTCTACAAAAGCTTTTTCATTAGCGCTCATGGCACCTTTCTTTATTATAAGAAGAGGTCGAGCTATAGTGTAGGAGCCGTTGAGAATGTTTTCAGCAGTGGGTTCAACACCATCTACTTTAAGGGGAATGATTTTCCCTTTATTCATATTGACCATTCCGAAGGAAGCATATCCAATAGCGTTTTTATTCTCCATAACTTTTGTTACAAGTGCTCCCATGGAAGGTGCCTGTATGGCATTGGGAGTTACGTCTACTTTTCCCATGACAGTTTTCTGGAACACCTCATGAGCGCCACCGCCAATATCTCGAATTACAATAACGATTTCATCTTTAGGAAGGCTGGAATCCAAATCATTCCAATATTTATACTCGCCACTGAATATCTTGACTAACTCTTCTTTAGTGAGGTTGGGCTTGATCTCATGTACCTTGTTATCAGGATGGACCGAAATTGTAAGAGCATCTGTCCCAAGATGGAACTCGTGATAATCTCCCACAGATTTTTTCTCTTTTTCCGATACTGCTCGAGCTGTCATGCCCAAATTGCTGGTGCCATCAAGAATCGCCTTTACTCCTTCTCCAGAACCGCCGCCTGATACGAAAATTTCAATTTTTGTATTTGGTAAGGAGGAATCCACTTTATCCCAAGTTTCATATTTCTCTATAAATTGCTTGGATATTTGAGAAACAACAGGGGCCAGCGTAGAGGATCCTTTAAAAAAAAGTTGCCCATCCGCAGCATGAGCGCGTACTTTCCCAAGGGAAAAAAGCCCTAAAACCGCAAGATACAAACATAAAAAGCGGATCTTTTTGTTCAACTATAACTACCTCCTATATTATATATTCCTTATTTGCAACAAGATTATAGCCCGCAAAAAAGTCTCTGTCCATTACAATAGACTTGATTCAAAATAATTTTCATCAGAGAAGAGAAGAGGAGGGGAGCTTCGTGGATTTTTGTATTGCGGGTCTTGGTGGTGTTGGTGGATGTTTTGGGGGGCGGTTGGCTTCAGCCTATGGAAAGTCGCAACAACATAGAGTTTCTTTCCTTTGCCGTGGAGAGCATATGACGCAAATTAAAAAAGAAGGATTGATTGTTAAGACCCCCTCTGATACGTTCCGTGCAATTCCCCATATGGTTTCTTCGTCTCCTGTGGACATTGGCCCTGTGGATGTAATCTTTTTTGCGGTGAAGGGGTATGATCTCTTCAATATGGCCGAAACAGTTCATTCTCTTTGTCATGACCGCACATTGCTTATTCCTGTGGGAAATGGCATCGATAATCCGCATCTCTTGGAGAAAGCGAGTTTAAAAGGGGTCTTCTTCAACGGATGCGTATATATTTCTGCGTATATATCGGCGCCTGGAGAGGTACGTCAGGTAGGGGGCAGTTGTAAAATGGTGGCAGGCCCTCTCGATGGAAGGGTTGAACGATATGGAGAGCTTGAAAGTGTAATGAAAGAGGCAGGTATCTCTTTTGAACTGACGCCTCATGTGGAAGAAGCGGTATGGACAAAATTTATTTTTATGAGCCCTATGGCGGCCATAACTACGTTGGTTGAAAAAACATTCGGGGAGGTATTGTCCGATCCCTACTTAAAGCAGACACTCCGCGAACTTATGGAGGAGCTTCATAAATTAGCCCAGAAGAAAAATATTTCTCTCCCTGAAGATATTGTAGATCGCTCTCTTGCCCAAGCCCGGTCTTTCCCTTCGGGGACGCGATCCTCTATGGAGCTGGACTATTCCAGGGGACGTCGAGTTGAGCTCGAAACATTTGTAGGGGCTGTCGTTCATTTGGCATCTTCGCTTCAAGTTTCAGTTCCCGTGTATGATCAAATATATCGACGCCTTCATAACAAAATTTTAACTTCAGGGAAAGAGAGAAGGTAGGGGCTGCTGTCTATAAAAAAATAGAAAGAGTGCATGTAAATAAAGCAGTCAAGTTCCATTTCTCCTACCATTTGACGCAAGGTGATATGTTTAAAGAAGCTTGTTTTTGTAAAGGGCATTCAGTTTCGTGAAGATATACCTATACGTCAAGCTATAGGGAGGGGAGAGCTTGACCCTTTGTCGCTCGTCCCCTTTAGCTTTCTTGGCTCCATCCAGGGATGTAAAGTTTTTTTTCGAGGATCGATAGAAGCCAACTGGCAAGAGTTACCATAAAGAGATAGATGATGCCTACGACGGAAAAGACAAGGGTGTACCTAAAAGAACGCCCTGCTATTATTTTCCCGGCGCCAGTGAGCTCTATGCACGTGAGCATATATGCCAGAGACGAATATTTGATCAGGTAGATCATTTCATTAGAGCACCCTGGAATAGCTCGTCGTAACGCTTGAGGAAGAATAATATTCCAGACAGCTTGGGCTCGTGTCATGCCTAAAGCTTGCGCGGCTATGAGCTGGCCGCCTTTTACAGATTGTATAGCCCCTCGAATATACTCTGAATTATAGGCGCCGTTACAGAGGACAAATCCCAGAACTGAAGCTGCGAAAGGGCTGAGAGAAATCCCCATGGACGGTAGACCGAAATAGAGCATAAAAAGTAAAATTAAAAGGGGAGTTCCCTTGAAGAAAATGACGTAAAGCTTACAAAAAAAAGAAATGGACTTGTTCCCGTACACTCTTCCAACCGCTATAAGTGTCCCTGTTACCAAGCCAAAGGGAATCGACCATATAATAAGCTTGATCGATACAATGAGTCCTTCCAACAAAGCCGGAAGTACATCTTTTTGAATGAAGAGCAGATTATCCATTTACTTTTCCCAACTCTCCGTAAAGATCTGTTAATTTTCTTAAAAATTGGCGAGTCCTTTCATATTGAGGGGCGTTTAATAGTTTTTCCGGACTCCCACTTTCCAAAATTGTCCCCTCCTCCATAAACATGATTTCATTGGCTACAGAGCAGGCAAATCCCATCTCGTGTGTAACTACAAGCATGGTCATCCCTCCTCTGGCGAGATCTTTCATGACTTCCAGCACTTCCCCTATGAGTTCAGGATCCAAGGCAGATGTAGGCTCATCAAAAAGCATGACGTCAGGATCCATGGCTAAGGCCCTGGCGATAGAAACTCGCTGAGCCTGACCTCCAGAAAGCTGGGAAGGGTAGTGTTGAGCGAAAGAGTCCATTCCTACACGAGAGAGTTCTTCCATGGCTTTATCCCGAGCAGCGTCTTTTTTCATTCCCTTCACCTTGATAAGAGCGATCTCCACATTACGAAGCGCTGTAAGGTGATCGAAGAGGTAAAAATTCTGAAAAACCATTCCCATCTTCTGCCGAAAAAAATTAATATTTTTTTTAGAGTGAGTTACCTCTTCTCCATGAAGCCAAATTTGCCCTTTATCCGGGATGGTCAGTTGGTTGATACAACGAAGCAGCGTACTTTTTCCTGTACCAGAAGGGCCTATGAAGACTTTTGTCTCTCCTTTCCTGACAGAAAAGGAAACTCCCTTCAGTACTTCTACGTTCCCATAGGATTTATGAATATTCTCTACTCGTAAGATAACGTCTTCTTGTTGCGTTAATGTCGTCATGGTTACCGTTCTCCATTTCCAAAACCAGGAATACGAAACTTACCTTCTGCATAGTGAAGGAGTCGCATTCCTCCGTAATTCAACAAAATAAAGATAATGGCGCATGTGAGAAAAATAGGCATGGGCTGATATGTTCTGGAGACAACCAGATTAGCCCGGGTCAATATTTCCAGTACGCCAATGGCATATGTAACCGAGGAATCGGTGAGAAGGATGGGGTATTCGTTAGACCATCCAGGAAGAGCCAGTCGTATGGCCTGGGGTAAAATAATAGATTTAATAGCCTGTCCTTTGCTCATGCCTAAAGAGCGCGCCGCCAACATTTGTCCTTCTCCAAGGGATAAGATACTTCCCCTAAAAATCTGGGATTGATAGGCTGCACTTCGAAGCCCCAGAACTACTACTGCCGTTGTGAAGGCTGAGGCATCAATTCCAATGGAAGGGAAAATGCCGAAAAAGAAGAGAAAGAGAAGAACAAGGTTCGGAAGGCCTCGGAAAATCCACACATAGAATTTTACTATTTTTTGTGTAAGAGGAGAGCCATATACTTGTCCTACAGCCAGAGGCAATCCCATACAAAGCCCTAGCCCTAGTGAAAGAGCCACAATTCTTAGAGTTACAAGAGCTCCTTGAAGTAGATATGGTAACGATATGAAAATAACCTCCAGACTTCCCATGTTCTTACGCACTCCCTCTGTTTATATTTCTAAATCAAAAGAGGGGAATGAAGGAAAATCATTCCCCTTCAGGTCAGTTTTGAATTTAAAGATGCCTAGAACATCTTGTATTTTGCTTTGAGTTCATTCCATTTCGGAGAGCTCATGAGACGATCAAGACCGGTATTGATTAATTCTTTGAGGTCCGAATCCTCTTTCCGAATTGCTACGGCGTATTCTTCTCCCGTAGAGATTGTTCCAATAACTTTGAGAGGTTTCCCCTCTACTGCCTTAGCAACAATAACATCGTCCATCATGGCAGCATTGATCCGGCCGTTTTCCAGGTCTTTTGCAGCTAGAGGAAAGTTATCGTAGAGTTTAAGATTTTCTTTTGGGAGAATTCCTGTTTTTACAAGATAATCTTCCAACCACAAAGCTGCTGTGCAACCTCGTTGAGTTCCTATAGTTTTTTTGCCGTCGAAGAGATTCCCCATATTGATTTCCGATTCGGCTTTTACGCAGACAGCCTGATTAATGATCCAGTATACCTTGCTGAAATCAACTACTTTTCTCCGTTCAGGAGAGGCTGTCATTCCCGAATAGACCATGTCTATTTTCTTTGCGAGAAGGGCAGGAATAATGCCATCCCATGCCATAGGCTGTACCTTTACTTCAAAACCCATCTCTTGAGCGATCCACTCGATAGATTCCACGTCAAATCCTGTGGGTTTACCATCTTGGCCAATAAAAGAGTAGGGATAATAATCCCCATCAATTCCTACGATGTACGTCTTCTTTTCCGCTGCCATTACTCCGCTGGCTGCCAGAACAAGAAGAAGACAGCCCATGATTATTGCTAACTTTTTTTTCATACCTCATGCCCCCTCATAATTTTTTTATTTTTCAAGATGATAATTTATCATGCTAAAGTGCCAGTCGATCAAAGATTATAGAGAAAGACCTTTAAACTGTCAATGCGTTAAAAAATCGATTGGTTAAAAATATGGCAGAAAGAGAGTTCTTTTATAGGTATGCCAGAGATCCTTTTCCATGTAAAATAATTTTTAAAGGGCGTGAAGAAAAGAAAAGGAGGAGAGAAAAATGATTTTCCTAAAAGGCCTTTTTATTATCTCTATAGCCGTACTTGCCATTTTAGGGATAGTTTTACCCAGCTCTGCCTCTTCCCGTGCTACTGTTACATTTGCCCTCGGGTGATTCTGGGGACCAGATGCCCGGTTCGGGATCATTCGAGGGGTTCTTAGTACACGTGTTGGATATGCAGGGGGAGATACAGAGGACCCCACGTATCATAATCTGGGGAACCATATAGAAAGCATTCAAATAGATTATGATTCTCAAGTAATTTCTTTTAAAAAGTTACTTTCCATTTTCGCGGAGAGTCACGACTCTACTCGTGTTTCTTTTGCACGACAATATATGTCGGCAATTTTTTATAGCGATGAAAAGCAAAGAGAAGAAGCTTTTGCTTGGAAGGAAGCTATGAACCGTCAAGGAAATCGCCCGGTTGTGACAAAAATTATGCCTCTTAAGGTTTTCTATCTTGCGGAAGCCTATCATCAAAAATATTGGCTTCGGCTTCATCGCGAACTTTTGCGGGAGTATCAAGTTCAATACCCACAGTACGAAGATTTCTTGAATTCTACGTCTGTCGCTCGTGTGAATGGATATCTTGGCGGAGAAGGGACTCTTTCTATGCTAGAAAAAGATGTGCCTGGTCTCGGGCTATCGGATGAGGGGCAGCGGCGTTTAAAAAACGTTGTGCAAAATCGAGATTAGACAGAAAACGACATGTGTATAAAGGAACCTGACCTGACGATCAGTCATAATTGATTTTAACTTGAAATGCATTTATTACGTTGATCGGCCTCATGAGGTCTTTAAAACCCGCCATTTTACAGAAAACTAGAAATGGAGAAACGTTATAATAATATGAAAAGGGTATTCCACAGGCAAGCGGGCTCGGCTATTGAGGGAGGTTGAGAAAAGTGAGACCGGTTCATCTTGTTTATGTTTCTGCTGGTGGTGGGCATCGAGCGGCGGCGAGAGCCGTGCAAGAAGAACTCGATGCTCGGAAAATTCCAAATGTGATGATGGATCTGCTCGATTTTTCGAGTGATCTCTTTAAATGGTCCTATAGCGATGTCTATGCTTTCGTGAGCGAACATGCCCATATCGCTTGTAAAGTGATGTACGAATTGACGGATCAAGATAGGGAAGAAAGCGCTGTCTTAAGACTGCTGGAAAAGATTAATATGGAGAATGTGAAAAAGTTTATGAGGTATCTTACTGAAAACCAGCCAGATGTTTGTGTGGGAACCCATTTTTTCCCTCTCTCTGTCTTGTCTCACATGAAGGAACAGGGGCTCTACAGAGGGAAAATATACGGTATTGTTACCGATTATGGTCTTCATAGAATGTGGATCAGCCAATTTGTAGATTCTTACTTTGTAGGAGGAGCTTCTGTGAAGGAAGATCTCCTACAGGCAGGGATTCCTGAACATAAAATTATTATGTCTGGAATTCCAGTGATGAAAAGATACGGAGAGCTTTACCATCGAGACCGCCAGTTCTATAAAAGCAACGAATTTTCGATTCTTTTTGTAGCAAGTAGTGTTCCTAACTCCCTTGTCCTTGATATCCTTGAAGGAGTTATAGAATCGGGTATGTCTCTTTCCCTTTCAGTCGTGGCCGGGCGGAACGAAGACCTTATAGAACAACTGGAACGAATAACGATTCCTTCCAGGGTCAAATTTCAACTCCTTGGTTTTGTAGAGAATCTTTACGACTATATGGCTGAAGCAGATGTAATGATTACTAAGCCTGGTGGGCTTACAGTAAGCGAAGCTTTTTGTGCAGGAGCGCCTCTTCTTATGATTAATCCCATTCCAAAGCAGGAAATTAATAATGCCAAATACATAGAATCCCACAATGCAGGCATCTGGGCTCGTTCTGCATCAGAAGCTATTCACCACCTCCGGGATCTCTATAGTTCGCCTGAAAAATTGCAAATTATACGGGCAAACGCGAGAAAGCTCGCTTTCCCTCATGCGGCAAAAGCAGTGGCAGATGCGGTGCTTTCAGCTTTAAATATCTGACAAATTCTTGTAAAGCTATTTGCGCTTTTATTTCCACTGTGCTACGATTTTGTTATTTCGTGCTATTATAAAATCGTAAGGGAGGTTATGCTGATGAAGCGCAGATTGGCAACTGTTTTTGTCATTGTTTTTTGTGCGTTTGCGGTTTTATTTTTTGCAGGGGAAAGTTTTGCGCAGTCTACACATACAATAAGGGTTTCTGATTCTATTGGAAGAGAAATACAGATTTCTGTTCCCGCCGAACGAGTTATATGTTCAGGATCAGGATGTTTACGACTTCTAGTATACCTTCAGGGGCAAAATAGAGTCGTTGCTGTAGAAGATAACGAAAAGAAAGGGAATTTCGGTCCTCGCCCCTATGCCTTAGCCAACCCATGGTTGAAAGACCTGCCGTTGATGGGAGAGTTTCGAGGGAATGCAAATCCGGAGTTGATTTTAGGGGTGCAGCCTCTTCCACAGGTAATTTTTAAAACTTATCTGGAATCGGGAATTCCAGTTCATGTTCTTGAAGAAAAAACAGGTATCCCTGTCATAGGGTTAGGATATGGAAACCTGGCACATGGTAGAGAAATGCTCTATAGTTCCCTTCGACTCATGGGGAAGATTATTGGGCATGAAGAGCGAGGAGAATCTGTTGTTTCTTTTTTCGAAGAACATATTGCCGATCTACAGAAAAGGACGCAAGGTATAGCTCCGCAAGAACGTAAAACTTGTTATGTAGGTGGCATTGCTTCTCGTGGGCCTCATGGTTTCAGTTCTACCGAATTGGCCTATCCTCCTTTCGTGTTCACAGGTGCTGTGCATGTAGCGGCTCCTAAAAATGGGCAGGAGGAGAAGAATACCCACGCAGATGTGTCGAAAGAAAAGTTGTTGGAGTGGGATCCTGATGTCATTTTTGTCGATCTTTCCACGTTGAATGCTGATGATCGGACGAATGCCCTTTCCCAACTGAAAAATGACCCTATCTACCAGGAACTTTCTGCCGTTAAAAATGGGGAGATTTATGGGGTGTTGCCTTACAATTGGTATACTCAAAATTTCGGATCTATTCTGGCAGATGCTTACTTCGTGGGGAAAGTACTCTATCCTGACCGCTTTCTTGATGTGGATCCTGCCCAAAAAGCCGATGAAATTTACCGGTTCCTTGTAGGTAAGAACGTTTTCCAGGAAATGAACGATCAATTTCAAGATTTAGCTTTCACGAAAATATCCTTGAAATAGGGTCGTGTACCTATGCACTTGGAAGAAGGAACTCTTTCTCCTCTCTATAAGGAATATCAGGCGCGAAAGATTCTTTGGCTTTTTTCTGGGGGAGTCTTGCTCTGTGGCGTAATTGTACTCTCCATTTCCGTGGGAGCCGTACGTATTCCCCCTCTTGACGTGCTTTTTACCCTTTTAGGCCGGGGGGATACGAAGCGTTGGGCTATTATTATCTGGAATGTCCGTTTACCCCAAACACTGGCTGCTGTTGTTGCTGGGGCTGGCCTTTCTGTTGCTGGAGCTGTGATGCAATCTATTTTGCGAAATCCTCTAGGGTCCCCCTTTACCCTTGGCATTTCAAATGCAGCAGCTTTTGGGGCTGCTCTGTCGGTTATGGTGTTAGGGGCGGGACGCATGTTGAGCAGCCAATCTGATGCAGTTTCTATTTTGTCTCCTTTCGCCGCTACAGGAGCGGCTTTTTTCTCTAGCCTTGTGGCTACAGGTGTTATCCTTCTCTTGTCTAGAACTCGCGGTGCAACTCCTGAGTCCATGGCTTTATCAGGAGTTGCGCTGGCCTCTCTTTTTACGGCTGGTACCATGCTTTTACAGTATTTTGCTGACGATACCCAACTTGCAGCCATGGTTTTCTGGACCTTTGGGGACGTGGCGCGGGCTGGGTGGCGAGAATTAACAATTATAACTGCTTTTGTTTTCATATCTCTTCTCTACTTTTTTGCTCATCGCTGGGATTACAATGCTATTGATGCGGGGGAAGAAACAGCGATGGGGTTAGGGGTCAAAGTGCGGCAGGTGCGATTGTTCGGGATGGTTTTTGCCTCTCTTATCTCGTCGGTTATCGTAGCCTTCGTAGGGGTTATAGGTTTTGTAGGTCTTGTCTGTCCGCATATAGTTCGTCGAGTTATAGGCGATGACTATAGATTTCTTATTCCCGGATCTGCACTATTAGGCTCTCTGTTGCTCCTAGGGGCTGATATGGCAGCTCGTCTTGTGTTGGCTCCCAGAGTCTTGCCTGTTTCCGTCCTCACTTCTTTTCTAGGAGCGCCTCTCTTTATCTGGCTTATTACCAGGAGGGGGCGATCTTGATTCTTTCAGCGAAATCCATCTCTTTTTGGTATGGGAACCGTTCAATATTGAAAGATATTTCCCTTCATGTGAAAAAACAGGAAATCGTGATGATCCTTGGCCCTAACGGTTCAGGAAAAACGACGTTGCTTCGTTGTCTCAATGGCATAAATCGACCTCAAAAGGGGACAGTTTTTTTGGGGGATAGGAATATGCGGCATATGTCGGGGCGAGAAATTGCCCAAAACGTGGGATATGTGCCGCAAAGTTGTGAACAAGTACGCCTTACGGCCTTTGATGCCATTCTCCTTGGTCGTCGCCCCTATGTAGGATGGCGTCTATCCGGTAAGGATATAAAAAAAGTAGATGCTATTATTCATACCCTTGGATTGGAAACATTAGCTCTCCGCTACCTTGATGAAATGAGTGGAGGAGAGTTACAGAAAGTAACCATTGCCAGGGCTCTTGTGCAGGAACCAAAACTACTGCTTCTCGATGAGCCCATTAGCAGTCTTGATGTAAAAAATCAAATCGACATTATGGAAACATTAAGACATATTGTCTTAGGACATGGGATTTCCGCAGTCATGTCTCTTCACGATCTTACCATGGCTCTTCGCTATGGAGATCGTTTTGTTTTCATGAAAGAAGGAGAGGTTCGCCACATTCTTCGAAGGGCGGAAGTCTCTCCTTCCGTCATTGCCGAGATTTATGATATTGCTGTAACAATCGATCATGTGCAGGGCTATCCAGTTATTATTCCTGCATGGTAACCCTTAAGGACGAGGTATGAATTTTTCGAAGCAGGGGAGGCAGTAAAACTCCCCTTTAAAAAACCTGGATTTTGTCTCCATAACCCCTTCGCCGCATTGACAGCATTTCACGCTTCCTGTCATAGGGGCGTGAGGGGGAACTGTCTCTCTTGTCTCTTCTACGATAAAAAACTCTTCTATAGGGGCATTTAAAACAGAGTGACATCGATCAAACCGAAGTTTTGCAAAAGTTTCTCGCTCCTTCTCAGTGATAGTCCCTGAATTCATTTTCTCTTGTAACTCTCTATAATAAATATCTCCTGACGCTTTCCCGTTATTTTTGAGCACAACGCGTATAGATTTACCATCTTTCCTTCGGTAAAAGGAAAAAGCCATTTTCCCATAGGGACGGATAATGAGGTTCCCCTTTCCCAATGTGCATCCTGTCAGAAATTGAATAGCATCGACACCACACATATCTGTTTCGCAGATTGCTACTATTTCCTCATCAGAACTGTGTCCTATTTCAGCCAAAGCAATCTGTGCCACACGAATACCAAGAGCCAATCCAGGGCACCAATGCCCGTGAAAATGTATTACGTCTTCAATAATTTCGGAGCTGAGAGGCTGTATTTTCATGGGAGACCTCCTTTTTGTGTTACGAATTATAATTATAATAGCACGATATTCTCCTTAAGAAAACAAGGGATCCTTTTTTGAGGGGTGTTCTTCGAATAGTTCTTTTGCTCTGTAGGGAGAGATATATCCGTGTACATCAGTGGCAGTACAGAGACGCATATGCGAGATTGAAACTTTACAAATAATGTTTTTTGAGTAAAAATGTTAGCGTTAAAGAAGTTCCCAAAATAACGCACAAGGAGATTGTGATGCGATGCTTACCAACATTCTTACTGCTTTTGCTGTAGTTGTGAACGGAATTCCACAAGGATTGTTAGCTCTTAGTTTCGGTTTTGCTGCTTTCCCCACTGCTATTGCTTTTCTTATCGGTATTATAGGATCCCTTACATTTCATTCTGTTGCTACAATTTCTTTTCAGGCAGAGACTATCACTCTCGCAGGAACTATGGGAAGAAATGTCCAGGAACGATTAAGCCTTGTTTTTTGGGGGGCTGCTTTTCTTCTTATTCCATCTCTTTTAGGGTTGAACGAGGCAATAGTTACATTTATTGGGCCTACGGTAGTGCTTTCTATGATGGCTGGTGTAGGAATTATGCTTGCTTACGTAGCTATAGAACTCTTTAATTCAGAGAGATGGTCAGGAACTGCATCTATGGTTTCAGGTCTTGCCGTCTGGTTTATAACAAAGGATCTGGCGTGGACGATTATTATTTCAGTGCTGGTTTCTACCGCTGTCTATAACTATTTGAAGGCTGGGAAAAAAGTTTCGCTTGAGGAAACGAAGATAGACCTTTCTCGTGAACGTTTTGTTTTTGGCGATATTGAATGGTGTTTTTGGCGAAAACCACGCATTTTTGTAGGTGCGCTGGCTCTTGCCTGTCTCAACATTGGAGCCAATATTAGTTTCGGGAAAATAACAGGAAGCATAGCTGGGGCAAATACAAATATTGACCATCTTGCTATCTATTCAAGTCTTGCCGATATGGGGTCATCTCTTTTTGGCGGAGGTCCTGTAGAATCTATTATTTCCGGAACGGCTACTGCGCCGAATCCCCTTCTGTCATCGGTACTCATGATGGGATTTATGGCGGTGATCCTTCTTTTTAAGCTTCTCCCCACTATAGGACGATATGTTCATCGTTCTTCCATCGCAGGGTTCCTTTTTATTCTTGGAACTTTTGTAACTTTTGCCACTAATATCCATGGTGCTGTTACGTCGGTGCCAGACGTTGCTGGTCCTTTTGGTTTTAGTCCATGGGGCATGGTTATTGCTGCCACGACCTTGGTCTCTGCCCGTTGGAATCCTTTTTTTGGGCTTCTGGCCGGCCTTACTATTAAATTCTTTTTCGGAGTGTGATGATTCTTATGGAAAATACCTATGAGCTTCATATTTCAGGTTTAACTCGGCACTTGAAAAAAGTAAAAATTAGCGATGATCTTGTGATTGCTTCTTTTGTCATGTTGGGCGATACAGAGCTTATAGAGCGGACGGCGGAAGACCTCTATCGCAAACTGCCAAATGATATCGATTACCTTGTATGTCCTGAAGCCAAGGGAATTCCTTTAACTCACGCCATTGCCAGACGTTTAGGTATTAATTACGTAATTGTCAGGAAGTCGGTAAAGGGGTATATGAAGAACCCGGTTATTGAAAAGGTGCAGTCCATTACTACCAGAGAGCCTCAAATTATTGTTCTCGATGGTCTAGATGCTGAAAAATTAACGAACAAGCGAGTTTGTATTGTAGACGATGTGGTCTCTACAGGAGGATCATTGAAAGCTCTGGAGAGATTGCTGTCACATGTTCAGTGTACTGTTGTCGCTAAAGTGGCCGTCCTTCTTGAAGAAGGGGGCTATGATAAAGAAGATTTGATTTACCTCGGGAATTTGCCTGTTTTCAAGGAATAGACTTTTTCCCTCCCCCCCCAGAGAGTACAATAAGGGCGTCTTTTTTATGTATGGAAGGAGAGGGAGAAATGACATCGCCAGATGATCTGAAACGATATAAAAGGAATCTTATCGAAGAGCTAGAGGCTGCAGAACTTTATGAAATAATGGCTGCTCATGAAAAGAATAAAGCACTTATAGAAATCTATAAGCGCTTGGCTGAAACGGAAAGGAACCACGCTTCCAAATGGATAACTAGAATAGAAGAGGCGGGAGGCGTGGTTCCGGTTTTTAAAAGGAGCTGGCGCTTACGCACGTATACCTTCCTCTCTAAGATATTTGGGACATCATTTATCCTTCCCGCTGTTGCGGCTATAGAAAGCAGGGCGGGATCTTCTTATTCTGAGCAAAACGATTCTCTTGCCCAATCTATGGCTGTTCAGGAACGATCTCACTCACGAATTTTCAGGGTACTGTCTCGGGAAGGCAAGGGGCTTGAAGGAGGAGCTGTTGCTCGTCTTGAAGGGCGCCATCCGGCTACGGGTGGGAATGCTCTTCGTGCGGCAGTTCTTGGGGCTAACGATGGGCTTGTCTCGAATTTAAGCCTCGTTATGGGTGTTGCTGGAGCGGAGATGAGCGCCCATTCTATACTCATTACCGGGTTGGCTGGGCTTTTGGCGGGGGCTATCTCTATGGCTTTGGGAGAGTGGCTTTCTGTTCAGAGTTCAAGGGAACTTTATGAACATCAAATCAGTATTGAAAAAGAGGAACTGGAAGAAAGCCCGGAAGAGGAAATGGAGGAGCTCGCTCTTATTTATCAGGCTAAGGGGATTGCTCCTGAAAAAGCCCATCAGATGGCATATCACATGATTTCTGATCCAAACACTGCTCTTGATACCCTTGCGCGAGAAGAGCTTGGAATTGATCCTGAAGAACTTGGCGGTTCAGCGTGGGAAGCGGCAATAACTTCTTTTCTCCTTTTCTCTTTAGGCGCTGTTTTTCCTGTTTTCCCCTTCTTTTTTATAGAGGGGCTTCCAGCAGTTGCCACAAGTGCTTTATTAAGTACAGTTGGCCTTTTTCTTGTTGGGGCCGGCATTACTCTCGTTACTGGAAAAAGTCTTCTTTTTTCTGGCTTGAGACAAATTTTTTTTGGTCTTTCAGCTGCAGGAGTAACCTATGTAATTGGTCGTCTTATTGGCGTTGGCCTGGGAGGGTAGCAAAAGGGGGGAGACGTTAATGGCACCTAAATTAAAAGATATTTTGGAACGAGAGCCGGGAACGATACCTAGAGGAAATGAAATAAAGGAATTCGGCTGGGAGGTAGGAATTCCCATGCTCTCAAATCCCTTCGTTCTTGTGGAATTTGTCGTGTTCTTTCTTTTTATATGGATCGTAGTGACAGGCATAGCCCTTATTGTCATAGTAAGTGCCAGTCATTCCTTCAATTTTTTGGTTTTGGCGTACGCATTACAAGCAGGCGGTATTGCAGCGGCCCTCTTTGCAGGCGTGTTTTTATGTATAGCCCTGCTTTTTTTCGGGAATCGTTTCTATGGGAAATATTATCTTGATAATGATGGGATCCTTTACACTACAGTTCGTGGACAGGCGTTTTCTAAAGTGCCACTCTTCACTGTTCGCCCCTTCCCTGTAGGTCGTATCGACATGAATAAAAAAGCGGAGAAGAGAGTCTATTGGCAAAATGTGGAAACTATAGAGCCTTTTGAGAAATGGCGGGTTATAGGGTTAAAGAAAAAAAACAAGACGATTCTTCGCCTCTATTGTCCTGATAAGGGAATTTATGACCAGGCATTAGTCTGGTGTCAGGAAATTTTAAAGAGCAAGAAGCAGAAAGAGACGTAAGCCACTCCCTGCTTCTTATAATCTTGAAGCCTCTACGAGACTTGTATTTCTATTTTTTTCAACCGCAGTTTCCACTGGAAAGCTTTTCAAAGATAGGAATATAAATAGCCAAGAGCTCATTAATGTCTTTCGAACAGCATATCCCAGAAGGGTTTAATGTAGCGCATTGGTTCCCTGTGCAGGCTCCAGTCATGCTTTGAATATCTTGTAGTGTTTTAGCTCCATTTGTTATTGCACGAAGAATCTGTTGCTTATTCACGTTTTTACAGTAACAGACAGTTGTTTCTTGATGTGCTTCTTTCCAATTCATGTGTAACCTCCTCTTTCTCAAACATAAAATCTACTTTTCATTTGCAATGGATCGTTCGTGTAGAGTTCAAGACAGCTAGTAAGGCAATGCCTACATCCGCAAACACAGCTTCCCACATTCCCGCAATGCCGGCTATTCCGAGGGCTATGAAAAAGGCTTTAGTCGCAAGGGCAAGTATAATGTTTTGCCAGACAATTTTTCGAGTCCGCCGAGCAAGAAGAAGAGCGTCTGCAATTTTAGAAAGAGCATCGTCTAAAATAACAACATCTGCTGTTTCTATTGAAGCTTCGGAACCTAATCCGCCCATGGCGATGCCAATATCGGCAGTGGCTAATGCTGGAGCATCGTTGAGGCCATCCCCTACAAAAACGATTTTTTCTCGGGATCCCAATTGGGCTTTGATTTTATTGAGTTCCAAAACTTTGCCTTGAGGGAGCAAGTTCGCAATGTACTTGTCGACTCCCACCTTTTGAGCAACCCATTTTGCGCCGCTGTCCGTATCTCCTGTAAGCACAATAAATTGGGATAAGCCACTTTCACGAAGGGCTTGCATTGCATGCATAGCATCAGAACGAATAATGTCAGATACAGTAATGTACCCTAAATATCTATGGCCTTGGGCTACATGAACAACAGTTCCCTGTTCTGGATCCTTGATGTTTTTGAAGCCACTTTCTGCTAGAAGTTTTGAGTTCCCCACAAGAATAGGCTGTCCCTTAATAAAGCCTCGCAACCCTTTTCCCGCCATCTCTTCGAGGCCTTCTGGAGTTTGCAATGTGTTCACATCTGTGGCGTCGGCAATAGAGCGTGCTATAGGGTGGTTTGATTCCTTTTCCAGAGAGGCAGCCAGAGAAATGAGCTCATCTTCCGAAACGCCTTGTTGGGGGACAATGTCTGTTACCTTGAAAACTCCTTCTGTAAGGGTTCCAGTTTTATCGAAGGCAATGATCTTCGCAGAAGAGAGGGCATCAAGGATATTGCCGCCCTTAATGAGAATACCTCGACGTGAGGCAGCACCGATTCCTCCAAAATAGCCGAGAGGAATGCTGATCACTAAAGCGCAGGGACAAGAAATAACGAGGAGCACGAGGGCTCGATATGCCCAGTTCGTAAAAGTTCCAGCGCCGAATAAGGGGGGAATTGCGGCCACCGCTAAAGCACCAAGAACTACTGCCGGAGTGTAATATTTGGCGAAAGTTGTAATAAAACGTTCTGTGGGCGATTTCCTGGCTACGGCAAATTCCACCATTTCGAGGACACGAGCAATAGTTGTCTCTTCGAAGAGGGAGGACACACGAATAGTGAGGGCCCCTCGCAAATTAATGCTCCCGCCGTATACTTTTTTGCCGGGCTCTGCTCGTATAGGTACTGGTTCGCCAGTGAGAGGCGACTGATCTATTTGGGATATTCCTGACTCAATAATTCCATCCAGAGGTATTTTTTCGCCAGGTCGCACAAAGATCAATTCATTTATATGAACGTTCTCAGGTTTTACTTTTATCTCTGCTCCTTTGCGAAGAACCTGGGCATATTGTGGTCGAGCTGCGAGGAGAGATCGTATGGAGTTGCGAGATTTTGAAGCCGATATCTCTTGGAGTAGCTCTCCTGTGCTATAGAAGAGCATAACGGCTACAGCTTCTGGCAGCTCTCCTATAGATATGGCGGCAATGGTTGCTATTGACATGAGGGAGAATTCATCAAGACCTCTCCGGTTTTTTAAATTCCTCAGAGTGTTCAAAAGTACCTCGCTGCCGCTCAAAAAATAGGCAGTGAGAAAAAAAGCGTATTCTCCAATGCCGTAGGGTGTGGCTGCCAGTCGTTTCCTGAAGATGAGGCTTATGGTAAAAATGAAGGCTGCTGCTCCAAGCCTTTTCCCTTCTTTTTCAAAGCGTTCCAGAAGAAGGAACCAACCAGAAGTAGCAACACTGGGGGAAGGGATATTTTTTTCGTCAATGGATGTTACTGTAACGCTCGGTTCTATACGGCTCACGATGTCCTCGACTTTTTGATCAAGATTACTTCCATCATTTTCAATTCTTAATATTTTTGTATCAAAGTCAAATTTCACGCCGATAACTCCAGAAATAGTCATGATCTCTGCTTCAATCAGAGAGGCGCATCCTTGACAATGAAGATCTTGGAGCCTGTAGAGCAGCATGTTTTTTACACCTCTTCCCATTCATCAAAAACGCTAGAAAAAAGCTCCATATATAATCCCCGCAAAAGTAGATAGACACACGACAAGGCTTACGTAGGCGACCGTTTTTTTAGTACCCATAATGTTTTGGATAACCAGCATATTGGGGAGAGAGAGAGCCGGACCAGCCAGAAGAAGGGCGAGAGCTGGCCCTTTCCCCATCCCTGCCCCCATAAGGCCTTGAAGAATTGGGACTTCCGTTAGTGTAGCAAAATACATAAAGGCTCCTGCTACAGATGCAAAAAAGTTAGCGGCTATAGAATTCCCTCCTACGAGAGCTGCAATATAGCGACTTGGGATAAGAGCCTCATAGCCCGGTCGACCAAGGAGAAAACCAGCGAATAGAACTCCCAAAAAGAGAAGGGGGAAAACTTGTAAGCCATATCCCCATGTAGCATTTAGCCACTCGGTCAGTTCATCTTGAGAAAACCATTTTTTTGCAGCAAAGAGAGTGGACAGAAGCCCCAAGGTTGCAATGACCCATTTCGTGCTATATACTCCTGCCCAGATGCCAGAATCTATTTTGGGAGCTGCCCAGTTGGCAAAGACAAGAAAAATAACCATACTTGCCATAGTCCAAGTCGTTTGCCATAGAGATCGTGCTGGTTCTCCCACAGGAAGCTCAGCAAATCCCTGCTGTCGAATGGCTTCATCTTTACGGAAGAAAAAGGCCATGAGAAGGCCAATAATGACACTAAAGGAAATAGCCCCTATAGCACGGGCAACACCCATTTCTATGCCAAGAACCCTGGCGGTGAGAATAATAGCAAGCACATTAATGGCCGGGCCAGAGTAAAGAAAAGCGGAAGCTGGTCCAATTCCAGCTCCGCGACTGTAGATCCCTGCAAAAAGAGGGAGGACGGTGCATGAGCATACGGCGAGGATGGTTCCGGAAACGGCTGCAACAGTGTAGGCCACCACTTTTTTAGCCTTGCCTCCTAAATATTTCATTATGGCTTGCTGGCTTATAAAAACAGAAATAGCACCAGCTATAAAAAAAGCAGGAACGAGGCAAAGAAGTACATGTTGTCTTGCATACTCGTGGAGCATGGCTATAGACTCAATAGCGGCTCCTTTTACTCGAGGGTGATCCCCAGGTAAGAAATAAAAGAACAAGAAAGCTAGAATAATCCATAGAAACTTTTTCCGGTCGCTCATTATAAACGTCCTCCCTGTATTTTAAGTGGCGAAATCTTCACATAAAAGAGCCTTAAAAACCCCGATGCTAGCCATCGGGGAGTTTTTTACGTTATTTTACTGCCTTTTGCAAGAGTTCCTTGAGCGTTGCTTCTGTGGGAACTCGTCCCGCGAGTAAAACATTTCCATCTACAACAAGGCCTGGTGTCCCAATAACTCCGAAAGACATGATTTCTTTAATGTCTGTCACCTTCTCAATTTCGAAGTCGACTCCAAGTTCTGTTGCAACTTTCTCTGCCATTTCCGCAAGTTTTTTACACTTTGGACAGCCTGTTCCCAGTATTTGTATCTTCATCTTGTGTCTCCTTTCTCATGGCACAAAAACAGGGAGCATGGTGATATCCAGATATGGGATGCCCCTGCACTACGTGCTCAATACACTGAAGTAATGTGGCCAAACAATTCATCTTTAAGGAATAATAAATATGCAAACCATCTTTACGATCCTCTATAATGTCGAGATCTCGCAAGAGTGCTAGATGTTTACTAATTGTCGTCCGATCAAAGTGGAAAAGGTCTGCAATCTCACAGGCACACATTTCTTTTTTCGCTAGGATTTCTACAATTGAAAGGCGAACAGGGTGCCCTAACGCTTTAAGAACGGCAGCTTTTTCTCGTTGTAGTTTTGCCTCCAAATCTATCACTCCTCTATGTGGCAATAATACCACATAGAGGAGGATTGTTGTCAAGATTTAATTCAAGGAGAGGAGGTACCCTTTCTTCATTTCGTAGCCTTTATGAGTTACCTGCTCTAGAAAGGGGATATCATGGGAGGCTATTACGAGGGCTATAGGGAGTTTTTGTAAAACGGAGACGAGGTTTTCCCATGCCTCTTCATCAAGACCGTTAGAGGGCTCGTCGAGAAGAAGCAGTTCTGGTTTCATCGAAAGAAGCGCAGCAAGAGCTCCCAAGCGTTTTTGTCCCCCAGAAAGGGCATAAGGAGGGTACGAAGCAAGGGAAACAATATTTAAAACTTTCATAGCTTTCATGGCAGAGTCCATGGCTTCCTCTTTCTCCATTCCTAAATTGAGAGGCCCGAAGAGGATGTCATCAAGAAGGGTTGGACAAAAAAGCTGATCATCAGGATCTTGAAATAAGAGTCCTACTTTTCGCCGGAGATGGCGAATGTCTTTTTTTGTTTTAATCGGATTTCCTTCAAGGAGGATAGATCCTTCTGTAGGTTTTAAAAGTCCCATAATTAGCGAAAAAAGCGTGGTTTTTCCAGCGCCATTTCGGCCACGTATAAATATTTTTCCCTCTCGATAAAGATTAAGGTTAAGACGAGAGAAAAGAGGTTCAGAGCTAGGATAAGCAAAAGATATGTTCTGGAGAGAGAGAAAAGATGTCATAGAATGAAGCACCCCGCTAAAAGGATGTAAAGGACTCCTAAACGAAAATTGTCCCCTTCTTTGGGCGATGCTGGAGATTCAAGAAAATGAAAAGAACCATCAAATCCCCTTAATTCCATGGCGTGAGCAACCCGTTCACTCCGAAGGATACTCCGTACAAGAAGCATCCCTATTAAGTTTCCATAGGATCGGAGTGTTCCAAGGGAAAGAGATGGATGAAACATGCGAAGGGTCATGGACGTATAGATTTTTTCGGCTTCCTCTACAAAAACTCTCGCATATCGATATGTGAAATGAAGTAGCAGAACAAGCTTTTGCGGAATAGCCAGGGCTCGGAGCCCATAGAGCAACTCTCCCATACTTGTCGTACCCAAAAGAGCCATAAATGCGAAAACAGCGGCATGGGTTCTAATAGTGATAGAGAGCGCTAACTCTACACCATGAGGCCCTGAAAAAGGCAATGTTAACCAAAGGAAGATAAGAAAGCCGTCAAGGGAAAGAACGCGTTTTATGAGGGCTCGTAGTTGAATTTTAGCGAGGAAAATAAGCATGAAGCTATAGCCAAGAAGAAAAAGTTGTGCTGAAACAGATGAGAGCAAGGCTATACAAAGGGCAAAGGCCAAGACCAGCATGATCTTGGCACTTGCCGGTATTCTGGTTAAAAAACTCTCTGAAGAGTTAAAATCGTACGTTAAAGATGGCAGGTTGTTACTGTGCATGCCTTCGATGTCCTCCGATCCAAAGTAGAACCCCTACTAACCCAATAATATAACCAATCCCACCTATAATCTCTGTGAACTTTGGCTTTGAAAGTTCTTTCCGTAGTTGGAAGAGCTCCTCTCGAAGAGGGGCGGTCTCTGCTTTGACAGCTTTCTGGACGAGCTGAGAAAACTGTTCCTCAGAAATCTCCGAAGAGAAAGTAGAAATTTCTCTTTTCGTATCACTGTTTTTTTCTTCCGCTTTTTCTATGGATGTACTTGAAGAGGAGGAGGGTGTCAAGTCGATGGTTGTTTGCCCCATATGTCCCATACCCCCACTTACTGAAACTTTAATTTCAGCATATTTTCCGGTAGGAAGGGGTATTGAAAATTGTCCCCTTTCATCTGTTTCTCCTTCAACAAGAAGCTTATTAGTAGAAGTTTCTTCCACCTTTATAGGAGAGTTTTGTACGGGAGCGCCATCATTGAAATAGGCCTCTCCTACAATAGCTCCATTTTCAAAGTAGGCAAAGACATTAAGCTTATGAGCCAAGGCTTCTGTTGGCAAGAAAAATAAAGAGAAGACCAAGGCTATTACCAGAGACCGTTTTTTCATCTTTTCATTCCCTCCACTACAAATGGCATAACTCGGGCCACATACATCATAATGAAAGCGCCCACACTCGCCTCTATGGCAATGATTGGAACATGGGCTATGAGAATGAGGCGAGCCGAGGTGAAAAAAGCTTCACCACTGGCCGCTAAAGCAGTAGCTGTGAACAATGCCGCTCCCATAACTCCTACAGCTCCTGCTGTAGCGCCGGCTAGCCATGGAGACCAACCGACTCGAAGAATATATCGCCCCATCAATCCTCCAAGGACTCCTGAAAATGCCATCGTACATGTGTTGACTCCGAGAACAACAATGCCACCAAATTGGAATAAGACTGCCTGCAAAAAAAGGGCAACTACATAGGCGGGGAAAAGGCAAAAACCTAAAAGCAAACCTCCTATGCCATTCAGGACAAGATGGACACTGGTAGCTCCTAAGTTTACATGTATAAGTGATGCTACAAAAAGAGCAGCAGAGACGATTCCTGCTCGAGGAACCGTCTCCATATCCATCTTTTTAAGCCCTATGGCAATGCCTGCAATTGCACCTGCAGCTCCTGTAGCTAAAACAGGAAGAGAAAGTACACCTTCAGCTATATGCATTAGTTTCTATTCACCGTCTTTACCCATAAAACAGCTCCGAGCTCAATAGCTGCGTCCTTTGTGCCGTCTGGAGATTTCTTTGTTTCTGGCGCTTCCGCAAGAGCAGCAAAGCCCCACCAACCTGACCACGGCATAGCGTATGTGAACACTCCTTGATCATCTGTTCGAACCACTTGCGTAATGAAAGGATCGGCAGGAGCTTTTACGTCTTGGCTGTCGTTATAAAACTCTACTTCTACATCGAGATCCGCTGCTGGCTTCCCATCTACAACTACTCTCCCTTGAAAAACATTTCCTGCCCAAAGGCCATAGGGACGAGTCAGAGGTATAATTTCTGCTCGAAGGCCGACGGTTTCATCCCATCCTTCCTCCATGCCAAACGCATTGACCACAGTTTTAGTGTAGTGGATAATATATGTATCTTCAGCAGGTTCCCAATATGGAGCAGGCTCTACATAAAAAACATGGTCACCAGGTCGTTTTATCTGATATGTTGCCTTCCACGTTCTCATGTTGTCTTTAGATTTTTCGGACGTAAGGGTTGATAAAAGATCTGTCTTTTCTCCGCGTGCTAACACTCCAAACTGTGCGGGCTTTTCCATGTCCATGAGATGCTGCTCGAAAGGATGAGTGAAAAGCAGAGAAATATTGATATCTTTAACCCCATTTTGAGTTACGATATTTTGATCAGGTAGAATAACTTGGAAATGAGCCCATGACGAGGTCGCCATAAAGAAGATACTACATAAAACCGAGGCAAAAACAAAACTCCGCCACATTTTGTGATCCTTCACTTTTTGTATCCCCCTCTGAAGATTTTTAAGATTTGTGTTACGAAATATAGTTATAGTGTTACTCTACTCGTCAAGAAATGTCAAGGACATTTTTTCACGATTCCCGCTTAAAAGAGAGCTTACGACATAAAAGAATATGTTAAGGTATGTAGAAGACCATATTTAAATGTTGCTTGTCATAAGAAAGGAGGGTTGGATTATGAAAAAGCATGAATTTTACATTGTTGATGTTTTTGGGGAGAAGAAATATGCAGGCAATCCCTTAGCTGTAGTTCGCGATGCAGGAGATCTCTCTACCGAGGATATGCTGGAAATTGCCAGAGAGATGAACTACTCGGAGACAAGTTTTATCCTTCACGATAAACCTCTTAACGGCGGTTATCCAGTTCGGATATTCACACCTGCAGGGGAGGTCCCTTTCGCTGGTCACCCTACTTTGGGGACAGCTGCTGTTATTATAAGAGAGTTAGCACCTGGGAATCCAAATTCTATTGCCCTGAGCCTCAAGGCAGGACTTATTCAGGTGAGACGGGAAGAGCATCTGTTTATTATGGAGCAGAATACGCCAGAATTTGGTCCGATCTACCCTCCAGAAGATCTAGTGTCGGTGTTGGGTGTCACATCAGACGCTATAATGGAAGAGTACCCTGTACAGTGGGTTTCTACAGGGTTGCCTACGATTATTGTCCCTTTTCGGCGGCGGGATGTTTTGAGTCGTGTACGTTTGGATAGAGATGCATATGATGCTTTCATCCAAAGGACAGGGAAGGTATTAATTCTCGCTTTTTGTCCTGAACCGGTACATTCTTCAAATCATCTTCACGTTCGGGTTTTGGCTCCTTGTTTTGGTGTGGAGGAAGATCCTGCGACTGGAAGTGGGGCAGGATGTTTGGCGTCCTATTTGGTCCGTCACCGATTCCTGGAATCTAGCAGCATAGAGAATGTACGAGTAGAGCAAGGCTATGCAGTTCATCGGCCATCTCTTTTATTTATTTCCGCAAAAGATTCCGGAGGTCAGATTCGAGTATGGGTGGGGGGCAATGTGATCCCTGTCGCTAAAGGAGAACTTATTTAAAGAAAACGAAGGGCTGGGTCGGCCGACCCAGCCCTTCGTTTAGTTTTTAACGTACTTAATAAGCTCCAGGTTTTTCCCCTATGGTAGAACCTCCTCCATTTCGCTTCCCTCGCACTGCTACAGCCATTTTTTTCTCTGTCCAGCGAGCGAGGCGAACGAAAGGCAGCCCTAAAAGAAAATAGATAGCGGCTACTATAATTCCAGTCCCGAAGTAATCATAGTAAGTAGTGGCCAGCTGTCCATAGGCTTTCGTAAGGTCTACCATGGTTATGACAGACACTAACGAAGAATCTTTTAAAAGAGAAATAAAATCGTTTGTGACTGGCGGTAACGCTACTCGTACAGCCTGAGGCAAGACAACATAGCGCAATGCCTGCCAGCGAGTCATTCCTAAAGCGAGAGCGCCTTCCATTTGTTGCCTTGGTACCGCTAATAAACCAGCCCGGTAATTCTCAGCTTCATAGGCGGCGTAGTTTAAGCCTAATCCCAGAACTCCAGCAATAAATGGACTTAGCTTTATGCCGATGTTGGGAAGTCCATAAAAAATAAAGAAGAGCTGGATGAGAACTGGTGTCCCACGAATGGCTTCTATATATCCTATAGCCAGATGAGAAAAAAATGGCGGCCCAAAAATTTTAGTCATGGCCAGGAAAAGCCCGAGCAGTATGGCTAAGACCATAGCTAAAATCGACACCTTCATAGTGATAACCGCCGCTTTAGCAAGAATTGGAAGAAAGCTTATATATCTCTCGATTCTTTCTTGCAGCGAGATTTGAGGTTTCTGATGTTCAGCCCAGTGGTTGAACATAGCGGGTTCCACTCTGCTGGGCGAGAAATCTTGGAACATGTCGGCCATCATGGGGCTCCAAAGGTTCCATCGACCGTAAATTTCCCGAAGTTTCCCGCTATCTCGAAGGTAGACAATAGCTTCATTAATTTTTGAAAGTAGCTCCTTATCCTCTTTCCGAATAGCAATTCCGTATTCCATCCGCCCGATAGGAGGACCTACAAACATGATTTCAGGGTTGAATCCTGCATAGTAAACAGCAACAGGATCATCGAAGAGAGTTGCGTCTAAGCGTTCATTTTGTAAGTCGTTGAATGCGTTTATCTCGTCTTCGTACGTCCGAATGTCTTGAATGCCGGCTTCTACTAAGAGGAAGTACGCATAAGATTGCTTCAGGGTTCCCACTATTTTCCCTTTGCAGTCGTCAAGGGTTGTAATGCCTTTTGTCCCCTTACGTACCGCCAGCTGAAGGAAAGTGGAGTAGTAAGGAATAGAGAAATTAACTACATTCTTGTGTTCCGGCGTAATTTCCAGACCATCGATAGCTACATCATATAAGTGCCTCTCGAGCCCTGGAATGAGATTATCCCATCCATTTTGGACAAATTCTGTTTCCATTCCCAGATAGTCTGCAATGGCATCCATAATTTCTACTTCAAAACCGATAAGCTGATTCATATCGAAGGGGTCGTAAAACATGTAAGGAACTCCCCCCTCTGTGTCCCCACCCCATCGCAATATGGGCTTCTCTTTCGCCATAGCTGAGGACGAAGCAACAGCAAGGAAGAGAACAGAAAGCGCAAAGAATAAAGATATGAACCGTTTCATTTACGCTACATCCTCTGTAAGGTGTCGAAGGAACTCTTTTGTCCTTTTATTTTGAGGAAATTCGAAGAGTACATCGCCGTCAGCCACCTCGACGATCTCTCCTCCATCCATAAAGACAATGTAGTCTGAGGCATTTCGGGCAAAACGCATCTGATGGGTTACGATGATCTGAGTCATACCTTCCTCATCAAGATCTTTCATAACCTGCAACACTTCTCCAACCAGTTCCGGATCTAAGGCTGATGTGGGTTCGTCGTAAAGCATGACCTTGGGATTCATGGCCAAGGCGCGAGCAATGGCTGCACGCTGAGTCTGCCCGCCAGATAAGGTAGCGGGATACTTATGGATGTGTTCGGAAAGCCCTACTTTTGCAAGGAGTTGCATGGCTGTTTCACGAGCTTCGGCTTCCCCAATCTTTTTTACGACTATAGGGGCTAGCATAACATTTTCGAGAACGGTTTTATGAGGGAAAAGATTGAAGCTCTGGAAAACCATTCCTACCTCTTGTCTCATGAGATGACAGGATGTGAGAAAGCGTTTGCCCAGCTCCTTTTCATTGCCGGTGCGGCTTACCGTAACGCCAGCTATGGTAATAGTACCGGAGTCCATGTACTCGAGACAATTGAGACACCGCAAGAACGTTGATTTCCCACATCCTGACGGTCCGATAATAGAGACCAAATCCCCTTCGTAAATATCAATGGAGATGCCGTTCAAAACGTCTCCATCCTCAAAGCTCTTGTACAGATTTTCAACGTGAATCAAAGGTTTAGCCGCACGTGTCAATCTGCCTCAACCTCCTTACAATTGTTTTTTTGTGTGATTTCACTCTCCCCGATTTGGTTTTGAGTTTATTGTTATCATAAGCAGGGATAGTATGACAGAAAAAAATTTAGATGCAAGGATAAAAAGGGAAAAACAACTCTTTTTCTACGTTATAATTCCTCATAGGAAAAGAACCTGAAGGAGGGATTCTGTTTTGTCAGAAAAAGCCCTTATCTGTACTGTCTGCGAATCTCGTTACCCATTTCGTACCTCATTTTCTCGCTGTCCAAAATGTAATGAACCTCTCGAGTTGGAGGAGATAGGAACAGGTTCCATTAAAGCAGAAGCGTACTTTAATATTTTTAGAAGATACGGCGAATTTTTCCCCTTTAGGGAGCCCTATGACGAACTTGATCTTGGGGAGGGGATGACCCCTCTTGTATGGACACCTGCTCTGGCAAAGAAATATGGAATAGGCGCTGTGGCTTTTAAAAATGAAACGGCAAATCCCACATGGTCTTTTAAAGATAGGGGAACAGCTACAGCTCTTCGCCACGCTAAAATATTGGGGTTTTCTCGGATCGGCACAGTCTCAACAGGTAATATGGCTGCTTCAGTAGCTGCTTTTGGAGCGAAAACTGGGGTTGAAACTACAATATTAGTGAGTAGCGATATTCCCTCAGAAAAATTGAATCCTATCGCTATCTACCATCCTCGACTTATACGAGTTCATGGAGATTACTCCCGTCTTTATTCTGAAAGTTTGCGTCTAGGAGAGGAACTCGGGATTTATTTTATGAACTCTGATGTCCCTTTTCGCGTAGAAGGTTCTAAAACTATTGCATTTGAAATTTGTGAACAGACATCTTTTCGCGTCCCCGATTTTGTAATTGTCCCTACAAGTGCGGGAGGCAATATTCGTGGAATTGAGAAAGGGTTTCGTGAGTTTTATAAAGTAGGACTTATCGCTCGTATCCCTACCATTGTATGTGTTCAGGCGGAAGGATGTTCCCCTATAGTGAAAGCTTTTGAAAAAAAATCATTAGTAGTGGAACGATTCTCAAATCCTCACACTATCGCCCATGCCATAGAAAATCCTTTCCCCCCAAGTGGTAATCAGGTTTTGAGGGTGTTGAATAAAAATAGCGGTGTAGCTCTTGCCGTATCAGATGAAGAGATCCTTGCAGCGCAAAAAGAGCTTGCGGAAACAGGACTTTTTGTACAACCTGCCTCCGCATCATCTTTGGCTGCCTTGAAACGCCTCGTTCATGATGGTGCTCTTAAAAGTAATCATTGCGTAGTTTGTGTGCTTACTGGTAGTGGTTTGAAATATACCTCTGTTTTTCAGCACTATCATCTTGCGGTGGAAGAGTGTGATATTTCTCAATTGAAGCCCTGCCTTTCCCATTCTATTTCGTAACATATGGAGGTGGATTTTTATGTTGCGATGTTCCGTGTGTCATGAAACGTACGAAGAGATTTTGCGCCTTTGGAGATGCCCTTGCGGAGGGGCTCTCTCGTTGGAGATAGATGAAACATTTTTCCCGGGACCGGAAGAGCTAAAACGCCGTTCCCTGTCGATCTGGAGATACAAAGAAGCTCTACCTCTTAAGATAGGGACGGAACCTGTATCTTTAGGGGAAGGTCGAACCCCTCTTGTTCCTGCCCTATGGAAGGATCATAAGATTTTTTTCAAATTGGATTTTCTCTTGCCTACAGGATCTTACAAAGATCGCGGCATTGCCTACCAAATGACGAAACTCAAGGAACATGGGCTCCAGACGATCATAGAGGATTCTTCAGGGAATGCCGGGGCCTCAATGGCAGCGTACGCTGCCCGGGCGGGCATTCGTTGTCGAGTTTTTGTCCCTGCGTATACGTCGGCTGGAAAATGTGTGCAGATTGAGAGCTATGGGGCAGAACTCGTAAAAGTCCCTGGATCTCGTGAAGAAACCACACTGGTTACAGAGCAAGCATCTCAGGAATTTTACTATGCGAGCCATAATTGGAGCCCTTATTTTATCCATGGAGTTAAAACCTATGCTTTCGAGTTGTGGGAGCAGCTGGGATATGCAGTCCCCGACTATGTGATTGTCCCCGCGGGGCAGGGAAGCCTCGTATTAGGGTGTTATCTTGCTTTTCGCCATCTTCTCGCAGCGGGGAAAATATCTCGCCTTCCAAAGATCGTTGCAGTACAGGCCAGGGGGTGCGCTCCGCTCTATGAAGGATTTGTGAGAGGAGATATGGATCCTTTCCCGATTGAGAAGCGAGAAACAATAGCCGAGGGAATTAGTTCAGCTCATCCGGTACGAGGTCGTCAGGTTCTTGGAGCGGTGCGAGCTACGGAAGGAATGTGTATCGCTGTTGAGGATGGCGAGACGTGGGAAGCTTTTGATATGTTGGCGTGTAAAGGTTTTTATGTAGAGCCTACAAGTGCCGTAGTCGGAGCAGCCCTCTCCAAACTTATAGCTGATGATGTGATCTCTCGCGACCAGACTGTAGTGGCTTTTCTTTCTGGTTCGGGTCTGAAAGCCACAGATAAAATTCTTCATAGAAAAGAAGTAAAAGGAATAGAGCCTTAGTTGTATTAAATAGAGAAAGTTCTTTCCCAAAATGACGATTTCCTGTTATAATGCCCCTCAATTATTTTATGACAGGAGGGCTTTTTATGGACAAGAATGTTTTTGCTCGGCGAATGAAAAACTTTCAGGCATCGGATATAGCTGCTATTCTCAAAGTTACGGCGGACCCTGATATTATCTCTTTTGCTGGCGGCCTTCCGGCTCCGGAGCTTTTCCCTATTGAAGAAATGAAGGTCGTAACAGCTCATGTTTTAGAGAAATATGGGGCAAAAGCTCTCCAATACTCTACTACAGAGGGTTACGCTCCGTTACGTGGGAAAATAGCGAATCGCATGAACGAAAAGTACAAAACTCGTCTTACGACAGAGAATATTATGATAACCACAGGATCCCAGCAGTCCCTTGATCTTCTCGGCAAAATGCTTCTTGACGAAGGAGATGTGGTGCTCTGCGAAAGTCCTACCTATCTAGGGGCTCTCAGTGCTTTCAATGGATATAGCCCTAGATACGTAGAGATTGCTACTGATGACGAGGGTATGGTTCCTGACTCTCTCGAAGAAGCTTTAAAAAAGGAAAAACGGGTAAAGGCAATTTACGTTATTCCCGATTTTCAGAATCCTACTGGGAAAACCTGGTCTATCCAACGCCGGAAATCTTTTATAGAAATTATTTCGCGCTATTCCGTAGTGGTAATTGAAGATAATCCTTACGGTGAGCTCCGTTTTCAAGGGGAGATGCTTCCTTCTTTAAAGTCTCTTGATAAGACAGGAAATGTTGTTTTATTGGGTACATTCTCTAAAATATTTTGCCCTGGAATGCGCATCGCTTGGTTATGTGCTGAAGGGGAGCTGTATGAACGATTCGCTTATTTGAAACAGGCTGCAGATTTGCACTCTCCCACATTGAGCCAGTATGAAATTGATAGCTATATGGAAATGTACAATCTTGATGCCCATGTAGCGAAACTTATAGAGCTTTACAAGAAGCGACGAGATATTATGATGGAGGCTATTCAGGCTTCTTTCCCTTCCGATGTTTCCTATACCAAGCCTGAGGGGGGCCTATTTTCTTGGATCACCCTTCCAGAAGGTGTGAATGGGCGAGACCTTCTTATAACAGCAATTGCCAAGAAAGTTGCTTTTGTTCCCGGAGGAGCTTTCTTCCCTCGCGGCGGTCATGAAAATACCTTGCGACTTAACTATTCCAATATGCCACCAGAAAAAATTCGACGGGGGATTCATCTTTTGAGTGAAGCTATGGATCAGTATCTGTAGGGATGGAGCCGTGTCGTTGAAGTTCATAAGATGAAGAGGGGGACTTTGTTCAGCGCTCCAAAAGTTGGGCAGAAAATCCAACGTTTAGAGGCGTATTTTGCCTTCAAAAGCTCCCTCTTTTATATTAAACTAATTTCCTAGAAGTTTTTTTATGGCTTCTCGTATCACGCTTACCTCAGAATTATAGAGTACAGCTAGTTCCTTCAGCGCTTTGTCTCTTGGTGCATCAAGAGGCCAGCCTGCTTCTTCAAGAATCTTTTCAGCAGGGATATTGTAAGTCTGGGATATGGTTTGTAATGTTATAGACCCCTTGATCTCATCTGGGTTAGGAAGATTCTTTGACGGCGTTTCCCCCGTTGTTGCCGCCGGAATTCCCTTTTGTTTAAAGTAAAGCGACAGGGCTCCTCTCACTTCTTCATCGTCCACTCCTTCAATCTTTTTCAACGATACGTCTCGAGGAATGTCTGAAGGAAGGGAGGCAATGGCGATAATCTCCTCCTCAGATAAACCCACGGTTTCAGATATTTGGCTGACAGTCATCCATCCATAAACTTTATCTGCAGGGTTAGCTTGAGAAATCTCTTTAGGAGCTGGCGCAAAGGTAAGCCACGTTCCGCTGAGTCGCCCGAAAGCGTAAACTCCCCCAAATAGAGCTAACCCCATAAGGCCTATGGCAAGAGGAGAGAAAACTTTTTCTCGCCACCTAAAGAAGAGCGTTTTCTCCACAGGGCATCGGTCGGTACATCTTCCGCAAGCAAGACATTCGCCACTTTTCTCCACTTCTTTTGATTCAGGGTCGAGATTGACAGGGCATGCTATATGGCATTGATGGCAATGGACGCAGGAGGAGGGCTGGCGATTTACTTTTATAAAGCTCAGCTTTTGCCCCAAAGCAAGGACAGCCCCTAATGGGCACAAATAGCGGCACCAAAATCGTTCAATCCATAAACTTGCAACTATAACGATACCAAAAAGGATTACGAAAGCCCAAGGTTTACCTGCGATTTCCCCCCAACCAGCGCTTAAATGCATCCATGCGACCCAGGGATCATAATCTCTCCATACCAAAGTTCCGAGCTTCCATGTAAGAAATATAATCAGAAAGAGAATTCCATATTTTAAATATCGTGCAGGACGATCTATATAGTTGGGGAGTTCCCGAGGAGCTATGCCAAGTTTCCTTGCTCCTTTTGCTGAAAGTTCCCCTAAAGTACCTAGAGGGCAAATCCAGCTGCAAAAAACTCGGCCTACTACTACAGTCATAAGAAAAACACCAATGAAGAGAACAAAGGAACTTGGAGCGATGCGTCTCAGCCACGTCCCAGTAGCTATATAGCTGTAGAGGCTTTCAAATCCCCCAAAGGGACAAAGGGCATCTACTGGTGGAACCCCTTGGGGGCCACCTCCCACTCTTTGATGTTGAAAACCGACCCAAGAGAGAAATACGAGGAATAGTAACTGTATAGCGAGGCGTATCTTTTGTGACTTCATTTCATCTCCTCCCCCTTTTTATTTTTTATTATCTTCTCGGGGAAAGGATTTTGCTATCAGCAAAAATGCGTACTCTAGAGGGGTATTAGAGTGGGCGCAAAACTCTTTTACGCCCACTGCAGTGAGGAGTTTTAGTCATTTGTTCCTTCATTGCTTCGCTTCTTCTTCATAAAAAGGACGCCTCCGACAATAAGAAGCCCGAGAGCAAGCCACACAACTGTTAGGGCATTCATACAACTCACCTCCTCGTGTAGTGCCGGGGTTAGGTTTAGTTGAGACAGTTACGAAGGTCCTTTTAAAGCGACGCGCACGAGGCGTCATGATCAAGAAACAAAATCGGCTGAAAATGCCAACTATTCTTATCAATTTGAAAATAGCACAAATAACAACTATATTCAACTATTAATTTTTTTAATTTTCATTATTGAAGAGTATGCAGGAGAAGGAAACTTCAGGATATAATACTTTCAAAGGAGGGGTGTTTATGGACCAGGAAGTGATATTTTGGAGGATGTTGGATGTTATTGAAGATCATATTCTTCCCCAAACTCGAGTTGCCGTTCTTGGCGGCCATAACATTTTTGGGGCAGCAATATTGTTTCGGTCTGACCTTTCTCTAATAACGGCAGGAACTAATCATGAAGGGTGGAATCCTCTTTGGCACGGGGAGGTTTATACTATAAAGAAGTTCTTTGAACTTGATCCTCACCCAGATCCCAAAGAATGTCTATTGCTCTCTACTCATGAGCCATGTTCCATGTGTCTTTCTGCCGTAGCGTGGTCTGGGTTCCCAGAAATCTACTTCCTTTTCAACTACGAAGAGACGCGGGACGCTTTTCACACCCCGAATGATATACAAATCTTAAGGGATGTTTTTTACTGTTCCTCGCCGAGTCGCGATAATCAATTTTTTAAAAATATACCCCTTACAGATTTAATCTCTCATTTGGAAGAACCGGAGCTTGGGGAGGCCCGTATTGAAAAACTTAAGAGGACCTATGAGGAGCTGTCGGCAATTTACCAAAAGGGAGAGAAGGATAATTTTAACGTAGAGGAGGAGAAGCTATGTCCTTAACAGAGATTATTGGGCCGGTAATGATTGGACCGTCTTCAAGTCACACCGCTGGAGCCGCTCGCCTTGGTCGTTTGGCGTTAGCGTGCTGGGGAGAAGATCCACTGGAGAGCGTGGAGATATTTTTACGAGGTAGTTTCGCTTATACGAGTTACGGTCATGGAACAGATCGGGCTCTTGTGGCGGGTCTATTAGGTATGGCTCCCGATGATATTCGTCTTCGAAATGCTCTTTCTATTGCGAAAGAACTGCAATTTAATTATCGTTTCGATGTGGAAGAAGTAGACGGAGCTCATCCCAACTCTGCCCGTTTTGTTTTTACAGGAAAAGACAATCGGACTCTCGAAGTTATTGGCGCTTCTATTGGAGGAGGGGCTGTAGAACTGCAGGAGATTGATGGTTTTAAGGTGAGCGTTTCTGGGGAACTCCCTTCTCTTATCACTATCCATCGCGATACCCATGGGGTTGTAGCGGCTATAACGAAGCTTTTTGCTGAAATGGAGATTAACATTGCTACTTTAAGTCTGTATCGTAAGTCAAAGGGGGGCATGGCGTCTCTTGTTATTGAGCTTGATCTGCCTTCGCCTCCTGACGACAGTGTAAAGCAGGCCATGGAACGTGCCCATCCATCTATTATCCGAGTATTACCCCTTTATGCTCAAGGAGGAACTTCGAGATGAGATCGTTAGGAGATTTGGTAGCTTTAAGTAATAATTCAGGGTGTTCCTTTGTTGAAAGTGTGTATCAGACAGAGGAGCAAGAGACAGGGCGTTCTGTGGAGATGATTCGAAAAGATATGGAAAGCCGTTTTGATGACATGGCTCTTTCTGTTCAAGAAGCTCTTTCTGGAAACTGGAGTGGCAAGATTATCAAGCCAGAGGCGGAGAAAATAGGAACCTACATTGCATCTCAAAATTCGGAGGCTTTTACGAGTCCCTATGTTCTAAGAGCTTCTCAGATAGCTATAGCTGTGGCTACTTATAATGCAGCCATGGGACGTATTGTGGCAGCGCCTACAGCAGGAAGTTGCGGTATATTGCCTGGCCTTCTCTTTTCGTATCGAGATCATTTTGCTTCCGAAAAAAGTGAACTTGTAGATGCTTTGATTGTAGCCGGTGCTGTGGGTGCTGTTGTAGCTTCAAGAGCGACTCTCGCTGGAGCTGAAGGCGGTTGTCAGGCTGAATGTGGTGCTGCGGCAGCTATGGGCGCAGCCGCTCTTGTAGCCCTTCGTAAGGGAGCGCCTGATACTATTGCCCATAGTGTGTCTCTTACCTTTAAATCAGTGCTTGGCCTCGTATGTGACCCAATAGGCGGGCTAGTGGAATCTCCTTGCATCAAGAGGAATGGTTTACTTGTTTCTGTAGCCGCGTTGGCTGCTGACATGGCCCTTGCCGGCATCAAATCTATTCTTCCGGCAGATGAAGTAATTGATGCTATGGGGCAAGTAGGGAGGGCAATGCCCGAAACACTGCGAGAAACAGCTCGGGGGGGGCTGGCTGTTACCCCTACAGCCCGACGTTTGGCTTCAGAGGTTCTCCACGGAAGGTGGTAGAATATCATGACCTTTTTCGCTACGGTTCTTGCTCCTATTATTATTGTATTGTGTGGTCTTGTTCTTGCTTTTGCAGGAATTCGGCGGATGCAAAAAGGTCAAATGGGACGTGCTGTTCTTGATATTGTGTGGGCTTTTATGCTTTTCCTTATGGCGTATATACAGTATAGAGCTACTCGACCATAGCTAGAGGTTGACAGTATCAGTATTTGTGCTTGTTGACGCATGGTACTTGACTATAGCTTCGATAAAATAGGGGAGGACACCTTTAATGCGAATGACATCTCTACTTGCTCCAACTATGAAACACCCCCCAGAAGGGTGGAAAGATCCTGGCGCCGTGAGATTAATGCGAGGGGGATACGCTCTCAGCTGGGGGAATGGGGAGTGGAATCTGCTTCCTCTCGGCGCTATTATGCGAGACAATATATGTTGGTTTTTCCTGGAACGTTTCCTTGGGGATAACGTGCAGCAGCTTGATTCTCTTTTAGCAACCCCTCATGGCCTTGAAAACTTGCTTCGAAGGAGCGTACAAAGTTATCGGGATCTTCCGTTACGAACAGTGGAGAGTTGCGGAGGATCGCTTTTATTGGGGGGTATTGAAGAAGAAGGAATGTCTCTGAAAGATATTTCCCACTCTATTTTCAGTTCTATTAAGGAATGCTTGTCCTCCTTGAACCTCGACTGTGAAGAGGTGCAGGATCTGTGTGAGAGAGGAGCGAGATCCCGCCTCGTTTTTCTTGAAGAATCTCATCATGCTTTTGCTCAGGAAGGTGTAATATGCCCTCGTTGCGGGTGGCATGGTACGACAACTTCAGAGAGTGGACGGGATCAAGGTTTCCAGGGGGCTGATTCCCCTGTAATGAAGGAAGTTTATACCCCTGATACATGTTCCATTGAGGCTCTTTGTGCATTTCTTAATATCCCGTCGGCCCAAACGATCAAAACCATGTTCTATATGGTGGAGAAAGGGAATGAGTGGCAGATGGTCGCAGTTCTTCTTCGAGGAGACCTCTATATAAGTGACGTGAAACTAGCAGTCTCTTTAGGAGCCACTTCAGTAAGAATTGCTACAGAAGAAGAGTTGGTGAGGGCTATAGGACAGAAGCCTGGCTTCCTTGGTCCGGTTGGACTTCCTCCTTCTATATGCCTGGTGGCTGATAGAAGTGTAGTTGGGTGTCGTGATGTAGTAATTGGAGCTAATCGGCCTGATTATCACCTCACAGGAATAGTGTGGGGACGAGATTTTTCAAGTGAACGGGTGGCAGATATTGTAACGTTGGAAGCGGGCATGGATTGCCCTGCCTGTGGAGAAAAACTTCAAAAAAGCTGGTGGAGCGATGTCGCAGACCTTTGGCTAGATCAAGTACCTGACGAGCCATTTTTCTATCAAGATAAAGAGGGGACATCTCGAAAATGCCGTCTCTGGAGAGGTCGCCTCTCTCTTGACGTTATAATGACCACATTATCCAGAAAAAATACTTTCTCTGCAGGAATAGCGCCTTTCGATGTTGAAATTATTGTTCCTGCCATGAAAGATCTTGAGGCGGCACACCTTGCTACAGATCTTTATTGTGAGACAGTTCAGGCTGGTATGGCTGTTTTGTTTGATGACCGTGACGAACGTGCAGGAGCAAAATTTGCCGATGCCGATCTTTTCGGGATACCAGCGAGGGTGGTAGTAGGGCGTAAAGCGGCCGAGGGCATTGTAGAGGTTCATTTTGAGGAAGATACGAGAGAAATGCAGGCAGAGGACGTGCCCCTTTTTCTTGCATCTCTATTCGATGACGACGAAGCAGAGCTGTGATACACTGGTCTCGTTTGTTATCGTGCGATGGTATGGAGGGGATTTTAAATGTTTAGAGGTTCAAAGATATTGTGTGTATCGGGCCTGATTGCTGTTTTGGCCTGGGGCGGGGTGGCTTTTGCTACAGAGGCAGCTCCGAAAGCTGATAATGGACAGACAGTTCTTGCCCGTATCGGAACAGTAGAGATTAAGCAGCAGAATGTGGATGAAGTGATCAACGCTCTCGATCCACAACAGAAGGTGTACTATGATAACGAGCAGGGAAGAAAAGCAGTTCTCGATGAACTGATTAATCTTGAGGTTTTTGCTCGTTATGCAGAGGATAAGGACTTTGATGAAGACCCAGTGTTTGTAGAGAGATTAACTCGAGTAAAGAAAGAGCTTATGCGGCAGCTGGCAGTGGAGAAACTGCTGGAGAGAGTGACAATAGATGAAAAAGAAACTAAATTATATTACATGGATCATTTGAAAGAGTTTGAAGTTCCAGCTCAAATTCGGGCAAGTCACATTCTTTTGAAGGAAGAAGACGAGGCTAAAAAAGTTCTTCAAGAAATCAAGTCTGGTGCTATAACTTTTGAAGAGGCTGCCAAGAAGTACTCTACGTGCCCATCGAAAGAGCAGAATGGTGATCTTGGCTATTTCCAGACCAACCAGGTAGTACCTGAATTTGGGGAAGCTGCGTCTAAACTTAAAAAAAGCGAGATCAGTTCACCAGTTCAGAGCCAATTTGGTTGGCATATCATTAGACTTGAAGATACAAAACCAGGGAAAATTCGTTCTTTTGAAGAAGTGAAATCTCAGGTCGAGAGCAACCTCCTTCGTGATAAACGTGCTCAGGTTTATTCTGAAGAAACAGAGAAACTTCGCAAAGAGTATGGAGTGGTTTTGGTAGAAAAAGAGCCGGCTTCTGATAAAAAACAGTAAATATATTTCAGGGCGGACAGCTCTATTCTGTCCGCCTCTTTTTGCCATAACAATACGCATGAACAGGAGAATGATTTTATATGGACTGGCTGGGACTCCTCCTTATATTTAGTGCACGTATTGCAGATGTTAGTTTGGGGACCGTCAGGATTCTCTTTCTCGTCAGAGGAAGGCGCCGTCTGGCAGCATGTATAGGTTTCCTGGAAGTAATGATCTATATGTCAGTGTTAGGTTACATCCTCGGTGGAGGAGGAACATTAACCTTCCCTCAACTTATTGCATACGCAGCAGGATATGGCTCGGGAAATTTTATAGGATCTCTATTGGAGGAAAAACTCCTTAATGCTTTTGTGACTCTTGATATTATCTTGGAGAGAAATCAGGAGACCATGACACTTATAGATCGAATCAGAGCGGAAGGTTTTGGCGCTACAGTTCTGATTGGTCATGGAAAAGATGGGTTACGCCTGGTAGCGAAAGTAATTTGTCATCGTTCCGATATCGCACCTATTTCAAAAATTATCGGTGACCAGGGATTTGTCTGTATTTCAGATGTTAAAGGGTGCTGGGGTGGCTATTTCAAAGTTAAAGGGAAATAAAAAGCAAATATTAGACGAGGCGTTGTTTGCCCCGTCTCTTCAAAAGAACTCCCTAAAAGGCTTCATACCCAAGACTTATAGAAAATCGTTGGGCTACATCGATAAGCATATCTCGTATAGATGCTATCTCTTCGTCGCTTTTCGAATAAAGAAATTTAGGCAAGGCAACGCTTAATGCGGCGACTACTGTTTTTGCGTGCCCCCACACTGGGGCAGCTATGCAGAAAAGGCCATCTACATACTCCTCATCATCCACAGCGTAACCTTGCTCTCGAATCTGAGCAAGATGTTGACACAGCTTGTCTATGTTGGTAATTGTCCTGTTCGTGTATCGAATGAGTGATTCATCTTTGAAGAATTCCCTGACAGCAGCTTCAGGCATATAGGCTAATAGAACTTTCCCCAGTCCTGTACAATAGGCTGGCATCCTTTTCCCCACAGAGAGATCAACCTTAATAGTGGCAGGGCTTTCAATTTTATCGATATAGATAACATATTTCCCATCCATAACGGCTAAATTTACGGCCTCGTTAGATTTTGCAGAGAGCTCTCGCATGAAGGGCATAGCCTGTTTCCTAAAGCCTAAAGATTGTACAACGTTATTGCCAATCTCAAAAAATTTGAAGCTGTTGGAATACTTATGATTTGCAGGATTTTGGTTAATATATCCTAATCCTCGCAGTGTAGAAAGAATGCGATGTACCGTACTTCGCTCCAGGTCGAGTTTTTCTCCAATTTCAGAAACTCCGAGCTCCCCATGTTTATCGAGAGTTTCAATAATGGCCATAGCCCTCTGAATTGACTGTACATATCCAGAACCTTTTTTGCTATTTTTCAAGCGACGCTCTCCCCTTTTGTATAATGCATCAACGTACATGTGAAAGATTGTATCATGATCTTATTTACGAGTTACTTTTGTTCTCTTGATAAAAGTAAAAGACCTAACAATATGAGAATTATGCCAAATCCTGAGTGCAAAGAAAGCCGCTCTCCTAATAATAAAATTCCAAGGAGACATGCTGTAAGAGGTTCGCTCAAGGAAAGAGTATATACTTTTGCTACGGGCACCAGAGTTAACCCAAGAGCAAAAAGTATATAGGGCAAAGCTGTGGCTATGGAGCCGAGATGAATAGCAACGAGAAGTCCTTGTATCTCCATGAGCCATGAAATATTATGAAACATCAATATGGGTGAAAGAATCAGTGCTCCGCAACAAAGAGTCATGGCTACTGTTTCCATAGCTCCGTGATAGCGTTGAATCTCCTTAATACCTATGCCGCAGAGGGCAAAGGCAAAGGAAGCGACGAGAGCCAATAAAACTCCAAAAGAGTTTGCTTTAACCCCTCCGTTTTTCCAAGATAGAAGTATACATCCGATGATAGCGAGAAAAGTTGAAAGGTACCAATATGGGCTGGGTCTTTCTTTGAAAAAAATCATGCCAAGAAGGCCGGCAAAAGCTGGAGAACCACCAACCGCCACCATTGTGCCCACAGCGACTCCAGTTATTCTGATAGCGGCAAAAAAGAAAGCCTGAAACCCCGCCATTCCAAGGGCTGCATAAAAGAGGCTGTGTAATGGCCATTTCCCTCTGAACCCCTGAAAACCTCGTGTGGCAAGAATATAAAGTAATAAAAAAATACCACCAAAAGAGATGCGAATCGCTCCAATAGAGAGAGGGGAAGCTTGTGAGGGCGCAAAAGTCTGAACTGTTCCCGATGTCCCCCAGAAAAGCCCGGCGAGAAGAACCAGCAGACTCCCTTGCTTTTCTGTAGATAGTAAATTATACCTCATAGATTAAATCCCCTCCGAAAAAACAATAAGAGGGTCTCATGGCTAGAGTGGTTCGACACGAGATCCTCTCCTTCTTTTAAATTTCAATAGGACTATCGTCCAATGGGGGTTCCGTAGATGGGAAGACAAAGAGGCTCATAAACATGAGTACGAAAGAGAAAAGAATCCCCGTGGACGTGGCATTTAGAATCCAGATGCCTTTGCCGCTATTTCCGAACTGCAAAAAGAGGGTAAGAAGAACCCCGCCAGCGGCGGAGAGGACGGCTCCTTTTTGAGATGCCTTATCGCAAAAAAGCCCTAAGAGTAACGGTGCCGCAAGAGAAACACTCATAAGTGAGTAAAAAATTTGTAAAGCTGTGAGTATATTGGGAATCACAATTGCAAGAGCGACACCTACGACTCCACATATTAGTGTAACTCTTCTGCTGAATTTTAAAAGGTCTTGCTCCGAGAGATCGGGGTGGAAAAAAGTCTGGTAAATATCTTTGGAAATAGACGTGGTTAGCATATAAAGTACTGCGTCAGCAGTACTTACTTCTGCGGCAAAGATAGCGGCTAATGCCAGAGTCGATATAGCAAATGGCATCATTTCTTTCATAGCAGTAGGCAAAGCTAATTCTCTGTTGGTAAGATCGGGAAATGCGGCGAAAGCACACATGCCGATCAACACTGGTAAGAAAGCAAAAATGAGCTGTACTACGCCGTTTAATGCTGTTCCTATCCGAATTGCCTGTTCGTTTTTAGCCCCGTATACCTTTCCGATAAGACCTGGAGAAATACAGAAAGAAGGAATAAGCATAAAAAGATATCCAATGATTGTCGTTGCACCAATTCCTTTCCAGGAAAAGAACTGTGCCGCAGCTTCCGACCCTAGTTTGGATGTAATAGCTGTCGTCAGGCCATTACATCCTCCGACATACGAAAGGGCGTAGGGAGCAGCTAATGAGAAACCGAGAAGAATAACTATAAGCTCTACAATATTGACGATAGCGGCAGAAAGAAGCCCCCCGGCGGCAAAATAGAGAGTTGTAACGCATGCACCAATAAGGATACCCCATATTTTGTCAATAGCAGCTACCACATTGAGGATCCACGCTATTCCAATGAGCTGCCCTGAAAACAAGGCGAGAGTTCCGATAGCCATCATTCCTGATATAAGTCCGCGAAAAAATTTGCTGTAGCGGAGATCGAGATAGTCTCCCAATGTATAAAGATTGTAGCGACAGGAAATACGCCAGATCTTAGGCCCTACTATATAGGCAAGAATCATAGACCCTATACCGGCGCTGCCAATCCACCACCAGCTGGAAACGCCAAATTTGTATCCTATACCAGCTACTCCCACTGTTGATCCAGCTCCCAAGTTTGCTGCAATGAGGGTCGTGAAGAGCAATCCCATAGATAATTGTCTCCCTGCAACAAAAAAACCGCCAGCGCCTTTAACTCGTTTGCCGATACACCATCCGATTGCAATGAGCAATAAAGCATAAAGGACAATTGCTACTAAGTATCCATTCATGCCGTACCCTCCTCTTTTTTGTATGTGGTCTACGTGCATCTCAAGAGGTATCACGCAAAAGACCGTATTGTTTCAGAGAAGCCTTCAAAGGCGATGAAAGATGCCTTATCAATAGCAGTAGAAGTTATTAAGGTTACTTGTTTCTTGCAAACTTGTCTAGAAGTATGAAGTCCCTTTTTGAGAGTGGATATTATTTCATAATATGGAATAGAATATTTTTATATGGAACATGTGTCTATGATTATATGTATGTATATATGCCTGTCAATAACGATTTATTTCCCATTCAGACTCAAAAAAATGTAAAATCTTGTAACTACACGTGAAAAATGATTCTAGCAATTACCACGATAATATAGATTGACAGAAATATATGTGCAAATATAATAGAGAGGTATTCCACCTAGAAGTAAGCGGTTTTGCATTATGGAATTCAAGAGAATCTTCGGCCCTAATCGTACCATGATTGCCATGAACGACTGAGGAGAAGAAATGTGAGAATAAATAATGTAAGCCACACTCTTTTATTATGTTCATATTTTACGTTTGCTCCTTTAAAAGTTCAGGGGGCAGCGTGCCCTTTCCGGTATTTGTTGATGAGTCTGCTTTATCTTGAGTCTCTTTTTGCCTTCGAACATATTTCCTCAAATGCTGTTAAGAGGAGGGGAGAAGATGTATAAAGATGTACTACGTTTCTTTGACGAAGAAGGCCTTATCAAGTGTACCCAGGATTTAGTTCGTATTAATAGCGTTTTTGACCCAGATGTAGAAGGTGCAAATGAGTCTCGAGTAACGGAGTATCTGGAAAAGCTGCTTCATAAGGAAGGGTTTGAAGTCCATGTAGATGAAGTGGTTCCAGGTCGCTCTAATGTCATAGCTTTTCTTCGAGGCAAAGAACCTGGCAAGACGCTTCTCTTCGAAGGACACCAGGATGTAGTTTCTATTGGAGACCCTCAGAAGTGGAAATATGATCCCTTTGGCGGAGAGATTGTCGAGGTAGATGGTAAAAAAAGAATGTATGGCCGCGGTACGAATGATACGAAAGGGAATACAGCTGCTGCCTTTTTTGCAGCGAAAACCATTAAAGACTCTGGAATTCCCTTTAAAGGCAATATACTTCTCTGCTTCCCCGTAGATGAAGAAGGCTCCATGATTGGCATCAAGGATTTTATAGAAAAGGGTTGGGCTGATGATGTGGATGGAGCTATTATTTGCGAACCTGAAGAGAAAAATCTATGTATTTTTCAAAAAGGGGCAATGCGAATCAAAGTTACCTTTCAAGGAGCGCAAGCCCATGGATGTATGCCTCTTTCTGGTGTAAATCCTAACTGGGCTCTCATGCGCTTTATCAATGAAATTAAACATCTCGAAAATTTTGAAAAGGACAGAATGATGCGACACGACTATCTTGGATGGCCGAGCATTACTCCTACCCTGATTAAAGCTCCCCTCGAAGGGGTAGCACAGATCAATGTCATTCCCGATGATTGTTATGTAACCCTTGATATTCGTACCGTTCCCAACCAGGATCACGAAGCTTTGGTACGACAAATTCAGGGCATTATTGATCGCCTTAGCCATCAATATCCCGATGATTATGATCGCTTTGCAGCTTCCATAGAGATTATTGATGATAGGCCGTGGACAGAAGTTCCCAGAGAAGAACCAGTTGTAAAGGCCGTAGATCTTGCTTTTCGCGAAGTGATGGGCTCTGAACCTAAATATAACGGGGTTCCAGGCGCTACAGATGGCACGTTCCTGCAGATTCGGAAGGGCATCCCTGTAATTGTTACAGGGGCTGGCGATAGGGAAGTGCCCCATCATGTAGATGAATGGGTTGAGCTTAACGATCTGATTGAAGCAGGGAAGATCTATACGCTGGCAGCCCTCTACTATTTAAACGAACAATAAATATATATACATTATTAATACTAAGAATGAACTTTATTTTTGTGTAGAATACGAATATGAATAGGGGGAATTCACGATGGCAAAAGTAACAATTCAGAAATTGAAAGAAATGAAGGATAAGGGCGAAAAAATATCTATGGTTACAGCTTATGACTATGCTCAGGCTGTTTTGGTAGAGAAGGCGGGGATCGAAATTATTCTCGTAGGCGATTCCCTGTCCATGACTATATTGGGCAATGAAGGAACAGTCCCTCTTACTACAGATGAAATGGTGTCTCACATCAAACCGGTAGTAAAGGGAGCTCCCACTCCTATGATCGTAGGCGATATGGTTTTTGGCTCTTACAACGAAAGCATCTCTCAGGCTATTCATAGCGCCAATCGCCTTATGAAAGAAGGCGGGTGCGACGTAATCAAGCTTGAAGGCGGTCGCCCGGAAGTAGTTTCTGCCATTGTGGAAGCCGGTATTCCTGTTCAGGGTCATATTGGTCTTACCCCCCAGACTGCTTCTATGCTTGGCGGATTTAAGGTGCAGGGAAAGAGCCTTGAAGCGGCTCAAAAGATTGTTGATGATGCTAAGGCTCTCGAGGATGCCGGTGCTTTTTCCATTGTTGTAGAGTGTGTTCCCGAAGAACTTGGTCGAGCTATTACTGAAGCCGTTTCAGTGCCAGTTATCGGCATTGGCGCTGGTCGTTACACAGATGGCCAGGTCCTTGTTTTCCACGATATGCTGGGACTTTTCGACAAATTTTTGCCTAAATTTGTAAAACAGTACGCTCAAATTGGTGATGAGATTGTTAAAGCTCTTGGGGAGTATAAAAATGACGTTCGCAGTGGTGGCTTCCCCAGCGACGAGTTTGTTTTTGGCGGTTTAACTCGGGAAGATTTGAAGGATCTGCGTAAATAACTGAAGAGGTGAAAAGTAATGAAAATAGCAGTACTTGGCTCAGGAGCCATGGGGTGTCTCTATGGCGGGAAGTTGGCCGAAGCAGGTCTTAATGTCACCCTCATTGATGTTTGGAAAGAACATGTTGATGCTATTAATGCCCATGGCCTTTCTGTGGAAGGTATTGGTGGCGATAGAGTAATAAAAAATATTAAAGCAGTAACAACACCTGAAGAGGTTAAAGAGTGCGATCTGCTTATTGTTTTTGTGAAAGCTACCCTTACCTCTCAAGCTATGGAAAGTGCTCGATGTATTATAGGGCCTCATACGAGTGTTTTAACCCTCCAGAATGGCTTGGGAAATGTTGAAAAAATTAGCGCTGTAGTGGGCAAAGAAAAAGTTATTGCTGGCGTAACAGGTCATGGATCTACACTTCTTGGACCGGGTAAAATTCGCCATGCGGGGCAGGGGAATACTGTCATTGGCGAGTTGGATGGTAAGATTGACGAAAGGTTAGAGGCGGTGGGTTCCGTTTTAGAAAAGGGAGGTTTTTCCGTAACCCTTTCCAATAATGTTATGGGGCTTATTTGGGGAAAACTCATTGTTAATATTGGCATTAATGCCCTCACAGCTGTTACTGGCCTGAAGAATGGGCGTCTTGTAGACTTTTCTGAAACGGAAGAGCTCCTTTGTGGCGCTGTAGAGGAAGCCATGGCTGTTGCTAAAGCAAAAGGAATCTCATTAGAAATAGGCGATCCGGTGGAACATACCAAAAAGGTAGCGCGTCTTACAGCAGAAAACCGGTCTTCCATGCTTCAGGATGTTTCCAATAAACGAAAAACAGAGATAAGTGTTATTAATGGGGCAGTGGTGGAAGAAGGGGTTCAATACGGAGTTCCAACGCCGATAAACAAGGTGTTGTATAACCTTGTTTCGGTGAAGGAAAAAACATATAACGAAGTCTAAAGGGGGATCTACTTTGAAACAGTGGCGTTTTGAAAGCAGATTTTTTGTTGTTGGGCTTTTATTGTGCACTCTGGCGATGTTTATGAGTGAACCGGCGATGGCGGCCAAGTATTCCTTCAAATTAGGACATTCCGTAAGCGATCAGCATCCATATCACCTCGGCGCTGTTCGTTTTAAAGAAATAGTGGAGAAAGAAACGAATGGAGATATAGAGATCAATCTCTTCCCTAACAACCAGCTTGGAACTGGAGAGAGAGATCTTGTAGAGGGGATGCAGATTGGCACTGTCGATATGGTAGTGTCTTCCACAGGCCCTATGAGCGGTTTTGAGAAAAAATTCATGATCTTCGATTTCCCATTCCTCTTCAAAGACAAAAACCATGCTTACGCCACTCTTGATGGAGAGATTGGGCAGTATATTATGGGGCTTCTTGAGAAGCAGGGTCTTAAAGGTTTAGCATGGTATGAAAATGGGTTCCGCCACCTTACTAACTCGAAGCGACCTGTAAATACTCCAGAAGATGCCAAAGGGCTTAAGCTGAGAACTATGGAAAATAAGGTTCAGATGGCGATCTGGAAGGCTCTTGGCGCTGATCCTACTCCTATGGCGTGGGGAGAAGTCTTTACAGCCCTGCAACAAGGGACAGTAGATGGACAGGAAAATCCCATTCCTATCCTCTTCACCCAGAAGATCTATGAAGTGCAGAAATATGCTTCTCTGACAGGCCATGTTTTCTCTCCGTCTATGCTTCTTATGAGCAAATCTCGCTTTGACAAGCTGTCGAAAGAATATCAGGACGTTATATTGAAGGCAGCTCAGGAATCTGCCGTATACGAACGAGAACAAATCACGAAGATGGAAGACGAACAGATCACAAAGCTAAAGGAGCTCGGAATGGAAATTAATGAGCCGGATAAAGCTGCTTTCCGCGAAGCGACAAAATCTGTTTACGATGAGTTCCGCGGAGAACTTGGTGACGACGCGAAACTTCTTGATCAGATTCTAGCTGCTAATTAAAGCTATTCACTACTGCCCTGGGGAGGGGCAATTGTGCCCCTCCCCTTTTTCCTTTTGGCCTTGTAGAAAGGGTGTTGTGGTGCTATGAAAAAGTTATTAGACGGAGTGAACCGAGCCGTTGAATATGTAGTAAGTATCATGCTTCTCGTAATGGTTATCGTTGTATTTCTTCAAGTCATCTTCCGGTTTGTTCTTCACTCATCTCTGCCATGGTCTGAAGAGCTGTCCCGATATATTCTCGTATGGATCTCTTTTTTGGGAGCCAGTATTGGAGTCAGGCGTGGAGCTCATATTGGAGTGGAAGCCGTTACAAACTTGCTTCCTTATGGCTTGAAAAAAGGAGTCTCCTTTCTCGCCACTCTTTGTGCGACAGTATTTTTTGTCCTTATGGTTGTTTATGGATATAAGATTCTTCCTATAGTAAGGGGGCAATTGTCCCCTGCTATGGAGATATCCATGGCTATTCCCTACTCTTCCGTACTTGTCGGTGGAGCCCTTATGTTCCTCTATTCCATTGATGAGGCTATTACTATTGTGATAGGAAGAAAGGATGTATCCCAATGACTACTATCCTTTTTGCCAGTATGCTTCTCTTTTTTATGATGAACGTTCCCATTGCTATTGCTATAGGCCTGTCATCTGTTGCGGCTATCTTTTTTTCAGGATCAGTGCCTCTCATAGTGCTTGTGCAGAAAATGTTTACTGCTACAGATTCTTTCCCTCTCATGGCCGTTCCATTTTTTATTCTTGCCGGTTCTCTTATGGAGTTTGGCGGCATATCCAGGAGGCTTGTAGATTTTGCTAACTCTATAGTAGGACGTTTTTCAGGAGGGCTTGCCTTTGTGGCTATTATTGCCAGTATGTTTTTCGGAGCTATCTCCGGTGCTGCGGTGGCTACAGTGGCAGCTATTGGAACCATCCTTATCCCGGCTATGGTAAGACGAGGGTACGATAAACCTTTTGCTACAGCTGTACAGGCTACGGCTGGGACTTTGGGGGTCATGATTCCTCCCAGTATCCCCATGATTATTTACGGTGTCCTTACAGGAGTCTCTATAGGAGCACTCTTTATGGGCGGAATTCTTCCTGGCATTCTTGTGGGTTTTTCTCTTATGTTTGTGGCATGGCTTATCTCCAGGAAGAAGGGGTATAGGGGAGACGAAAAAGCTTCCTTAGGTAAAATTTTCGGGACGTTTAAAGAAGCTATTTTGGCTCTTTTAATGCCTGTCATTATTTTAGGGGGTATCTACGGTGGCGTCTTTACCCCTACAGAAGCGGCAGTGGTAGCTGTAGTCTACGGTTTTATTGTGGGCTTCTTCGTTTATAAAGAATTGAATATAAAACAGTTGAAGGATATTTTTGTTACCACTGTTATTGGTACGGCTATGATTATGTTCATTATCGCTACTTCCTCTGTCTTTAGCTGGATTCTTACCGCCCAGCAAGTGCCTCAGGCGGTGGCATCGGCAATTCTTTCCATATCAAAGAGCCCTGTTATCATTCTGTTGCTTATCAACTTGTTGCTTCTTTTCATAGGGACATTTATGGAAACAGTAGCAGCTATTATTATCCTAGTGCCTGTTTTGCTTCCTGTGGTCACTCAGATTGGCATGGATCCTCTCCATTTTGGAATCGTACTGGTTGTTAACCTTGCTATAGGTATGGTAACGCCACCTTTGGGTGTATGTCTTTTCATAGGATGCAGCATTGCTGATATTAAGCTTGAAGATATTACAAAAGCTGTCTGGCCATTTATTCTTATTATGGTAGTAGACGTGCTTCTCCTTACGTACCTGCCTTGTATTTCTACAATCGTTCCTAAACTTGCAGGACTCTATTAACAGAAAGGTGCATATGATTCCTTCAGGCTCTCTCTTTTATGAGAGAGCCTTTTTTTGTGGTATTATTTCATGGGTTGTCTTCAGATCCCCTTTCTAAACATTTTCAACAAAGGCCCCTATAAGCGACAGAAAAGAAATGAGAAGGAGAGAATAAAATTGAGATATGACGTGGTCATAGTGGGTTCTGGCCCTGCCGGGATCTTTGCGGCCATTGAATTGGTAAAAGATCAAAAGAAAGTTCTTATTGTGGATAAAGGGAAGGTCATTAAAGATAGACGATGTCCTATTCTTGAGGGGCGTTCTTCAGTTTGCGTAAACTGTGATTCCTGCAACATTGTTTCTGGATGGGGTGGGGCAGGCTCTGCTTCTGATGGGAAGCTGACATTGACCACAGGTTTTGGTGGGAACCTAGAAGAATGTATAGGTGAAGATGCCCTTGAAGAACTGATCCGTTATGTGGACGATACCTTCGTCCATTTCGGTGCTGATAAAAAATATTATGAGCCTTCAGGAGAAATAGTAAAAGAGACTATCAGGAAGGCAGCAAGCAAGGGAATTAAAATTATCCCTGCCCGTATTCGACATATAGGAACAGACGCTTCCCGTATGGTCCTCAATAATATGTATGAAGAACTAAAGGACAAGTGCGATATTCTTATGAATACGGAAGTAAAAGAGATAGTGGTACGAAACGGCGTTGCTGAAGGTATTCTTCTTGAAGATGGAAGACAAATTGAGGCAGATTCTGTGATTCTTGCTCCAGGAAGAGAGGGGAGTTCGTGGCTTGAGGGTATTGTCAATCGCTATAATCTCTCCATTGCTTCTATGCCTGTGGATATTGGGGTTCGAGTGGAAGTGCCTGACAGTATTTGCGAAGATCTTACCCGACATTTTTATGAGGTCAAATGCTTATACAATACCCCTACTTTTGATGATCGTTGCCGCACTTTTTGTATGAACCCATCGGGTTTTGTGGTCCATGAATATAATAAAGCGCATGATCTTGTAACGGTAAACGGCCATAGCTTAAAGAACGTAAAGTCTAAAAATACGAATTTTGCTGTATTGGTGACGAAGAACTTTACCCAACCCTTTAATAATCCCATCGGTTACGCTACCCATATTGCAAAACTTGCTAATATGTTGGCGGGAGGAGGCATCCTTGTACAGCGTCTTGGTGATTTACGGGATGGTCGACGCTCTACGGAAGCTAGGATTGCCAGAGGAATGGTTCATCCTACAGCGAAAGCTCAGCCCGGAGACCTCAGTCTCGTGCTCCCTCATCGTTTCCTTACTGATATTGTGGAATTTATAGAGGCACTGAATATTATTATGCCGGGGATCAATATGAACGATACCCTTCTCTATGGTGTAGAAATAAAATTATATTCCTTGCGGTTAGAACTGAAGAGTTCTTTGGAAACGCCAGCAATTCGCCACCTCTATATGGCTGGTGATGGCGCAGGGGTCAGTCGAGGTATTATCCAGGCGGCAGCGAGTGGAGTTGTGGCCGCTCGTTCTATAATTTTCGAAAATAAATAAGCAAATAAAAGGCTCCGACTAGATAATATGGTCGGAGCCTTTTCTATCGTATATATGTAATGGCGTTTTGTTTCCTTCTCGGAGCACTATAGAGATGATCAGGGCTTTTGTATCCTACGGCTATAGAATAGAAAGGTTCATAGCCCTCTGGTATACCTAAATTTTGAAGTTCTTCCTTCGTAGCTGTAACGAAGAAGAGCCCTGTAAAACCGATCCAGCATGTTCCAATACCAAGAGATTCCGCCGCTAATAGTATATTTTGAATGGCCGCCGAACAATCCGCTATTGGCTTAAGTAATGCCTCTCCTCCTGTCTTTCCAGAAACGACTATGACAGTTGGAGCGTTATAAAACACATGGAACCCTTCACGTTCTCCCATTTTACGAACCCATTCAAGACGTGACTTCTTCATCATGGCAATAGTTTTTTCGCTCATCATATCGATAAGCTCTTCCTTTTGTATAACACTAAAATGCCATGGCTGTTCATTATGAGCACTTGGAGCCCAAACTCCCGCTTCAAGAATAAGGGAGAGCTCTTCGTCTCGAATTTGCTGCGGTAAATATCGCCGAATACTTCTTCGATTTTTGATAGTTTCTAGTACAAGATTCATCTCTATCTCTCCTTTCTATTTCCTGTTGTAAGAACATTATTATAGACCACAACTCTATAAACATTGTGTATGGGTAGACATTAACATAGAACCCTTACTACAACTTGTGTAAATATTCTAAATAGCTCAAGAAGTGGGTGATCCCATGACTGTTGATCTTTCTACTTCATTTTATATGGAGATAGAGTTAAAGAACCCAGTGATAGTAGGGGCGAGCGGAATGACGTCGAACATTCAAAACATTCGAGAAATAGAGGCTGTAGGAGTGGGCTCAATATGTTGATATTCTTATGAAGCATGAGTCTCTCTTCTTGCCACATCCGGAAATTTAAAGGATAAAGAGGCGAAGCAGGGACTCCCTTGCAGAGGAGTCCCTGCTTTTATATTTTGAGCGTAATGTGCAGAGTTCTAATCTCGAGCGGTGGAAGAAAAGGCTTCAGTACTTAAATATTTGTCTCCTCTGTCACAGGCAATAGTGACTATAATTTCCTCAGGGGAGACTTTTTTTGCCACTTCCATAGCAGCCCAGATATTAGCTCCTGTGGATATGCCGCAAAAAAGCCCATGTCTTCGAGCAAGCCATTGAGTTGTATCGAGAGCGGCTTCATCTTCCACAGGAAGAACTTTAGTGAGAAGTTCTCGCCGAAGAGTGCCGGGTATAAACCCTGCTCCAATTCCCTGTATTTTATGAGAACCAGCTGGTTTACCGCTTAATACAGCACTATTAGCAGGTTCCACCCCTACAATCTCCATTTCGGGATAACATGTTTTCAACAAAGCGGCTGTCCCAGACAGAGTCCCCCCTGTCCCTATCCCTGCAACAAAAGCAGCTATAGAGTGTCCATTTAAATCAGAAAGAATTTCTGGCCCGGTAGTGATACGATGAGCCCAAGGGTTTCCCGGGTTATTGAATTGATCTGGCATATACGCTCCCGGTATTTCTTTTAGAATCTGTTGGGCCAAAGAAATAGCTCCTCTCATTCCCTCTTGAGCAGGAGAGAGCTGGAGATCAGCCCCATAGGCACGGAGCACCGATCGACGTTCTATGGACATGGATTCAGGCATTGTAAGAATAACGCGGAGGCCTAATGCCTGACCGAGCAAAGCTAATGCTATACCCGTGTTTCCCGAAGTGGGTTCTACGAGGGTTGTGTTTGAGTGCAGCATTCCCTTTCCCTCTGCATATCGGAGCATTCCCCAGGCAGCCCTGTCTTTTACAGATCCTCCGATATTTGTCCCCTCCAGTTTTATCGCTATGGTGGCACCTTTTTCTATAGGTCTGAACATATAAAGAGGAGTCTGTCCTATAAGGTTGCGCAACGCTATCTTATCTGTGCGAAAGATCATTATTATGCTGCCTCCTTTGCATTATTTTTTAGTATGGCTAATTCTTTCTCTAAAATCTCTATTCTTTTCAGAAGATCTTCTTGAACCATTGTGTGCCGTATCTTTCGGTGATATTGAAGTGCCATGCCTGGAATACCTACGATAGTTGTTCCTGGAGGAACATCTGTTACCACCACGCTGCCAGCGCCGATTTTAGCTCCTTCCCCCACTGTAATATTCCCTAAAAGGCAGGCTCCTGCCCCAATCATGACGTTATTGCAGACGGTAGGATGACGTTTCCCGCGCTCTTTTCCTGTTCCACCAAGAGTTACACTGTGATACAGAGTCACATTGTTGCCTATAACCGCTGTCTCTCCTATAACGATCCCCATGCCATGATCGATAAAAAATCCCTTCCCGATAATGGCGCCTGGGTGAATTTCAATGCCGGTAAGCCATCTCATAATTTGGCTCAAGAGCCTTGGTAGAAGAGGTATGTGCAGCTGAGCGTGAAGAAAATGTATAAGTCGATGAGCCATAATGGCGTGAAGACCTGGATAGCATAAAAATACTTCCATCCATCCTCCCACTCCTCCTTTAAAGGCGGGATCATTTTGGGGTATTGCCTGAACATCAGCCTTGAGTGTTTCCCAAGCTGATTGTAAAAAACTATTTTTTCTCATTTTCTGACACCTCCTGGAAATGGTCTGTTTACATTTGCAGGTACACGGACAATCTATTTCCATAGGCATCACTTCCTCTCTCAATAAAAAAACGGGCTCGCCCTTTCAGGCAAACCCGTTGTGTAATTTTCCCCATCATATAAAGCGAATGAAATTATAGAGTCGTAGCGAGTTTTTAAGGCCACAACGGGACATATGTCCACCGCAGCCTTCTCTACACGCTACGGGGGATGGTTAAATCATCCTCCCACAACAACAGAACAACGTTACTCCATGTTGACTCATAATAGCAATCGCTCCTCTCGTAAAGTTCACTATACGAAAGCCTATTTTTTTTGTCAAGTTTATTTTCCATGCCTCTTGTACTTGGGCCAGAGTTTCGTTCTGTTTACGTAGGTCCAGTGAAAGAGAATTTTCTCTGACTATTTCGGCACACAAAGGTGACGCAGAAACAATATTTCCCCAGCCCCGTTGATAGTTTACTTTTCTACTTCAAGAAGAAAACCTTTTAAATAGTGAGTCTCTGGAATTTCAAGAGAGACAGGGTGATCTTCTGGCTGTTGCCCTTCGCGTATTAACCGAACGCGTTGCTGTAAATCATGGGCCGCATCTTGGAGAACCTCAGCAAGCATGTCTCTGGAGAATGCGTGACTACAGCAAAGGTAGAGCAGTATGCCAGAAGGGCGCAAAAGCCGATAAGCTCGAAGAGCTAATTCCTTGTATCCTCGACGAGCTGATTCTATTTGTGCTTTTCCTGGGGAAAAAGGCGGTGGATCCATAATAATGATATCGAAGAGGCCATGTTCCTGTTCTATCTTTCGTAACTCGTCGAAAGCATTGTTATGTCGAAAATCTACTGCATCTGGAGAAAACTTATTAAGTGTCAAGTTTTCCTTGTAAACTTGAAGGGCCTCCTCCGATTGTTCAACAGCCACTACTGAATGCGCTCCCCAGTGGAGTGCATGAAGGCCGAAATGGCCTTGGAAAGAAAAACAATCTAATACGTGAGCTCCACATGCAACTTCTCTAAAAAGAGAAGGAAAGGAACGCACATCAAGATAGAGCCCTGTCTTCTGACCAGCCAGAGGATAGACTCGCTCTGTAACATTTCCCAACATTATATCTACATTCCCACTCGAGGGCAGTTCTCCCCATAAAAGACGATTCTCTCTGGGAATTCCTTCCTGCTCTATATATCGCACGTCATTTTTAAGAACAACAGCCTGAAGGGGGAGAAGGTCTAAAAGAGAGTCAAGAACAACCTCCTTATGACGATACCACCCTGCTGAAAGAAGTTGTATTGATGCCACGGGACCATAAATGTCCACAATAAGGCCTGGTAGCTCATCGGACTCGCTGTGTATAAGACGAAAAGCTTGTCCCTCAGCTATCCATCGCTTACGAAGGGCCAGGCTTTTTTCAAATCGTGAAGTGAGAAGCGCTTTAAGGTCTGGTCGTTGAGGAGCAAAAGACAGCACTCTCATACAAAGGGCGCCAGGGCTCCAGAATCCCCAGGCTACAGTTTGAGATCGATTATTGAAAAGGGGTATCAAATCTCCTGGCTTCGATAGAGGAAGAGTGGAAAGATGACCTCTGAAAATCCAGGGGTGTCTACGGGTAATGCGGTCTGATCCTTTCCTATTTAAAACAGCCCCGCTTTCTTTAGTCATGGTGCGTTCACCTCTTTAAGTAAGTATAGCTATTTTATCACCAGGAGAGCGGGGAAAAAGCATCCCCGCCCTTCACCCGTTTGATGCTCGAACTAAAGGCGGGATTCTGGATTGTAACTTTGAAGTTTCGAGAGATTCCTTGAAACCCGCGCCCAGTAAACAGACGATGGGCCGCCATAATATCGGCCCAAGGCTTTTTCAGGAGAGCCATAAGCTCGAAGATATCTGGAAATAAGAAGACATCCTGCAGCGATCCCCTGCTCTGGAAGAAGAAGCTCGTCTTCTCCTCGTATCCCATTAGCGCGTAACAGGTTAGAGTGAATTTTCCACATAACCTGCATAACACCAGCGGCACCGTAAGCGCTTCGCGCTAAGGGATTAAAGTGGCTTTCGGTGTTGGCTACAGCTACCACCAAATCCAATGGAGCCCCATATTTGGTGGAGTATCTCAAAAATGCAGCGGCTTCCCGTGCTGCTATTTCTCTCGAAATGGCCGGATTTTGTTTCTGAATGAAACGTGTGAGCATACCCATTGTTTCTAAATAATCTTGGGTGGTCTCGGAAAGAACCAGAAATGGTTTTACATGATTGGGCAAAGATTGGGAGAAATGGCTGGTCATAAATCGACCTATCTGGTAAAAAGAAGCAGTTGCAGGTTCATGAGTCCAATCTTTAAGTTGTATCTTCTCAGGTTGCATCGTTCCTTTCCTGCGTAAATGGAGGTGCAAATGGCGGAAACCAGTGGTAAATGCAACGAGCCCGGCCACGGAGAGCAGCAGAACAGCGAGGATTGTATGTGTAATTCCTTTCCTCATGCTGTGTCCCCTCCTTTCAAAGTACAGAAAAATTAAACGCCTTTCATAGAAGCTCTACGAAAGGCAATAAGAAATTATAACGATGAAGGGGATCTGCGCAACTTTTGTAGCTCTTAATTAATTTGAAGTTTTGTTTTGTAGGGTTTTTTTCTCTTTGCGTGAATACTATAATTAAGTCAGAAAATATGGTAGAAAGAAAGAAAACGAATAAAGAAAAATGAATAAAGAAAAATGAATAAAGAAAAATAGTACAAAGAGTAAAGGTATAACGTATGTAGTATAATTTATACATATTGGGGCGAAGCTATCCTAGACATACATATGAATAGAATAGTTTATCATGAGAACATGACAATAGGAGGCTAGAAAGTTCAATATGAGACTTTTAACGTTTAGAGGAGGCGTTCATCCTCCCGATAACAAACATTGGACGGCAGATAAGCATATAGAAGATCTATTGCCTAAAGGTGATCTGGTGTTTCCTATGTCTCAACATATTGGGGCGCCATGTATGCCAGCAGTGAAGAAAGGCGATTATGTGCATGTAGGGCAAAAAATAGGAGAGCCTCAGGGGGATTTTTCTGTTCCAGTGATTTCAAGCGTATCTGGAACAGTGAAAGACGTGACATTTATGCCCACACCGTCGGGCACAGACATAATGTCTGTAGTGGTAGAGAACGACTATAAATATGAAGAGGAATCCCCTCTTTCTCCTCGAGAGTATAAGGGACTTTCTCCTGATGAATTAAGAGCGATGATCCGAGACGCTGGAATTGTCGGAATGGGAGGTGCATGTTTCCCTGTTCATATAAAACTTTCCCCCCCTCCTCACTGTACTATTGATCGCATTATTATTAACGGGTCGGAGTGCGAGCCATATCTTACCTCCGATTATCGGTTAATGCTCGAACATAGTGGCGAAATAGCGGAAGGAGCGAAAATTCTTCTCCAGATTTTTCCTGCCGCAGAGTTGATTTTAGCCATAGAAGATAATAAACCCACAGCTATTCAGAAAATGTCCGAGGCTTTAAAGGGAATCCCAAAGGTGTCGGTTGTAGCTTTGGAGACGAAATACCCTCAAGGCGGGGAAAAACAGCTTATTTGCGCCACAACCGGTCGTGAAGTCCCCTCTGGTAAACTTCCTGCCGATGTAGGGTGTGTTGTGAGCAATATCTGTTCTGTGTACGAGATTCGCCATGCAGTAGTTATGGGGCGATCTACCTTAACGAGGATTGTAACTGTATCAGGAGATGCTGTTGCTACACCTAAAAACATACGGGTTCGGTTAGGCACATCTTTTAGAGAGCTTGTAGATGCAGCAGGTGGTTTTGTCAAAGATCCTGTAAAAGTACTGGCGGGGGGTCCTATGATGGGCCTTTCGGTGAACAGTCTTGACATTCCTGTTATTAAGGGAACATCGGGGATTGTGGCCCTTACTGAGAAAGCGATACAACTCTACGAAGAGTATCCCTGTATTCGTTGTGGCCGGTGTGTAGAGGCATGCCCTATGGGACTTCTTCCTTTTAAGCTCAACGCCTTATCGTTGAGAAATGAGTATGACGCTTTTAAAGAAAATGGTGGAATGAACTGTATCGAATGCGGTTCCTGTTCTTTTATGTGCCCCTCTAAGCGCCATTTGGTGCAATCCTGTCGAGAGGCGAAAAGATCTGTCATCGCAGCGATGAGAAGAAAGGGGTAGCTTGTGTCATGGCAGAAAAAAAACTAATGGTCTCATCTTCGCCTCACTTGCGATCTTCTGACACTGTTCAGACCATTATGAGAGATGTTCTTATTGCTTTAACGCCTGCGGCTGTGGCGGCATTTTATTTTTTTGGAGCAGATGCTTTATGGGTTATTGCCGTATCAGTAGCTTCCTGCGTTTTTTCAGAAGCCTTGTGGCAAAAACTTTTGGGGAGACCTCAGACTATTGGAGATCTGAGCGCCGTAGTTACCGGCGTTTTGTTGGCCTTTAACCTGCCTTCCTCTGTCCCCCTTTGGTTGCCCGCAATAGGTGGTGTCTTTGCCATGATTGTGGTAAAGCATTTTTTCGGGGGCATTGGTCAGAATATAGTGAACCCTGCCCTAGCTGCAAGGGCTGTTCTCTTGGCGTCATGGCCTGTTGCTATGACCACATGGACAATCGATGGGGTTACCACTGCTACTCCCTTGGCGCTTCTCAAAGAAGGGAGCGTAAGTGTGTTGCCCCCTCTCTTTGATGTGTTTGTAGGGCACGTGGGAGGCTGTCTTGGTGAGACTTCAGTGGCGGCACTTCTCCTTGGAGGAGCATATCTTCTCTATCGTCACGTTATTAATTGGCATGTTCCTATTGTGTATATAGGTACCGTTTCGATTCTTACCTTGATACTTGGACGGCAGGGGTTTATGTCCGGAAATCCTTTGTATGAAATGTGTTTAGGCGGACTTATGCTTGGAGCTATTTTTATGGCTACGGACTATACCACTTCTCCCATGACGAAAAAAGGTCAAGTTATTTTTGCCTTGGGATGTGGCCTTCTTACTACTCTTATCCGTCTTTATGGCGGGTATGCCGAGGGAGTATCGTATTCTATCCTCATTATGAACCTCTTTGTTCCTCTTATAGATAGAATTACAATTCCCCGGATTTTTGGAGAGGTGAGATAGGTGAAAAAAATACTGAAACTTGGAACGATCCTTTTCGTTATTACAGCCATTGCTGGTATACTCCTTGGTTGGGTTCATGAAGTTACAAGGGAACCTATTGCCCGTCAACTGCAAAAAGAGAAAGTAGAAGCGATGAGAGCCACTCTTCCCATGGCGGAAGATTTCCGTCCTGTAGACATATCTTTCCCATCAGATAGTTTTATTCGCGAAGTCAACGGTGGCTACAAAGGGGAAGAATTAGTTGGATACGACATTAAAGTAACACCAAAGGGATATGGCGGCATTATAGAACTTATGGTAGGAATCAGTATGGATGGTCGCATTCAGGGAATTCGCATCCTATCCCATGGAGAAACTCCAGGGTTGGGGGCTGAATCTGTGAAGCCTGCTTTTTCCGGCCAGTTTGCGGGGAAACCGGCAGTTGAACTTTCTGTGGTGAAAGATACACCGGCGAGAGAAGAAGAAATTCAAGCCTTGACTGGTGCCACCATTACGTCCAAAGCAATAACTTCAGCAGTAAATCAGGCTGTAGCTCTCTTCCATGCGAGCCTGAAAGGAGGCGGGAAATAATGGGAGCTCTTTTCGAAAGACTTAAAAGTGGCATTGTTTCCAACAACCCTATTTTTGTTCAGGTTATTGGAATTTGTCCAACTCTCGCAGTCACATCCAGTGCTGAAAATGGCTTAGGAATGGGACTGGCTGCTACTGTGGTCCTCATGGGATCAAATTTGGTTATTTCTGCTTTGAAACGAATTATCCCAGATGAAATCCGAATCCCTGCGTTTATTATCATTATTGCCGCATTTGTGACGTTGATCCAGTTTTTCATGCAGGGCTTCCTTCCCTCCCTTAATAAAGCGTTGGGTATTTTTATTCCCTTGATTGTGGTCAACTGCATTATTCTTGGCCGTGCTGAAGCCTATGCCTCTAAAAATGGAGTCCTGTCTTCTCTTTTCGACGCTATTGGAATGGGGTTAGGTTTTACAGCAGCTCTTGTTATTCTGGGGTCTATTAGAGAGCTATTAGGGGTAGGAACTATTTTTGGCCTTCATGTTATGCCAGCAAGCTTCAATCCAGCACTCGTTGTTATTCTGGCTCCTGGCGGCTTCTTGGTGTTGGGTATTCTCATGGCGCTTATTAACCATGTCAATATAAAGAAGAAAAAGGCCAACGAACGAATCAGCCACTTTGCTGATGCCTAAGGCTGGAAGGATAGGAGAATAAAATGAGTTTTTTTGCTATTTTTATAGACGCTCTTCTTGTTCATAACATTCTATTGTCTCGATTCCTTGGAATTTGCTCGTTTCTTGGAGTCTCCAATAGCGTAAGTACTGCTGTGGGCATGGGATTGGCTGTCGTTTTTGTCATCACACTTTCTTCCATTATGACATGGATTGTGTATAATTTAATCCTTGTGCCTCTGAATATTACGTATCTTTCCACGTTAGCCTTTATTCTCGTGATTGCAGCATTGGTTCAGTTTGTAGAAATGGTCATTCGGAAAAAGTGGAGGGCGCTCTACTGGGCTTTGGGCATCTACCTTCCCTTGATTACGACAAACTGTGCTGTTCTTGGTGTGGCCGTAATTAATATGAACGAAGGCTATAGTTTAATGCAGTCGATAGTTCATGCTCTAGGCGCTTCTCTCGGCTACTTGCTTGCTATTGTTTTAATGGCAGGATTACGAGAGAGAATGGAGAATAATACGAACATGCCCGAAGCTTTGCGAGGGCTGCCCATTAGTCTTATTACGGCGGCTCTTATGTCCATCGCTTTTTTAGGGTTCAGCGGTTTGATTTAGGAGGGAACGTGGAATGTTGGATGCGATAGTTTATCCCGCCATAAGTCTTGGAGGATTAGGTCTCTTTTTTGGATTGTTGCTTGGTTTTGCAGCGAGAAAATTTGCAGTTCAAATTGACCCTAAAGTGGCTCAAATTCGAGATATTTTGCCAGGAGCCAATTGTGGTGGTTGTGGCTATGCTGGATGCGACGCATATGCGAGCGCTGTGGCTTCTGGCCAGGCTTCTCCTGATCGTTGTAATGCTGGAGGTGCCGAAGTAGCTCGTAAAATTGCCGCTATTCTAGGGGTTGAAGTAGGCCCTTTCGTGCGACGCGTGGCTTTTGTGCGATGTGCTGGATCAAGGGAGAAAGCAAGGGAAATCTCTCTTTATGAGGGAGTGCTTGATTGCCGAAAGGCGACGATTGTTCCAGGTGGTGGTACGAAAGCCTGTAAAAATGGCTGCCTTGGTTTTGGAAGCTGCGTAAAGGCGTGCCCCTTTGATGCTATGTATATGGAGGATGGGGTCGCTAAGGTGGACGAAGACCGATGTACAGGATGTGGAGCCTGCGTGGCTGTTTGTCCAAGAAACGTGATTTCTCTCATCCCGGCGGCTTTGGCAGTGCGAGTTACTTGCAACTCTACCCAAAAAGGGGTAGGGGTGAAAAAAATATGTGATGCAGGGTGTATTGGCTGTGGTCTCTGCTCTAAGGTCTGTCCCGCCCAGGCTATTACAATGAAAGATAATCTTCCTGTCATCGATCCCGATCTCTGTACAGGATGTACCTCATGCGCTATGAAGTGTCCGGTTGGGGCTATTTCTGTGCAGAACCTTGTAAAAGGTGAGGAGATGGCGGGATAGTTATTTAAGGGCAAAAATAAAAGATAAATATATAAAGAGGGCTGTCTTTTCAGACAGCCCTCTTTATATATAGTAAAATCTAATAACTGTTTATAAAAATTTGTTTTTCTACATTATTAACGGTAACTTCAGCTTCGATTGTAATTTCTACTTCTACTTCTACTTCTACTTCTACTTCTACTTCTACTTACCAACTTTTCTTGACCCGTTCCTTGCGCGTAAATATAGTTCATTGTCTATCTTATTTTGAAAATCGCCTGTAGATAGATTTATTAGAGAAAGCGGACACCTCGGAGGTGAAAATATATTGGTTGGGAAAGAACTTGCTATAAAGGGAACTTTTGTCGTTGAAAATGAGGAAGAACTGAAGATCGCCATTATCGATAGAGACAAGGGCCTTTTTAAGGAATTCCTTGCGGCAGGAGAGTGGAATAATCTTGATTTTCCTTCTGAAGCCAAGGTTGATTATGGCTCTTTCAGAATAGCTCCGGGAGATTTTAATGCCCATTCTCACCCAGAGCAATCTGTTTATGTGGAGATGGTAGATCCAACGTGGGATTTAGCTACATGGTGTCGACATACTATCTATCGATACAGCGTCTCTCTGACCCCAAGACTCGTCTATCTAGCCTGCGCCAGAGCCTTTTCTCGCATGGTTTCTTATGGAATTACATCTGTGATGGTTTCTTTCTATTGCCACAATCGGCGAGGAAATGAACTGGACAGAGAGGTGCTTCGAGCGGCGCGAGATGTAGGAATACGCCTTTACTTTGGGAGGATGCACTATGATGTAATTTCTCAGACAGCCTACCCGGAAAAGAGGGAATCTCAGCACTCTTATTTTGAAACTATAGATGGGGCAGAACGAAATTATAAAGCCCTTCAAAAAGAAGTTGAGGCATGGAACGATCCTCGTGTTATAGTGGCTCCTTCTCTCCATAGTTTCCATGCGAATACTTTGGACGCTATGATCCACTGCATTAATCTTGGGTATCAGGAGGGAAGGAAAGTGCAGCTTCACCTTTCTGAAGATGAGGGGGACGTGCGTTTAAGCGAAGAACAGTTTGGAGGCAGGCCTGTAGATGTGCTTTATCGCCTCTATCAGGAGGGGAAAGTGGCTTCTTTAAGTCATCTTATCCTTTCTGATTGTATCTGGACAAGCGAAGAAGAAAAAGATCTCATAGCTCAAAGTGGTATGAACGTTGTTTTAAATCCGAGAATGAACGATAGGGTCAAAGCGGGCCGAGCAGATCTGAAAGCCTTTCTCCGCCGGGGGATTCCGGTCTATGTCGGTACTGACGGAGAGGCGAGCAACGATGACCTTTCAATAGAAAGAGAAATTGCCTATCTGAAAAAAATAAATCCGGCGGTTTCTTACGAAGAATCGAAAAAGCTTGGATATCTTCCTTTTGATTTTCATGATTTTAAAATTGGCGTTTTAGAACCTCAAGCCGCTGCGGATTTTAAGGTTCTTGATGGAGAAAAACTTGTGGACCTCTATATAGGGGGGGAAAAAATTGTCGAGGGAGGTGAACTGAAGACTATAGACGTGGAGAAAGACATTGAGAATCCGCTTAAATTGGAACGAGCCAATATTTTCAAATTGTAACTTTTGAAGCCTCATGTCAAAGGGACTTTGCAATCTTGCAAAGTCTGAAGACAGTTGAGGAGAGCAATGCGTAGTTCCATCAGATAAGGAGGGAATTTTATGTCTTTTGAAGTGGCTAACAATATTTTTACTATCAGCCTTGATGGGGTCTGGACTACAGCTCTTGCCGCTATTTTACTTATGATTGGGTACGGACTGCGACGACGAATCCGCTTCTTCGAGGTTTTTTGTATCCCTGCTCCCGTCATAGGAGGCGTCCTCATGTCTCTTATCGCATTAGTACTTCACCACCAGGGAGGCGGCGCTCTTAAGTTCAACACGGCCCTTCAATCACCTATGATGATCGCCTTTTTTACCACTGTCGGTATTGGAGGTAGTTTCGGCCTCCTTAAAAAGGGAGGGAAAGCTCTTATCGTCTATCTGGTTTTTTGTTGGGGACTGGCTGTTTTTCAGAATGCTTTCGGTGCGGGTCTTGCTAAAATGTTGGGAATCCATCCGGCTTTGGGCATTATGGCTGGGGCTGTTTCTCTGGAAGGAGGGCATGGTGCAGCAGCTGCTTTTGGTCCCATGGCTGAAGAATTAGGTGTGGCTGGTGCAAAAGTTGTGGCTATTGCTGCGGCAACCTACGGACTCATTGCGGGTGGCCTTTTGGGTGGCCCTCTTGCCAAATGGCTTATAGATCGTCATAACGTAGATATAAAAGCCAGTAAGGAAGAGATTTATATTCAGCCTACAGCTCAAGATACTGAAGAGGAAGAAAAGCTTTTTTCAAGTTTCGACTTCTTGAAAATGCTAGCACTTGTCCTCGTAATGATGGCTTTAGGCAGCTTCCTATCAGGTAAAATTAAAGAATGGTATAATTTCAGCCTCCCCGGTTATGTAGGTGCCATGTTCGTTGCAGTGGTATTCCGTAACATAAATGATCATTTCCCTTTAGTAAAGATTCGAAGCAAAGCGATAGATCTTATATCTGACGTCTCTCTGGGACTCTTTTTGACCATGGCCATGATGAGCCTTCGCATTTGGGAACTTTACGATCTTGCCGTTCCTTTAATTATTATTCTCGCCTTACAGACTGTTGCCATTTTCCTCTTGGGGGCCTTCCTCCTTTTCCCCCTATTGGGCAAGGATTATGATGCTGCCGTTATGTGTGCAGGCTTTATGGGGCATGGCCTGGGCGCCACTCCTAATGCTGTTGCTAACATGGGCGCTGTTTGTGAGCGCTATAAAGTTATGTCTCACAAAGCGTTCCTCATTGTGCCTCTTTGCGGGGCAGTGCTCATTGACCTTGTAGGGTTGCCTAACATTGTCTGGTTTATCAACTATCTGACCAAATAGACTTCTCATAGAGGATGTCGAAGGCCGGTACGGCAATTGAGGCGATGCCGGCCTTTCATTTATTCATCAAAAGAAGGGACGTGTGAATATGAGCAAAAAACTTGTAGAGTGTGTTCCTAACTTCAGCGAAGGCAGACGAGGAGATGTAGTGGAAGCCATTGTTGATGCCGCTCGTGGCGTTCCTGGAGTTAAGGTTCTTGATTACTCTTCAGATCCAGACCATAACAGAACAGTTCTTACGTTCGTAGGTGATCCTGAATCTGTTAAAAAAGCAGCTTTTGCTTGTTGTTCCAAGGCAGCTGAGCTCATCGATATGGAGAAACATCATGGTGAACATCCCCGCATTGGCGCTACAGATGTTATCCCCTTCATTCCAGTGGCTAACGTAACTATGGAAGAATGTGTGGAGCTCGCTCATTCCCTGGGGAAAGATATAGGAGAAAAGTTGAATATTCCTGTCTATTTTTATGAGGAAGCCGCAAAACGTCCTCAAATGAGATCCCTTCCTAAAGTGCGAGAAGGACAATATGAAGGACTTAAAGAGCTTATAAAGACACCAGAACGAGCTCCTGACGAAGGGCCTCAGGTCATGCATCCTACGGCAGGTGCCACAGTTGTAGGGGCTCGCCCCTTCCTTATTGCTTTCAACATTAACCTTTCAACAGGTGATTTGGCCATAGCCAAGAGAATCGCCCAGACTATCAGGGAAGCAAAGGGAGGCTATAAATATTGCCGTGCTATGGGCGTTATGTTGGAAGAGCGTGGAATTGCCCAAGTTTCTATTAACATGACTAACTACGAGGGGACGCCTCTCCATAGAGTTTTTGAGACGGTGAAATCTGAGGCTGCTCGCTACGGGGTGAATATAGTAGGCAGCGAGATTATTGGCCTTACACCTATGCAGGCACTCCTCGATGTGGCCGATTTTTATCTTCGCCTTGAAGGTTTTAGTCGTAAACAGGTTCTTGAAGCCATATTGGAATAATAAAATAAAGGGATTGCCCTTTCGGGTAGGGGTATGCTTTGCGGCAGTACCTATATGTATTGCCACATAATGTCAACTATAAGAAGGGCTGTCCAGTGTTAAGGATGGCCCTTCTTTAAAGGCGCATTTGAGGTACCCTCTTAAGCCGTTCGCTCAAAAGAGAGGCAAGAAAGCCTGTAGAATAGCCTGTAATTGCCCCTGATAAAATTAACACAGGCAAATAGAAGATGACATAAAAGTTTTGTATTAATGCAATAATAACAAGTAGCTGTCCTATATTATGGGTTACTGCTCCCGCGATACTAAGGTAGGGGAGCGTTATTGAATCTTTGAAGTGTCTATCAAGCTCAATCATAAGGAGGCAGCTCAATACCCCTCCTGTAAAACTGCACAGAAAGGCGATCATATTTCCACTGAAGAAAGCGGAAAGACCAATACGGAGGAGGGTGACGGTGAGAGCTTCTTTCCATCCGTAGAGTCGAAGAGCTACAAGAGTGATAATATTTGCCAGTCCCAGCTTAACGCCTGGGAAAATGAGAGGTATCTGGGCTTCTGCCACATGAATGGAAAGGGCGAGACCTACAAGCAAAGCCATTATAATCATAGCTTTCAGATGTTTCTTGCTGTACATGTATCGCAAAGCCCCCTTCCTTAATGAGAAATGGCATCAGGCCCTTTGTAGCGGCCCCTGCGTCCGATAATCTTGATACTTGTCTTATGAGGCAGACAAACAGCCGTCTCTCCAGGCTGGGATAACCACCCAGATCGAATACACTGTTTATGAGGGCAGTTGGCGTCAAGAAAGCGAATTCGACCACGCTCTATCCTAATTACATTATATGTGTTTTCTCCATAGAGAGGCCACTCTTCCGGGGCAGTAACATCATCAAGAGCTACTTCCCTTACGATGTGCCCGTCTACCTCTATGACAGCCACTGTTTTTCCCGTCCCTTCACATGTTTTATATGCGAAACTCACGAGGAGACTTCCTGCGATGAGTATCACCAAGAGTATCGTTATAAATTTATTCCCCTTCTTCATATATGTAACCCTTTCCCTTGATAAGACGAAACATCTTAGACATCCCTGATGTGGCATAAATTTTCTTCTCTTCCGTAACGACAAGGGCTTCAACGCCAGGGATGTGTTCTATAAAAGCGAGCCCTTCCTCTTTACCTAAAATGTAGAGAGTTGTAGAGAGAGCATCTCCGTCAATTGATCTCTGAGATACAATAGTGGCACTTAGTAACCCAGATACGGCAGGATAGCCGCTATGAGGATCAAATATATGATGATACCGTTTCCCCTCTACTTCAAAAAAACGTTCGTAATTGCCTGATGTTACTACGGAACAATTAGAAACTTTTACGATCCCTAAGGGTGTTCCTCGAGGTTCTAAGGGGTCTTGAATGCCAATGTTCCACAAGGTTCCGTCAGCTTTGGTCCCGTACGCATATATATTCCCGCCCAGATCGATGAGAGCGCTTTTAATTCCCTTTCCCCTAAAAATTTGAGCCACTTCATCTGCAGCATATCCCTTTGCGATGCCGCCAAGATCCAGCATTTGTCCTTTCTGTAGAAGCATAATAGATTTCGTTTCTTTATTAATGACAGAACGAGCATAATTTACCAATGGAAGCCTTTGGGCGATCTCTTTCTCTGTTGGTAGTTTTTCCTTGTTGGTTCCGATACCCCAAAGATCCACAATGGGGCCAATAGTAGGATCAAAATATCCCGAACTTTTCTGTGCATATTTTAAAGCTTGTTCCATTACGAAAAAAGTGTCATTATGAACAACTACAGGTTCTATTCCTGCCTTCTGATTCACGCAAGCAATATCGGAGGAAGAAGAATGGAGAGACATATGGTCTTCGATTTCAGCAATTCGTTGAAGAGCCGCATCGAGAGCTTGAGGGGCGTTCTCTCCCTGCGCTTGAATTCGTATAAGGGTCCCTAATGCGTAACTTTCTCTGGAACTATAGGGGTTTTTCCTAAAAGATCCTTTCCAGAAGAGGAGAAGCAGCAGTAAAAATACTATGCTACTTATGCAAAAGAAAAACTTTTTCAAAAGGACATCCACCAACTTCCATAAAATGAACAGGATTATTGTACGAGGATACTCAGAATAATGCTAGGAAAAGTTATTGAGCATATTTGAGAATAAAACAAGATATAATAACAAAACAAGATATAATAACAAAACAATACGAACTATCAACTTCAGTAGGGGGTGTTAAGAATATGAGTATACAAGACCTTAAAAATCAAGTATGTCAGAGTATCGACGATAGGAAAGAAGATCTTCTCTCTCTTGTTCAAGAGATAGGTGCCCATGCAGAGCTGGGTTTTAAGGAAATCCGTACCTCTTCCAGGGTAGCCGCGTTTCTGAAAGAGCTTGGACTTCCTGTGGAGACGGGGTTGGCAATAACCGGAGTCAAAGCGCGTCTGGAAGGGAAGAGCTCAGGTCCTACAGTGGCGGTCCTTGGAGAGCTCGATGGGGTTATTAGTCCAGATCATCCTCAAGTGGTAAAAGAGACGAGAGCAGCTCACGCCTGTGGCCATAATCTGCAAATAGGAACCATGCTTGGCGCCGCTATAGGACTAACATGTGCTGGCGCGGGGAAAGAGCTGGATGGTTCAGTCTGCTTTATGGGAGTTCCTGCAGAAGAGTTCATTGAAATTGAAGAACGGATGGAACGTCGCAAAAAAGGCGAAATCCATTTCCTTGGAGGTAAGCAGGAATTAGTGTATCAAGGAGCTTTTGACGATATAGATATGGCTATGATGGCTCATGCCGGAACGAATATGCCTCATCCAACTTTTCTTATTGGTGAGACTGGGAACGGATTTATTGCCAAAACCATTCACTACATTGGCAAGGCTACTCATGCTGCCGCTGCTCCTCATGAGGGAATTAACGCACTTAATGCAGCGGTGCTTGGTATTAATGCCATGCACGCTATGAGAGAAACTTTTCGAGATGATGATCATGTCCGAGTCCATTTTATTATCACTAAAGGGGGCGATACTGTAAATTCAGTGCCTGCTGATGTTCGTCTTGAAGCTTACGTACGAGGAAGGTCCATGGATGCGATCAATGGCACCCATACGAAGTTTGATCGGGCTTTTCGCTCTGGAGGCGATGCAGTAGGAGCCAAGACCGAAATTGTTACGATCCCAGGATACCTCCCTCTCGCGTGCTCAAAAAACATGAACGACATATTTGCCACAAATGCAGCGAAATTCGTGCCTCAGGAGAACATTGTGGTAGCTCCTCATTTTGACGGATCCACGGATATGGGAGATCTCTGCCATATTATGCCTGCTATTCATCCTTATTTCGGAGGAGTTACTGGAGCCCTTCATTCAGGAGATTTTAGAGTTGTGGATTATGAAGCGGCAGTGCTTCTTCCAGCGAAAGTTATGGCGACAACTGTTATTGACCTACTATACAACGGAGCAGAAAAGGGACGGGAATTGCTTAAGGCTCACCGTCCTCTCATGACACGGGAAGAATATCTTCAAACTCTGGAGCGTTACTTCAATATGTGAAAGGAGTGGTGAAACGTGTGGGATGCGATCCGCAACTGGAAAATTCACGCATTAGTACTCGTCCTAGTGGTAATGGCAGAATGGATCGGAATTCACTCTTTTAAGGTAGGGATTGGCACCATCGTCCTTCTTCCGATGCTTTATGCTCTTATGGCGGGGGCCCTATTAGGGCCGAAGTTTTTGAAATTGGCTAATCAGAAAGACATGGTAGATGCAGGGAGTCTCATTGGGGTTACCCTTATGCTTCTTATGGCACGATATGGCACCCTTGTCGGACCGAACCTACCCATGATTCTCAAGACAAGCCCTGCCCTTATTTTGCAGGAGTTTGGAAACTTGGGAACAGTTTTAGTAGGAGTTCCTGTGGCTGTTTTCCTCGGCCTGAAGCGAGAGACGATTGGGGCAGCTCACTCTGTATCTCGAGAGCCTAACGTAGCTTTGATTGGCGATATTTACGGGCTTGACACCCCTGAGGGACAGGGTGTGATGGGAGTTTATATTTGCGGAACAGTCTTTGGAACTATTTTTTACGGTCTCATGGCTACTGTTACTGCGGCTCTTAATATATTCCATCCCTTGGCTTTAGGTATGGCTTCTGGTGTTGGGAGCGCTAGCATGATGACAGCATCTGTAGGTTCTCTCAGCGCTATGTACCCCGAGATTGCCGATAAAATCCAGGCTCTTGGTGCGGCGAGCAATATGCTTTCTGGCCTTGATGGTATTTACATGTCTCTATGGATGGCTCTGCCCCTCTCCGAATGGCTCTACAAGAAAACGTACAAAATAAAATACGGAGAGTTTCCGGAAGAACCTAAGTATAAGGGGGTGTAATTCATGAAATCTATTGAAGTCTTTATGGTGCTTCTTATTGTTGCAGTTATGACCCTTATAGGGAATTTTGTAGGGGCAAACACACCTCTTTTAAGTGCTGTCCCAGGAATGTTGGCTTTAGTGGCCATTTGTATGGCTGGAGTACTATGCGCAAAATTTATTCCAGTCCGCATCCCTTCAGTGGCTTATATTGTTACCATCGGTTGTATCTTGACATACCCGGGGTTTCCAGGATCCGCTCTTCTTTCTGCTTGGGTTCAGAAAGTTAATTTCTTGGCCCTTACAACACCTATTCTGGCATATGCGGGTATTTCGCTTGGCAAAGACCTGGGAATGTTGAAAAAAACGGGCTGGAGAATCATTGTGGTTTCATTTGTTGTTTTTATTGGAACATACGTAGGTTCTGCCGTTATAGCTCAAGCCGTCCTGAAACTGATAGGGGAAATCTAACCGTCACGTTAAGAAAACAGTACCGCTCCAGATGTAATGTGAAGGGGACACCTTAAGGTGTCCCCTTTTTGTTGTGTATATAATTGTCTATAAATAAACATATTTTTATATTTAAACTTCTTTTTATATCGTTGACTTTGTTCATCTCATAACATAATCTAACAAAGAAAGGGGGCTTTTTTGTTTTTATATTACAAGACCAAGGGGGTTTTTTTATGGAGCTCATTGATATTGTTCAAGGTATTAATGGTATTCTGTGGAGTTACGTCCTTATTTTCCTCCTTTGCGGTACTGGAATTTATTTTACGTTTCGACTGAAGTTTGTGCAGTTACGGAAGTTTGGAGATGCTTGTCGCCATGCCTTTGGTGGAATAACTCTCTTTGGAGAGAAAGCCGGGAAGGAAGGAATGTCTTCTTTCCAGTCTCTGGCCACGGCAATTGCAGCTCAAGTTGGAACAGGTAACCTCGCAGGAGCTGCTACGGCTATAGCATCTGGTGGACCTGGCGCTATTTTCTGGATGTGGATCAGCGCTTTCTTTGGCATGAGCACGATTTTTGCAGAGGCTGTCCTTGCCCAGATATATAAAGAACGAGATGTGGATGGGCAGGTTGTAGGTGGCCCAGCTTATTACATTCATAAGGGTTTTGGAAGCAGAGGACTTGCCGTATTTTTCTCTGTTGCCATAATTATTGCCCTCGGTTTTATTGGCAATATGGTACAGTCCAACTCCATTAGTGATGCGTTCCAGACGGCATTCAATATGCCCAGTCTTTATGTAGGCATTGGTTTGGCTCTTCTTGCAGGCCTTATTTTCTTCGGCGGCATTAGCCGAATCGCATCTTTTACAGAAAAAGTAGTGCCCCTCATGGCTCTCCTTTATATTATTGGTGGAGTCGTCGTTCTTGTTATGAACATCGATATGATTATTCCTGCCTTCAAGATGATATTTGTCGGAGCCTTTAATCCAAGAGCTGCTACAGGTGGACTTATTGGAGCTACAGTTAAGGAAGCCATGCGTTATGGCGTAGCTCGAGGCCTCTTCTCTAACGAGGCTGGTATGGGATCTACTCCCCACGCTCACGCTGTAGCTAAAGTTGATCATCCTGCAGAGCAGGGGCTTATGGCTATTATTGGTGTTTTTATTGATACATTCATCGTTTTGAACATTACCGCTTTCGTTATTTTTGTAACAGGTTCTCTTGATGGGCAGACAACTGGTATTGCTCTTACTCAGGGTGCTTTTACAAAGGCTTTTGGGGGTTTTGGCAACACTTTTGTGGCTATTTGCCTTTTCTTCTTTGCTTTCTCCACTGTTATCGGGTGGTACTTCTTTGGTGAGGCTAATATCCGCTACCTCTTTGGGTTAAAGGGCCTTACCCCCTATCGAATTCTGGTCATGATTTTTATCGTACTTGGCTCTACCTTGAAAGTGGATCTTGTATGGGAATTGGCAGATACCTTCAATGGTTTGATGGTTATCCCCAACCTTATCGCCGTTCTCGGTTTGGCGAAGGTTGTTTCGAAGGCCCTCGATGAGTATGATTACGATAAACAGGGATATTTGAAACCGAAAGAATCTGAAGCATAACGCTAATATCATTCGTATAACACCAAACACCACAGGCGCACCAAAACGGGCCGCTTTTTTAAGGCGGCCCGTTCCCCTTTTTTTATCCGTAGGAGCTAAAATAAAAGATATTATTTGTCTTTTACGTTTACTTGTGTATGGAGCCACAGATAAGACAAAACTCCTGGAAGGTAACTCTTCTCGTTTTAAGCTACGTGAAAAATCTGATTCTTACTCTTGTGTAGAACGATACAACGACTGAAGTAACGTTTCAAGATGCTTCATAGCTTCTCCATATTGGGCCCAGTCTCCGAGACGAAGGGCTTCCTGTGCTGTTTCCCAAGTCTTTTGTGCTTCTTCTATCATTATTCGTATCCGTTGTTTTTGTGTAGTATCTATTTCTTCAGCAGGTTTCGTTACATCCGCAGGTCTTTCTGGCGAGACAACCTTTGATGGAACTGCTACCCCTTCTCGTTTCCCTAAAAGCTTTTCCAGGGCTTCGTCAAGACGTTCTGCCCATACAACTCGCCCTCCGGTGGAAACAATAACTCGTTTCAGTTCCGGCAAATCACTATTTTCGGCTTTGAGATAGAGAGGCTGAACGTAAAGAACGGCTTTCTCTATTGGAATAACAATAATATTACCTTTTATAACATCAGAGCCTCTTTGGCTCCACAAAGAAAGCTGGGCAGAGATATCTGGGTGCTGGTTTGTAAGGGCTTCCACTTGAGCGGGCCCATAGATCAGTTTTTGCTTTGGGAACGTGTAAACAAAAAGTTCTCCATAACGGTCACCATCACATCTTCCCGCCATCCATGCGATCATGTTGTCGCGACCGACGGGGGTAAAAGGTGTGATGAGGGCGAATTCTGCAGATTGATCTTCCTCTATCTTCATAATGACATAAAAAGCCCCAAGTTCTTCTTTATTCCCACTGCCTTTATATGTTTGCCATACATCTTCTTTGTTATAGAAAGTATTAGGGTCTTGCATGTGGTAGATTTTTAATATCTCACTTTGCACAGAAAAAAGGTCTTTAGGGTATCGAATATGTTTTTTCAGGCCTTCAGGCATGTAGCTCATAGGCTGGAAAAGGCCTGGGAAAATTTGAGCCCATGTTTTAATTAAAGGATCCTTCTCGTCTGAAATATAAAAATGGACGGTCCCGTCATATGCATCGACTGTGGCTTTTACACTATTGCGAATGTAGTTGATTTTAACGTTACGTTGCCTTTCTCCGGAGCCAATAAGGACAGGCTCTGCGTAGGGATACCGATCAGTTACTGTATAGGCGTCTTGCATCCATACAAGATGCCCCTCATGAATAACGAGATAGGGGTCCTCATCATAGAAAAGGAAAGGAGCTAACCGTTGCAGTCGTTCCTGTATGTTTCGGTAGTAAAGCACGCGGCTTTCAGAAGTAAAAAAGTTTGTAAAAAGAATTTTAGAGTCTCCAAAACGCAGAGCAAAGAGGAGCCGTCTGGCAAAGTTGCCAATAGAAACGCCCCCACTTCCTTCGTAGGTCGTTCTCGCATTAGAATCCCCAATAGGGTAGTCGAATTCTTTTTCCGTAGTTTTAACAAAAACATAGGAGCTAGGTTTCTCTCCGTAATAAATTTGAGGACGATTTAGTTCTATGGGAACTGCTATATGAGGTGGAATGTTTTCAATCCAGAGCGCAGGAAGTCCACTGCGCCCCACTTCGTTAACCGGATTCATTACAATTCCGTAGCCATGTGTAAACTCTACACGCTGGTTCACCCATGTGGGGTTCTGAAGGTTTTTAAAATCTAGTTCTCTCGCAGCAACCATAACCTGACGATAATCGCCATCAAAAGTATATCGGTCGATATCCACGTCAATAAAATCATAGTAAGATCGAATTTCCTGAAGCTGTTTAAAACTCCTGAGAAGAGGGTCGTAGTCCCATAAACGCACGTTCTGAATTGTCTCTTTGTTTTTATCTATCATAGGCCATGTAACTTCTGATTCTGGAACCACAGAGACTGTTTCCAGCGAATCTAGTTTATAAGCTTTTAATGTTGCGTCTATGTTGTACTCTATATATGGTCGTTCTTTGTCAAATTCATTGGGCTCTACAACGTACTTTTGGATAATGCCAGGGTACACGCCTCGCAGAAGGAGAGAGGAGGCAAACAAAAGGCCAATAATCCCTAAGGAGAATTTCCACGTTTTCTTGTAGTGCCCTACCGCTAAAAGCAGAGCCACGATAATGGCCAGAACCCACATAACGTTCAAAGCCAACAGCTCGGCATGTATATCGGTATAGCTGGCTCCGAAAGCCACGCCCCGGGGAGAATAGAGAAGATTGAACCGTTCGAGCCAAAAACCGGCACCCCAAAGGAGGGCTATAGTTGCTACCAAAAGGGATAGATGTTTAAAAATTGTACGTGGAACTGGGTTATGTTGCCCCATAACAATTGGAGCGATGACAAAAGAATACATAAAGCCCGCACCAACAAGAGCCAGAATAAGAAGTCCCATAAACCAGTTTTGTAGGAAGCTTAAGAAAGGAAGTTTATAAATGTAAAAAGCCATTTCCTTCCCGAAGATAGGATCTACAGAACCAAAAGAGCTGCTATGGAGATAACGGAGGATCATGTCCCAGTACCTCTGAGTGGAAAGACCGTTGAGTATAGCTAAAAAACCGGATGCAGAGAGAACCACAACAGAAGTAAACTTTTTGGGAACATTCCCGAAAGGGGAATCTGCAGTTATAAGCTGTAACGTATTGTGACGAGCTATTCGAAAATTCAGGAAAAGAAACGAGAAAGAGACGAGAGCTGATAGTATAAAAAGAGCCCATTTGGGAAGGAGCATCGTCCAGAATATGGAACCATGTCCCAGAGATTTAAACCAAAGATAATCTGTATAAAAACGAGCGAAAGAGGGGAGAGCAAGAGAAGCGAGAAGAGCAACAAACAACAACAACCATAATCCCCATGCTTTCGGCAGAATATCTCGAAAATATTTCGGGAACCTGGATGACTTCTTTTTTTCATTATCGAACCATTCTTCATCAGGAAACGGATAATTTTTCCACATAGTTCTATTCTAGCGAAGAAATTTATTCCGTCAAAAAAGTTTTTTTATCGACTGTGAGATATAATGAAATTAAAAAGATATTGGAGGGGAAGCTATGGGTTTGGAATATAAGCTGCAAAGTATTGGGATTATCCGATCCCCTTTTAGACAGAGGAAAGGAATGCCTATCCAGCCAGCCGGTGCCCGAGGTATTCGTGGAAGTGTGGAAGTGCTTCCAGAATTTGAAAAAGGTCTTCAGGGCCTCGAAGGCTTTTCCCACATTTACCTTTTATACTGGTTTCATCTTTCAGAAGGCTTTGATCTGACAGTCAAGCCGTTTATGGACGTCGAGCATCACGGTGTTTTTGCCACCAGAGCCCCTCGTCGCCCTAACCAGATCGGGCTTTCTGTTGTTCGCCTTGTGGCTATTCAACAGGGTAAGCTTATTATAGAAGATGTGGATATTCTTGATGGGACCCCTCTTCTTGATATTAAACCTTTTGTGCCAGAGTTTGATATTTTTGGCAGAGAATTTCGGTCAGGATGGCTGGAAAAGCAAGACATTTCTCCAGAAAACGTGAAGGCCGACGACCGCTTTAGCGGTTAATTTTATTCGGAAAGGACGATATGAAATGAAAAAAATAATTGCATCGCCGACAGCTCCTAAAGCTGTAGGACCTTATTCTCAGGCTGTTTTGGTGAATGGTTTCTTGTTTGCGTCAGGGCAGTTACCAGTGAATCCGGCAGTAGGAAAGCTTGTGGAAGGTGACATTAAAAATCAGTTCCATCAGGTGATGAAGAATCTCTCTGCTGTGTTGAAGGAAGCGGGTCTTTCTTTTGATGACGTGGTGAAGACAACCATTTTCCTTACTGATATGGCTAACTTCTCTGCGGTGAATGAAGTCTATGCCGAATATTTCCCTGGCGATAAACCAGCTCGTTCCTGCGTTCAGGTGGCAGCGCTGCCCCTTGGCGGTCAGGTAGAAATGGAGCTTATCGCCTGCCAGAAATAAAGGCAGGAGACATATATTTATGTGGGGACATCTTTATAAGATGCCCCCATTTTTTTTGGGGGAGGAATATGGAATGGAATATCGGGTGGAGCGAGACTCTCTAGGAGAAGTACAAGTCCCAGCAGATAAAAAGTGGGGAGCCCAGACGCAAAGGAGCCTTGAAAATTTTAAAATTGGCACTGAAACAATGCCTTACGACATTCTGAAAGCATTTTTTATTCTTAAAAAAGCTGCGGCTGTTGTGAACTGCAACCTAGAGCTCCTTGATAAGGAAAGAAGTAACGCCATCGTGCAAGCGGCTGACGAAGCCTTAGAAGGTAAACTTCAGGAACATTTCCCTCTTGTAGTATGGCAAACGGGCAGCGGCACCCAAACAAATATGAACGTGAACGAAGTTCTTGCTCATCGAGCGAATGAAATTACCGGCAATTCCCCAGTTGTTCATCCTAACGATCACGTTAATTGTTCTCAAAGTTCTAACGATACGTTCCCCACGGCTATGCATATAGCGGCTGTTCTTGCCATAGAAGACAACGTTTTGCCGGCTCTTCGCCGCCTCCATGAAACACTTTCGAAAAAATCGGCAGAGTTCCAGCATATTGTGAAAGTGGGGAGAACTCATTTACAAGATGCTACACCTCTTACTCTGGGGCAGGAAGTAAGTGGATGGGTGAGGATGCTTGAACGTTGCGGAGCCATGATTCTTAATGGATCCAACATGTTGAAAGATTTGGCCCTTGGAGGAACAGCCGTTGGTACTGGCCTGAATAGCCATCCAGATTTCGCTTCTTGCGTGGCTGAACATATAAGTTTTCTCACAGGGAAATCCTTTTGTACGGCAGAAAATAAATTTCATTCTCTTACAAGTAAAGACGAACTCGTGTTTGCACATGGCGCACTCAAATCCTTAGCGGCTGATCTCATGAAGATAGCCAACGATATTCGCTGGTTGGCCTCTGGTCCTCGCTGCGGTCTGGGGGAGATAACCATCCCCGCTAATGAGCCGGGTAGCTCTATTATGCCCGGAAAAGTGAATCCCACCCAATGCGAAGCTGTAACCATGGTAGCTGTACAGATAATGGGCAACGACAGTGCTATTGGTTTTGCCGCCAGTCAGGGAAATTTTGAGCTGAATGTATTTATGCCTGTCATTATCTATAATTTCTTACAGTCATGTCGCCTCCTTGCCGATGCAATGAACTCCTTTGAGGAGCATTGCGCCTGTGGCTTAAAACCATGCCAGAAACGCATTGATATGTACCTTCAGAACTCTCTGATGCTTGTTACAGCTCTTACACCCCATATTGGTTATGATAAGGCGGCAGAAATTGCCAAGAAAGCTCATAAAGAGGGGACGTCATTAAAAGAAGCGGCGTTGCAACTTGGATATGTAACGACAGAGGAGTTTGAGAGGTGGGTATGCCCTCAGAAAATGGTTGCTCCATCGTTACTTCACAGAGAGTAGATTTTTAACATTTTGTGTCTGCGAGAAAGTGCTTCTTGATTTAAAATTAAGAAGATAAAGATAAATATAAATATAAATATGAAGTAAAGGGGGCATAAAACATGTTTTCAGTGAAAGAGTTTTTGCGCTCTGAAGTTACACCAGCTCTTGGGTGTACCGAGCCCGGTGCTGTGGCTTTGGCTGTGGCCCGGGCGCGTCAGGAAATAGGGAATGAGAGTGTGAGGTTTGTTGAGGTTACAGTAAGTGGCAGTATCTACAAAAATGGCATAGCTGTAAGCATTCCTGGCACACAAGGGTTAAAAGGGAATGTAATTGCGGCTGCTTTATCTTCTGTTTGCGGCAATGCCGAGTATGGCCTTGAAGTATTAAAAGATTGTTCGAGAGAGGCTGTGCAACAGGCACAAAAATGTATAGATCAAGGTAGAATTAAAGTTCTACCTGATATGAACAAGAATGGCGTTTATGTTAAGGCTGTAGTAACCACGGACCAACATATATCAGAGTGCGTAATTGAAGGAAGTCATACAAATATTGTTCAAGTTACCCTCGATGGCAAATCTCGGTATGAACTGCAGGGAATTTCCGAAAAGAACAAGAGTGATGTAAAAAATATTTCCGACCAAATTAAGATAATGGCCTACCGTGATCTCGCACGTCTTATTAACGACATAGACGAAGAAGACATAGAGTATGTTATGGAAGGCGTACGCATGAACATGGAAATTGCCATGCTGGGGCTTGATCCAACGCGAAAAACAGGGCTCGGAGTAGGAAAAACTGTAATGAAACTTGTTGGCGACAGCAATGATTCCCGAACCCTTGGCGATAGAATAAAAGCTATTTCTGCAGCTGCATCGGATGCCAGAATGTCTGGAGCAGCTCTTCCCGTTATGAGCAGCGCTGGAAGTGGCAATCATGGTATTACCGCTATTTTGCCAGTAGCCATAGTGGGGAAATATTATCAAAAAAACAGGGAAGAAATAGCTCGTGCTATAGTTTTAAGCCATCTTTCCACAAGCTTTATAAAAAGCCGCATGGGGCGCTTGAGTCCCATATGTGGGTGTAGTGTAGCAGCCGGTGCTGGAGCAGCGGCCGGCATAGCCTACCTTTTGTCTCAAGATATATGCAAGGCAGAAAAAGCCATGGCGATTCTCGTAAGCAACCTTGTTGGCATGATTTGCGATGGAGCCAAAGACACGTGTGCTCTCAAAGTTGGGACAGGGGCGTATGAAGCCTATTGTGCTGCAATGATGGTATTAGAGGGGCATGAACTAGATGGCCCTCAAGGAGTTGTAGATGAAACCATTGAAAAAACCGTGGAAAATGCTGCCGCTATTAATGTGGAGGGCATGAAAAACGTGGATCGTATCATTATTAATTTCATTTCAAACCGCTACAAAGAGGAGGTTTCAGCTAAAAATGCAGTGTCATAAGTGCCTTGCCCACCCTTGTCAGAAAGGGGACCCTTGCGAAACCAAGGAGAGTCTGCCCCTGTATGAAAACGATCTTGATCGTCGTCTCGTTGCGGTGTCTTCTGAAATAGAAGCCCTCTTTTATGGAGAAGCCTGTCGAGTTGATGAAACATTGGAGTTTGCCAGACGCATGAGATTTAAAAAACTTGGCCTCGCCTTTTGCGTTGGATTTTCTGAAGAAGCAACTCTCCTTGCCTCAATTATTGAAAAGGAGTTTGAGCTTTGTTCCGTTTGCTGTAAAGTTGGCTCTCTTCCTAAAGAGAGTGTAGGTGCGAAGCTGAAGCCGTGGGTGGGCACGATCTCCTGCAATCCTGCAGAGCAAGCCAGGGTTTTAAACGAATCGGGAAGCGAACTTAATATTGTTTTAGGCCTTTGCGTAGGCCACGACTCTGTTTTTTATCGCCATTCTGTAGCCCCTGCGACGACCTTAGTGGTAAAAGACCGAAAGCTTGGGCATAATCCTGTAGCAGCTCTTTACTGCCCTTATATTCGAAAAAACTTAGGGAAACCACTGAAGGAAAGAACGAAATAAAAACGTAGTTAGAAACAAAGAACGGGGCTGTTCTGGAAAGAATGGCCCCGTTCTTTTACGCGCATAAACTATTTTTCAATACAGGCAACAGCTCGGGATATTCTGTCAAGGCCTTCTTTGATCAAGGCCCGGGGTGTGGCGATATTCATTCTCATAAAGCCTTCCCCTCCCGTGCCAAACCAAGCTCCATTGTTCATGGCCACTCGCGCTTTGTTAATCATAAGATTGAAAAGATCTTCACCAGAAAGGCCAAGTCCTCTGCAATCAAGGAATGGGACATATGTTCCTTCAGGCCGTACAAGTTTAATGTCGGGAAGATTTTCAGTTAGATATTTTTCAATAAAATTCACGTTTCCTTCCAAATACTCTAGCAAAGCAAGAAGCCACGGCTCCCCTTTCCTATAAGCAGCTTCTAGGGCAAAGGTGCCAAAAAGGTTCCCTCCATCAATGTGAAGGAAGTTTAAAACAGAAGTATAGGCATCCCGAATTTGAGGATCTGGAATAATTACTGCCGATGTAGAAAGCCCCGCAATATTGAAAGTCTTGCTCGGGGCTATGCAAGTAATAGTTCTGGAAGCGATCTCCGGGGAAAGAGATGCCATGGGAATATGGTGAAAGCCCTTGTAAATAATATCTGAGTGAATCTCGTCAGAAACCACAATCAAATTGTGGCGAAGACAAATTTCTCCAAGCTTCGTGAGCTCCTCTTTGGTCCAAACCCTTCCTACAGGGTTGTGAGGGCTGCAAAGGAAAATCATTTTCACGGAAGAATCTATTTTTTTCTCAAGATCTTCAAAATCCATTTCGAAACGGCCATGTCGCTCTACTAATGGATTCTCTATAATATGGCGTCCACGCCCGCTAGCAGCGCTAAAGAAAGGGGGGTACACAGGAGGTTGCACGATAATTCCATCTCCTGGCTTCGTAAAGGCAAGAACAGCCATGGAAAGGGCAGGAACAACTCCCGGAGAATGGCGAATCCATTCCGCTTCTATTTCCCACTTGTGTCGTTTCTCAACCCACTCTACAATGGATCGAAAATAATTGTCACTTTTCCCTGTATAGCCGAAAATTCCATGATCAACTCGATTTTTTAATACCTCCGTAACCTCAGGAGGAGCTGTAAAATCCATATCTGCAACCCACATGGCCAGAAGATCGTCACGGCCAAATTTCTTCGTCATAAAATCCCATTTTTCACAGGACGTATGGTGTCGATCAATAATTGCATCGAAGTTGTATGTGCCCACTACTTAACACCTCCGTGGAATATATAGCAGTATTATCTTCAGCAATTTCATCTATAATATCATTTTACCCTAAAGAGCATATTCTTTTTTACATAGGTTTTACCGCCCATAAAAAAGAGATAGAAAGGCCCAATAAAACATAGTGGTATCTTTCAAGTTAGCGTCATATTATAGTAATGGCCCTATATATAGGGTATTTCAACGAAAAGAGGTCGAGAGAGATGATCAAACTGTTCCGCGAACGCTTCAACCACCATATCGACCTGGATGTTTTGGAACATCCCGCCGAACTTCGACTGTCTGAAAATGCCATGTGGCTTCTTTCCCAAAGGTATTTTATTCAGCGATACGATGAAGAAGAGGGGGGAACCCGTCAAGAACGATCTTTCGAGGAATTTGCTCGGCGCATATCACGTATCATAGCTAGTGCCGAAACCCTTTACCTTGAGAAAAACGATCCTCAGAGTCTTCCGTGGCTCCAAATTCTTGAAATGAACATCTTCAACGATATTCTCAACAGGTGTTTTCTTTTTAACTCGCCGTGTCTTTTCAGTGCTGGTGCGGGAATGACTATTGTGCCGGAATTGGCAGAACGGATTTACAAATCTCCAACGGAAATGACATTCGAAGACTATGCGACTCTCTTAGAGGCGAAAACGAAAAATCAACAGCTTTTCGCCTGCTTTGTCATCAACATCCCAGACAGCATAGAGGGGATCTTTGACTCTGTGAAAGACGCCAGCATCATAAGCAAATTCGGAGGTGGAGTAGGGGGAAACTTCGGCAACCTCAGAGAAAGAGGCGCCGATATAAATGGCGGAACGGGAGGGCAAGCCAGTGGCCCCATCTCCTTTATGGAGACATGGAACACCATGGGGTCGGTGGTTGTGCAGGGAGGACGGCGAAGAGCTGCCCTTATGGGGATGCTCTACGATAATCACCCTGATATTATGGATTTTATTGATGCCAAGGTTGAGGAAGGGAAGCTCTCTTACTTCAATATTTCTGTTTGTGTCTCTGATCGCCTTATTGAAGCTGTACATGACGATGGAGATTTTCCCCTCCTTTCTCGTATTAATGGGAGCGTAGTCCGTACGCTCCCAGCCAGAGAATTGTGGGATAAGCTCTGTGAAAGCGCTTGGAGAAGGGGAGATCCTGGCGTTTTCTTTATTGATCGTGCCAATGCTGATAACCTTCTAAAACTTGATAAAGAATGGCGTATCGAATCGACAAACCCTTGCGGTGAACAGCCTTTGCCTAACTACACAAGCTGCAACTTGGGTTCCATCAACGTGGAATCTTTTGTAACAGCAAAGGGAGGCTTGCCTTTCTTTGATATGGAAGCATTTGTGGATCAGGTATATCGGTCTATGTATTATCTTGATCTTGTGATCGACGCCTGTTCCTACCCATTGAAACGAATAGAGGAGCGGACAAAAAAAATCCGCCCAGTGGGCCTTGGTATTATGGGGCTTGCCGATGCTGCTATTATGCTGGGTATGCGTTATGGAAGCGAGAGTTTTAACTTGTACTGCACATCTCTGGGAGAAAGTTTAGCTGCCGCTGCATTGTGCGCTACTGAAGAACTCGTATCGTCAGCCAATAAAACTCCCTTTGACGAAAGTCATTTAGTAGAAAAACTTTTTAAACTTTTTAAGGGAGAAACGGAAGGAGAAGACCTTTTCTCAGAAGAATGGTTCGCCCGTGTTGACGAGGAGGATCTTTACGCTCTGATAGCCACCATGCGAGCAACGGAAATCATCCCTTATACACTGGTCAATGCTCTGGAAAGCGTGTTGACCTATGATGCTATGGGGAGTGAAGAAGAGCGGATCCAGAAGGTGAAAAACCTTTTAAAAGCTCTGGCTTCAGGCAACATTCGAAATAGTCGTCGTCTAAGCATTGCTCCTACCGGTTCTATTTCTATGCTTGTAGATACAAGTTCGGGAATCGAACCTAACTTTGCATGGTCATGGACACGGCGCATAATGAAGACTGATGGATCTGGCCATGAGCTTCGGCAATTCTGCCATAAACTGCTAGATGAAGAACAACAGGAAGAACTTCAACAAACAGGAGCTCTTTCTAACCCTATTTACGTTACAGCCTACGATATTTCTACTGATGAGCATGTGGCGGTAACAGGTATTTTTGCTCGGTACATCGATAGTGGAATTAGTAAAACTGTGAACCTTCCCAACTCTGCTACCGTGGATGACGTAAAACGTGTGTACGCCATGTGCTATCAAATGGGTGCCAAGGGAATTACTATTTATAGAGATGGATCCCGTTCTGCCCAACCTATCGAAGTGAAGAAAAAAGAAGAGATAGAGAGAAAGGCAGAGGAAAAAACTCATACCAGTAAAGTAAAGAAGCGGCCGGGTCTTATTGTTTTTGGCAAAACTATAAAGCAGAAAACGCCATGGGGAAGCATGTACGTTACCCTCAACTTTGATGGTTGCGAGCCTTTTGAGGTTTTTGCCACTATAGGTAAAAGCGGATCGGAGCTCAATGCTATGACAGAAGCTCTCTCTCGCGCCATATCCATTGGTTTGCGCAGCGGGGGCAAACTGGAAGACTTTATTGCTACATTGAAAGGGCTATCGGGAAAGGAATACTGGGTATTCGATTACGATGATACCCACATTGCCAGGTCTATTCCCGACGCTATAGCCATGTTGCTTGAGAAGCTTATTGAAAAAGAGGGACACCTGGAGGAAAAACATGATTTACGCTGCCCTGAGTGTGGTAGCCCCATGGAAATGATTTCCGGATGCGCCTACTGTTTTAGCTGTGGCTACTCGCCATGTAAGTAGGGGAGAGGGCCTCTTCGCTGTCTGGAACAGTCTGATTACAGTATCTCTGGAGCTAAAAGACGTAGAGCCATGAGCTTTACCTTGATAAAAGAATGGGAATTGTTATTTTAGTTTGACAAGGTCAGCTTCTGTCTTTACAATTCTATTAGAGGGCTGACAGCCCTCTAAGCCCCGCGGGGCTCCTTCACCGGGCAAGTATAGCCCGGCTGCATCGAGCCTGGCGGAGCTTTTTTGTGTCTATGTAACGTAACCGACCTTCTTCTGCTTGATTAATAAACCACTGATTGTTCGGCTTCTGAGTGCCATGCTGCTTTCTTCCGTAAACACTAGAAATCTCGTTAACTACATACCCTTCCGGCCTCTTATTAAGTCGCAAGGGCACCACAAGAATTGCCCCATCAGGGTCTTTTAACGCCACCATAGCAACTAGGCTACCGGAGACCGTCGCCGAATCGAAAATCAAGAGAGGGGCAGCCAGCACCCTAGGGGTCTGTTTTAATGTTTCAACAGGGAAAGCAAGAAAAGCAAGCCATTGCAACTACCATCCATAGCTATACAACAGGTTTCCATCCCTTATAGGAAGCATAAAAAGAACAGAACGGCAGGAAGAGGAAGTACTCTCTGGGATGTTTCCATCCCTTATAGGAAGCATAAAAAGTCCGGCCCGTCCATGGTTCAAGCTTATGCTGCCTGGTTTCCATCCCTTATAGGAAGCATAAAAAGAGAAATCCTCCTACTCCGCCTTGAGAGACGGTAAACGTTTCCATCCCTTATAGGAAGCATAAAAAGAACGAAGCGGCTACGAAACACCGAAGTAGTACACGAGTTTCCATCCCTTATAGGAAGTATCGAAATCAAAAGATGGCACTGGTAAATTTATTGCACTACGCCTGTTTCCATCCCTTATAGGAAGCATAAAAAGCATTGCAATCTTGTTGCCATCAGCATCGTGGATTTCGGTTTCCATCCCTTATAGGAAGTATCGAAATTCAAGTGATATAGGATATATGGCAGGCGGGGAGTCAAGTTTCCATCCCTTATAGGAAGTATCGAAATAATGTACGGCACATACGGTGGAAATGCGATAGCTGAGTTTCCATCCCTTATAGGAAGTATCGAAATAG